>DATEPX010000123.1:0-4540 GCA_035272945.1 Terriglobales bacterium
CCCTTGCAGTCCTTTCCTGGAAAGCGGCCCGAAACCGCCGCATCCGAGTCACTTGCCGAAGTGGCGGAATTGGCAGACGCGCATGGTTCAGGTCCATGTGCCCGCAAGGGCGTGGGGGTTCGAGTCCCTTCTTCGGCACCAGCTCTCTAGAGCCAACGGATTAGAAGCAAGCTACCATTGCTTCCCTGCCCGAAATTCTGGACGTTTTCTGACCCTCAACTCAAGAGCACAAAAGAGTTGTACCCCGTAACAGGGAGGCCTGGTTCTGTTACAATCCCGCGCCGTGTAGAAAAGCTTTCCATCGGCAATGAGTCCCTGATAAGACAACGCAAGGATGTTCTCGACCGGCAACACACGTCACGGTAACGCAAAAAGGACGGGAAGGACACGGACCGAGTTTTCCCGGGCCCACTCCAGGTTACGGCTGGGGAGGACGAGGGCGGTCTGCGTCGGCGGGGGCGTCGGTGCTGCCGAGGTGCAGCAGACGCTTTAGCTCCCCCCAGTAGATACGACAGGTGGCCGCGATGGCCAGAATACTCGAGATAGCAACCTGCCAGGCCATGCTTCCAGTGGCCGGATCCAGATAAACTGCAGTTAGCGGATCCATTCTTACCTCCAGTACTTCAGTATATCAATAGGGCGATAGCGCTTTTGGCTGTCAAACAGGTAAACGCGGTCACTGGCCTGTGCGCCATCACGCGGTTCGCGATGATAAAGCACACGTGATAGCAGGGTGAGCACGCTATGTTTTTCCTGATCGACAGCGGCTGCCTTGGCTCCAGCGCGCTTTACCGCCAGAAGCGTGGAGAAGCGGTCGAGCAGGTCGCGTGTTGGAGGCGGGTCGACGAAATCGATTTCCTCCGCATCTACATCTTCAGATGAGGCATTTCCAGGTGCGGGCCGCAGCAAACGGCGGATGCGCGAGCCGTGATCTCCGTGAATCACAACCGTCATGCTTTCGAGATCGCCACTCCACTTGAGCGTTCGCAGGAAGGAGTCGAGTTGTCCTGCTACGAACTGCACTTGCTCGCAGTAGCGGCCATAACGGTGATCGTATTCACTGCCGGTCACTCGCTCGTCAGCACGGTCCTCGATCCATTCCTTCATGTGGCGGATGCTGCCGTCCGGACGGTACAGGTAAGGCGAGTGTGGAGTCATCAGGTGTACGAAGAAAAAAGTCCGCTTCTTTTCCTTCAGAATCTCGCGAGCCAAGCGGTCAGGCCAAAGATCGGCAAGCCCGAGAGGGCCAGTAATCCTCATGCGCAGATGAAAGGGAAAGAAGCCTCGGGCCTTCACCATCCACGGATCGCTGGCCTGGTAATTTCCCACGAGCCATTGGAAACGGTCGAGCCAGGTTCCCACGTCGTGCAGTCTTGGCAACCCTTCGGCGTACTCCCGGCATTCCGCGGAGGCGAATGAGGGGTCGCACATCCGCATCGAAGAGTGCTGATAGCCGATCACGTGGTAACCCTGGGCGGCAAAGCCCTCGAAGGTGCTATTGGCACGAATCTGGTACTGCCGCAGGTTGCCTTCCCCGGTCTGCACAATCAACTCTCCGGCGCTTTGGAGCAGGCGGCCATTCAGGATGCTGGGCACCGAATCGATGGTGCCAGCGTAATTGCTATACGCGTTTGGGAACAGGGTGAAATTATATTTGAGCAGCGTCTGCGACAGCTTCTCACGGGCGGCATCGCATTCGGGGCGCGCCGGGAACCCCCCGGGACCCATTTCTTCATCCAGCAGCAGCCAAAGCACGTTTCCGCTGCGGTTCCCATCCAGGCCCAGCGCCCCTCGAAGATTCACGTGCGCATGCAGGCCGGTAGCGGCTAGGACTCCGGACCACGCAAAAACTGCGATCACCGGAAAGAAGCGCTCGCGCATCACCTTCATCAGAGCCGCGGATCCCAGCGTCAGCAGCGCAGCGCCTTCCCAAAGGCGCATTCGAAAGAGCGGTTTAGCCAGATGTACTAGAGGATAGGTCCCGGCCATCACGATACAGAAGCCTGCCACTACGTAGAATGCCTTGCCGCGCGCGAGCCAGCCGAGCAGGAGACAAGGAATCAGCAGCAGAACCGCGCCTGCCGCCACTTCGGCGTGCAAAAATCCATACTCATTTTCTGCAATGAACTTCAGGAATGGAGCCACGATGAAGCAAGTGAGCAGGCTCGCGCGAATGCGCCAGTCAGCCAGACATATCATGCGCGCCTCTCAAACAGATAGAGTATGCGCATCGAGCTGGCGACCGGCTTCTGCTTGCGGAGATGGTAGTGCTCGCCGAAGCTCTCGAGGAAAAGGGCTGGCGTGTAATCTTCGAAATCGTCGCGCCCGTGCCGGAGTATGTCGGCCGCGGGATCTTCGCGCGGCACGAATTCGATAAGGAGCCAGCGCCCCAGCCGGGCAAGGAAACTTGCGATGCGCAGCAGGGGAAGCCTCTCGGTGAAGTGCAAATGATGGATGAGTGCGAGGCAGAGAACAAGGTCTGCCGGCGGACGGTCGAACAGGCTAAGCGTGGCGTTCAGTCCGAATCCCAGAGCCGGGCTGGGATTGGCCAGATCCATCACCAGCGGCAGAATCCGCGAATTTGGCCGCCTGCGTTCTTCCACGTAGAGGCGGTTGATGCAACCCGCATCGCGGTCGAAGGCAATGCAGGTGACCCCGTCTGCAGCTAGAAGTTGTGCGAGTAGGCCGGTATTGGCTCCGAGATCGAAGGCCATGGCGGGCCGAAGTTCTGAAGTCAGTTCGCGCACCGCCGCTTGTTTCGACTCAGCTGCCTCTGCCGTGTAGAAGCGCGTCTCTTCGTAGTAATTGGTCCACGCCGATAGCCAAGTGGGTGCCGGCAGCCGTTCAACTGAGTTCCGCAAAGAATCGACCAAGTGGAGCTTTGGATCCGCAGCGTGAGAATCTGTGCCACTTGGCGGACCCGCGCTGCGGCCAGCCGCTCGCGCGTGCAGGTGCACGTGAAGCAGCGGTCCGCTGCGTACCCATGTGCGCACAGGCAGGAGCCGGGACACCTCCGGTAGAGAGAATCCATCGAGGTCTACCCTCAGGTAACGGTTCGTGGTGGGCGAGACGTAGCTCATCATCAGCAGCGGCGCCAGGAACTGCCGGCAGAACTGCTCATACGCGATCCATGGGCCGCCGGCATTGCGCTCGAATGAGAGCGTATCGATGAAGACCGGTTTCGCTCCACGAAACTGGACGTTATACGCGGATGCATCCTTCAGGGAAAGGCCATACGCGAGCGCCCTCTTCTGCAACTCCAGAGTAAGCAGCGCAGCATCCTTCAATTCGTCGAACGACCATTCCCAAGGATACGACACGAACGCCAGTTGTTCGGGCACCAGCAGACGCGCCCAATCTCTCTGCTCTACCGGCACTGGTTCTTCCTGAAAATCCAGAACCATCCCTGCGCTGACCAGTTCCTCGTGCAAGCCGCACGCTACATAGAACGCGTGATCATCGGAACCCCGTTGAGTCACGACCCGCTTGTACAGGCCATCTTCGGTGATCATGAAGCCAGCGGGATCATGCCAGGAAGACGGAACATTTTGCCGGGGCGACACCTAGTTCTTGTACCCCTGATTTGGCAATGGGAATTGCACAACCTACTATACCTCAGCCCTCACGTGACATCTGCGCCACGGTTGGCGGTGGACAACCGGGAAGTGCACATCGTATTCATGGCAAATTTCGGGACAACACGTAGCACCCATTGCTGACGTAAACAGCGATTTCACCATCTTCCCACCCCGCTTCTACCGCATGTGGGACGGCTTCTACTCAATACCGGGTAAACGCGGTGCTAATGGCGAGGAAACAATCGTAATTTTCTGGTTTACTTCTCTCCCGGCTCAGGTAAGCTACCCGCACACGGCGGGTGGAATATCCCAGTGAGACTGGGAAATCTAGAATCGCTCTTACGCGGAAGTCAGGTTTGGGCAAGCTTTTTCAGGTGCTTACCTCTTCTTTTCAATAGATTCTCAAGGAGTACGGCTACCGAGTCCCTTCTTCGGCACCATTCCTAATCTGTCAACGAATTAGCGATCTGGAGCGCGTCGTATCATGCTAGGCCGGGCAGGGCAGACGCCAGGCCACAGACGTGAAGTGAACAGCATCTTGTCAAGCTCCGCGGGACGCGATACAACCTGATCTCACTACAATTCACGTAAAAGAAACAATGGCAGATCATGCCTCAGTCGGTAAGAACCCAACAAAGAGCAGAGCGCTGAAATTTGTGGTTCTTATTGGCGTGGTGAGTTTCTTCGCGGATTTCACCTATGAGGGCGCCCGCAGCATCACAGGCCCCTATCTCGCTATTCTTGGTGCGAGCGCGACACTTGTCGGATTTATTGCGGGCTTCGGCGAACTTCTTGGGTATGGTCTGCGGTTGGTCTCAGGCCGCCTCAGTGAGCGAACCGGTGAATTCTGGCCAATCACGCTATTCGGTTATGTCGTTCAAATGAGCGCCGTCCCGCTGTTGGCGCTGGCTCCGAATTGGCGGATCGCTGGGCTGCTCATTGTAGTGGAGCGCATCGGCAAA
>DATEPX010000124.1:0-3513 GCA_035272945.1 Terriglobales bacterium
CGCGCTGGCCGATGACGCTGTGATCGCGGCGCTGATTAATGCGTAAGCCCAATGCGGCGGAGCAGGTCCTCAAAGCGTGGATCCGAGCGGAGCGGGTCGAATCTGGGGTCCATTTTAAGGTAGGTGAGAAGAGTGGAGCGCTCTTGATAAGCGTTCTCCAGTTGTTTCAATGCCTCATCGTTCCGGTGCAGACCGAGATAAACCAATGCAATCTGGTAAGAGGATACGTAGCTCTTCTTGGCGCGTTCCTCTAATTCGAGGAGTATTTTCAGCGCCTCACCGCGCCGACCAGCCAGACCATATGCGTGGCCGAGAGAAGCAATACCATTCGCCCCTCTCCCCGAGAGGTCGATGGCTTTCTGCAACTGGGTGACTGCTTCTTCATACACGCCCATCTGTTCATAACAGAGGCCAAGGCCCCAGTAAGGTACAGAGAATTTCGGGTCCAGGCGATTGATCTGTCGCAGTTCCTGAATGGCTTGGTCGTATTGCCGCCCAAAATAGGAGATGACTCCGCTATTGGCCTGAACCAACAGGGAAAGCGGGTCGAGCTCCTGGGCGCGCTTGAGTTCCGCGCGGGCCTCCTCAACGCGGCCTAGCGAAGCCAGGAATCTGCTGTAGGAGTGATGCGCTTCCGCATAATTTGGATCGAGTTCAAGCGCCCTTCTGAACTCTGCCTCGGCGCCCGGCCAGTTCCAATCGTAATAGGTTTCCACGTAAGCCATGGAAGCATGTGCCTCGGCCAGGGTTTGATCGAGCTGCAGCGCTTTCAGCGCGGCAGCTTTTGCTTTGGGAAAGGCCTCTGCCGGACGGGTTTCCGAGTAGAAGGGAAGATGGGCGTAGCAGTCGGCGAGTCCCGCGTAGGCCGGTGCGTATTGCGGATCCTTCTCCAGGGCCTGCCGGAAGTATTCAAAGGCCAATTTCAGGCCATCCTCGCTGCCCTCATCCCGCGCGTAGCGGCCCTTTAGATATAGCTCATACACCTCGTGATTTAGCGGGATCGCTTCATGCGGTGCCGGGATAGAGGATAGGTTCCCACGGATCTGCACGGCAATCGCGCGCGCCACATCAGCCTGCAATGCCAGCACGTCCCGGACGTCGCGATCATAGGTTTCGGCCCACACATGCCGGTCCGCCGGTGCCTCAATCAACTGTGCCGTAATCCGGACCCTGTCTCCGGAGCGCATGACCGCACCCTCTACCAGCGCATCCACGTGCAGCTCGCGTGCAATTTCGGGAATGGATTTCTTTGTGCCCTTGTATTGCGCAGTCGAAGTCCGGGAAATAACGCGCAGGGCGCCGAGTTTTCCGAGATTGGTCGTCAGAGCTTCGGTTAGCCCATCCGCAAGGTAGTCCTGCCCTGGATCCTGAGAGAGATTCGCAAGCGGCAGGACCGCAATCGACTGGACGTGAGCCCGGATGCTCCTGTCCCGCAGCCAGTGGCGTGCGAACATCCCGCCAACGACTAGCAAAATCCCCGCTGCCGCAGCCGGCCAGATGAGCCGTCTCGTTCCTCTCGCAGCCGTAGTTTGCGCGTCCCCTTCCAACCTCTGGCGGCCGTTGTCCCACCACGCGTCGAGTTCAGATTTGTAGGCGAAGATGGCCGCGCGAGATTTGTGCTGATGCCGGTGGACCGGCAGGCCCTCGCTCTCTTCCCAGCGGCGCACAGTGCGCTGATCCCGTTTGAAGTACGCCGCGATCTCTTTCCAGGAGTCCAGACGATCCGACGTGCGGGACCCGGAGCGCTCTTCCCGGCTGTGTGGTTCGGGACCGTCCACGAGCAATCTGAGAGACCTACCGAAAAATCGCTTGAATTTGCACGAAACTTTACCGCAGTGCACCGTCCCCCGGCAATTACGCTCGTCCCGACGCGGTCACGAGCGGGCATCAGCGGACAGCCCGCAACTGCCTGTTGCAGGCCCTTCCCGGCTCATCGTAGCTTTCTCCGCGGATGCTGGCCGAGGGGATCAGGCCCCTCGAGAATCAGTTCAGAGGAGGTCCCCATGAAGACTCGAAAGTACTATGTGGTTCTCGCAGTTGGTCTGGTCGTTTCGCTCGCGGTGGTATTGCCTGCCAGGGAAGCGTCCGCAAACGGCGATGGCAGTCAGTTTGTAGTGGCAAGCTCCATGCTTTCCGGCCTGGCTCCGGGCGCTGTCTTCCCGTTTATTGACACGACTCCACACACAATCTCCAGCGCGCATATCGCCATTACCGACGATACGGCGAATTGCTCTCCTGGCGCTTCTGCACCCTCTAATGTGAAAGTCCTGGTGGGGCAAGCGGGGGTGTCTCTGGTTCCAGTGATGAACGCTTCGACCAATACCGGTATTTCCACGACATCCGGACAGTGCGTCTTTCACGTGACCATACATGCCGGGCAGGATGGCGTACCTAGCACCGTGACCGACATTGTTGTTTTGAACTCAGGCGCAACGCCTCTCAGTGGCGTCAATACGGTTACGGCGTCAGCGACAGTTCGGGTCGATTGAGTTCTCTTCCGACTGATGACGTTTCTCGCGCCTCTTAGAGGCGGTGGCCCATGTGGATGAGATCGTCCGCTCGAGCGTCGCGGAGACGCGGAACGGGCTGCTGGGTGCGAGGTCCAGCCGGCTGGCGTCCGTCGTCAGGTTCCACACAATGGCGCGAACAAAGGAAAACGCAGCTCACCCGTCGCGTGCATTCGGTGCATCTCGGGTGTCGGCATCAGTCGGTCCGAGCTGTGCGCGAGCGGTGTTATCAATGTCTCATAGCGAAGCTAACGACGCGCCCTTTCGTGTCGAGGTGAAACCGGACAGGCACTGGTACTTTGTCGGTCTCGAGCACGGCATCCCCTGCTCTCACGGTTTCGTCGGCGAGCAAATCCGCTTGTTCTTTGCGCCGAGCTTTGCTTCTCGCAACGCAAACGCAGACGAGAAGCTAAGTTTATCCCATCGAGCAGAGACTACGCTGCGTGATGCGTTTGGGTGCAGACCGTTGCAAGGCGTTGCGCCACCGTACGGGCGCCTCGCGCAGTCTTCGCGTGCGACAATCGGGTCCAGGCGATTTCATCCGTTGCGAAGGGCGACATACCGATCCGATGGGAGCGTGCTCCTGACTATGCGAGCGCACTCAGCCTGTCCGTTGCCGATCCCTAAATGCCGCAGCGCGGTCGTTACCACACCGTCGGCAGCGCCAGCGGCGTTCACGATGGTCTATTCGGACGTTATCGGGTGTGAGCGCGTGTCCCTTACAACAGTGGTTGGGAATCTGGACGGAGGAATTCTTGCGGCGGCGGTCCGCGCTCGTGAATGGAATGACGGTGGTGCTATAAGTCGGAATCGCGCCCCCGCTACCACGTTTGAAGTTGTCGATTCCGATGAGATAGGTGACGTGCATGGTCGCTCCCGCCTTGCAAGGCGCTCCTCAGTAAGCGCAGGCGGAGGGGCGGAGGAACAGATTGAAGCCGTACATCCGGACTTTGATGAAGCGCTCTAGGCTCCGGTCGCCGAGCCGGATTCGCACTTCTTGCAGTCG
>DATEPX010000125.1:0-4946 GCA_035272945.1 Terriglobales bacterium
CGTCCGCCTGCCATCCCTTGCGCTGCTGGTTCACGATGTCGCTCTGCAGGAAAACCCCGCAGCCCATGGAGAGTTGCGGCATGGCCTGGGCGCGAAAGGCTCCCTCCGCCATCTCGTTCATAGGAATGTTGAAGCGCTCGGCCACGCCCTGAAGGAAAGCTCCGTTCCCGGATGAGCACTGGGAGTTCAACCGGAAATCGGTCACCGCCCCGTTGTTCAGGATCATGATCTTGACGTCCACCCCTCCGACGTCGCAGATGCAATCGGCGTCCGGGAAGAAGTGCAGGCCAGCGCTGGCGTGCGCAATGGTCTCGACGACTGGGCAGTCGGCTCCGAGAATGTCCTTGAGTAAGTCCTTGCCGTATCCGGTGATTGCCAGACCCAGTATTGTTCCATTCCCAACCGCCGCTCGAATTTGCCGGAATAGGGCTTTGGCATCCTCGATCGGATTTCCCTTACTGAGTGCATAGCAAGAAAAAAGCAAGTCTTTCTGAGGGGAGAGGCAAACAGCTTTCGCGGTGGTCGACCCGAAATCGCAGCCCACGGCCACCGGTCCGAGAGTCCCAAGTTGTTCGGCATTCGGAGTCGCTGGCGAGGGATGACGCCCATTGCCGTTTGACTTGCCATTGCCGGGGCTCGTTCCATTACCGCCATAGCGCGCCTTGAAGGATGCCAGTTCCTGCTGGTCTTTCCACAATCCGCCTCGACCGAGCTTCTTCTTCTCTTCGTGCTGGCCTTCTTCAATCCACCAGCGCAATTTTCCGGCACCCTGATAGAGCCCCGTGGACTGCGGCTCCCTGCGGGCGACTTCGATGCATCCTTGGGCGGCATAGTACAGAGCGTCATCTGGGACTCGGATCAGCGAGGCTGCGTCCTTGTCGCCAGGCAGCGCGACTTTGCGCTCTTGCCACAGCTTGGTCAGGTGATGCCGCCAAGCCTCCTGCAAACCGGTGAAGAACAGGTTCGGTCCCCCCAGCAGCAGGATTTCCGGCGCGGGGGTGTTCCCGCGCGTAAGCGTAGCGAGATTCTGGTAGACGACTGCCTCAAAGAGAGAGGCGATGATCTCCTCTACCGAGACCCCGGCTTTCAGCAACGTGTTGGCATCCGCTTCGGCAAAGATCCCACACTTGCTGCTGATCTTATGCAGTGTGTATCCGGAGTACCGCATCTTGGAGAGCTGCTCCGGTGGAATTTCTAGCTTACGGGCGGTCTTCTCAATGAAAGTGCCTGTGCCTCCGGAACAGGCGCTTTGCATCAGGACCTGCTTACTCTTGCTGGGGCCATTCCCGTTGAAGAAGATGGTCTTCATGTCTTCGCCGCCAATTTCGCTGACGAAGCGCACCAACGGATGCAGCTTCTCGACAGCCGCGGCCACCGCCACGACTTCCTGAATGATTTTTCCGCCGACAAGAGGAGCGATGATCCCCGCTCCGGAGCCCGTAAAGAAAATGCGGTCTCGTTCCGGGGTAAGGCCGTGCTCGCTCTCGAGGCAGCTCAGAAAGTCCAGCACCTTTTCCCCCTGCTTGGTGTTGTGGCGTTCGTAGGCTTGGGCCAGTACCTCACCGCTCGCGGACGCGAGAACATATTTGCAGGTTGTGCTCCCCACATCGATGCCACAGAGCATTCCCGCGCCTTCGCGGACCGATGCTTCCGGTGCCGCGGACGCTTGCACTGTGAGCGGATCCACAGCAAGCGGCTGAATCTGGAGCAGGACATTGTTAGGCATAAGCAGTCTTCCTCGCTTTCGGTCCTCTATCGTCCGTCCCCTGGGTTATGCCTCACCCAACCCGCAGTTACGGGCAAGATGCAGCACGTAATTCGCGGCGGTTCCCGCGCACCCTAAGTGCGGCACGCGATAAGTAGCGCTCCGTACCTGCGGGTGCTGCGCCTCA
Source organism: Terriglobales bacterium (assembly GCA_035272945.1). Taxonomy (GTDB): domain Bacteria; phylum Acidobacteriota; class Terriglobia; order Terriglobales; family Acidobacteriaceae; genus Gp1-AA122. The sequence goes on from DATEPX010000125.1 coordinate 1,893, forward strand.
TACTGACGAATGGCCTCGATCGTCAGGCCCGTTTGATTCAACGCATCTTCGAACTCGGCCTGAGCCCGTTTCTTCGCTTCGGTAAGGATCATCTGGCAACGGGAGAGCGCATGTACCTCCGAGTCCCCTTTGACCTCAATGGGCGCGTAAAGCAGATCGGGATATTTCCCGATCACGTTGGCCATCGCACCGATCGACATCGTGTTGGGCATGCAGGAGTAAGGAGAAAGTTCGCAGATCATGTGCGCCTTCTTGTGATGATAAGCATGAAGAGCCTTGCCAATCAGCATGTGCCCTTCGCCGCCGCGAAGTTCGAAGTGATAGAAGGGTTCTGCCAGCCGCTTTAGTTCTTCCTGGTCGGGCAGTTCGTTCGGAAGGTTCGCCAGCGCCTTGCGGAACCGGTTGTAGGTACCGCGATAAATGCGTTCCAGCGCATGCAACGCAAGTTCCTGGGCGTGAGGATGCTTCGTCTTCGTGTTCCGGTGCTCGAGTTTGCGGATAGTGGGATGCAGAAGATAATGGAGCCACACGGCAACTGGCGGAGGCACCACCTCAGAATCCTCCTGTTCGAGCCAGCGCTTGATGTTGTAATTTCCCTCGCCCTCGTGCGTCTGCAGCCAGAACTCTCCGGTGATTTTCACTTTTGCTTTCACGCGCGTGTGATCGACTTCGATTGCATCCCACTTCTTGCGGACATCCCGCAACGCACGCGTGAAGTAGCTGCTCAGTAGATGCCAGGCCAACGTCACATACTTGTCGCCGTGAGCGGGTCGGTTCCGAAAGACTTCATACAAGTACTCGACACTTTCCTTTAGCACCTGCTCGGTTTGCCCTGGATTGACCTCATACGGCCGTGTCATGTACTCGAGGTCCATCAGCAAGTCTCCGCAAAGGATGGACCAGATGAGGCCGAGGCTGAGCGGCATATTGATGTCGAGCCCGCCCCCTCCATTTGGACCTTGGTCCAGCTCGTCCTGGGCCAGCAGAAAAAGTCTGAAATCGCGCAGCCCGAGACCGTCAAGAGCCATGGCGTAGGACTCGTGATACTGGCCGAAACGGCAGGGTCCGCAAGCTCCCGCTGTCAGGAACACATATTTGTCGGCGACTTCCTTTTTCCCATGCGCTGCCACTTCCTTCTTCAGAAAATTGACCAGACTTCCGGTGGTGAAGATGGTGGGGCAACACGCGCCTACGTCGATCAATTCCTTGCCGGCATCCAGATCTTCGCGGGCAATATTGGGCAGCGGCTCGGCGTTGTACTTCAGATTGTGAAGAGCACCCTGCATCAGCCGTTCATGTTTCCAGGTGAGCCCTCCGTAGAGAATTGTGGTGTGGTCGCGCTGCTCGCGCGTGAAAGGCCGAGGTTTGTAGGCTGTATAGTGGCTAATGGTTGGCAACTGCGTCAGCTGTCCCATGTTGTATCTCCTTCTGCGGCGAATTCATTCTCGTGATGGTCAAACGTGCCCCCTCACGAGCCCTCAACCGTCAAAGCGACTGCTGGCACGAATGCAGTACACGGTTCGTCATTCCAGTGGCGGGCGAGCACGGGGTGATGCAGCCCGTTGCGCCGGATGCAATATATTACGACCAGGAAGAATGCGGCCCCCGCGAGCTGGGCGAGAATCGGCACATGTAAAGCGGTGATTAGGTTGTAGTGATCCGCGATCCTGCCAATCACGACCGGCGCTATCGCCATGGAGAACAGATTCACGAAGAGATAGTAAAAGCCGAGAGCACTGGCATGGCCGCGAGGTGGAACAAGATCATGGACTGTGGCGGTAAGCGGGCCGTGGTACCAGCTCAAGAAGAATGCACCCAATCCGAAAAAGAACAGGAATCCAAGCTTGCTTGCGGCATGCAGCGAGAAGTAAATCGCTGGCGCTCCGAGCACAAACCCTACCGGGATGATGACGGCGCGTCCCCAACTGCGCAGCTTCGCCAGCAGGTCCGAAAGATATGCCCCCGTGGCGATGCCGCACGTTCCACCCAACACGACCGCAAGCGCCAGCGCCAGACCTGCTTCTCGGGCACTGAAGCCCTTGTAGTCCTGGACTAATTCCGGCCCCCAAGCGACATACGCGTAACCCGCGAAGCTGCTGAACCAACCGCTTACCAGCAGTGCCAGAAAAGCGGGCACCCGCAAAAGCTCCCGTACCGGCATGCGTTCCCGTGACAGGCTGGCTGGAGGCTCGGGTAAGCGCAAAGCACTCAGGCCTAGCAAGAGACCCGGGATCCCTACTAGGAAGAATGCGGGGCGCCAGCCAAACGACTGTGCCATTACTCCTCCCAGAGCGATCCCGGTTGCACCCCCGACAAACATCCCTATATCGAAAACCCCTTGCACCCGTGCTCGTATCTGGGGCGGGAAAGAAGCGCTGATCACCGCTGCACCGGCCGGAGTATAGGCCGCCTCCCCCACTCCGACCAGAGACCGCGCGGTAAGCAAAGAGCGAAAGGAGCCAGCTAATCCGCTGAAAAAGGTGGCACCACTCCAAAACAGGACGCCGGCACCAATCACCGTCCGCCGGGAGATCCGGTCGGCCAGCATACCCAGTGGGAAGGTACTCAGAGAAAGCACCACCGTGAAAGCCGTCGCAAGGTAACCAAGTTGCACATAAGTAAGATCAAAATCGTGTCGGATGGACGGAAAAAGCGAGAAGATGATCTGGCGATCCACGTAGTTCACAAAGTTGACTAGCATGAGGATCAACAGCACCCGCCACTGGCTTCGGGTGAAATTGGCAAATTGCATTCTCAGTCTCCTCAATCGGCTCTGATCGAAGCCAGCTCCACCTCGGCGCGAGCGGCACTACTATTCACGCGCGAGCCTTCATTGCCTGATGCAGAAACTTCATCCTCTGGGACGTTGGGCATCTTTCATCTCCTCCTCAGTAGCCGAACCATCGTGGCAGCATAGTTGTCAGGCCAGGAGCATACGTGATCAAAAGCACTCCGATTGAAAGCACTGCCACAACCGGCAAGACTGAGCGAAGAACTTCCCCGACCGGCTTTTGAAAGCGATACGACGACATCAGAAGATTTAGCCCTACCGGA
>DATEPX010000126.1:0-47395 GCA_035272945.1 Terriglobales bacterium
TCACGGCGGTGATGGAACCGGGTCGCAGATCACCCAAGGCGAGGAACTCTTCCAGGAGCTTGGATCTTTGGGTCTCCAACGTGGCGAGGTCATCAGACATAAGGGTCTCCTTTTGTGTAGCGGATCTATTCTGTACGTATATATCCGTTCAGAATCATGGCACAAAAAAAGGAAACCCGCTAGATGCCCCTTCCATGTCGCCCGCCCATCCGTTAGGCATGGTGGCAGGTTGTACATTCCTTGGCGTTACAATAGACAATAGTTGTCAGGAGGAGTCTCCGTGTCGGACCAAGAGAGTGGCTAGACCAGGTATCCCTTCCGAACTTCCAGAAGCCGTACCCACTGGGGAGCGAGCAGCCGCGGAATTGGGTTGCGATCGCATTGAAACATCTTTTGACGGCGCCTCTAGTCCCGAACGATCTACGCTGAGGACTATCCGCACACTCAATGACGTATTCCTCTCGATCCTCGAGCGCGGTCAAGGCAGTGTAATGATGCATCGCCAGGCCATTGACTGGATCTCGATCTCGTCTCAGGAACTGTACCGCAACGTGGTCGGAGTGGCGCGAGCACTGGAAAGCTGGAGTATCGTAAAAGGTGATCGCGTTGCCATTCTCAGCGAGAACCGGCCGGAATGGAGCACGGCTGATTTTGCTGCGTTGTTGCTGGGCGCAGTGGTTGTGCCAGTTTATTCGACCCTGACCGATGAGCAAACCGCTTATATTCTGGAGGACGCCGGAGTTCGCGTTGTGTTTGTCTCTACTGAAAAGCAACTGCAAAAGGTGCTGGCAATCCAAGCTCGTACAAGAGTGGAAAGAGTGGTCATAATGGACGCCGTCGAAACGGCGCACGCCTTTCACATGCATCGCTTGATGCACGAAGGGCCGAACGAGCTGGACTCGCAATTCGACGCGCGGGCCCTGGAGATTGCGCCGGACGATCTGGCGACCGTAATTTACACGTCCGGCACGACCGGAACTCCCAAAGGCGCCATGCTGACCCACGGAAACCTGGCGTCGAACATCTCTTGTTCTTTAGAAGGATTCGATGTGTGGCCCGGCCAGATCAGTCTTTCCTTCCTCCCACTGTCGCACGTAACCGCCCGTCACGTGGATTTCGCGATGCTGTACCACGGCGTGACGCTGGCTTATTGTCCGCTTACCGAGCAACTTCCTCGCGCCTTGCTGGAAGTTCGGCCCACGATCTTTGTAGGGGTTCCGCGAGTTTACGAAAAAATCTATAACCAGGTCGTTCAGAAAACTAAGTCCTCCTTTAAGAACTTAATCTACCGCTGGGCTTTGTGGGTGGGCCGCCGCCAAACAGACGAGATCCTCGCGGGACAAAGGCCGGCGTCGCTTGCCTGGAAGATCGCGGACCGCTTGGTTTACTCGCAGGTCAGGGCAGCGTTAGGCGGCCGGGCCAAGCTCTTTATTTCAGGCGGAGCGCCTTTGGGTCGTGAACTGGCCGAGTGGTATGCGAGTATCGGAATTCGCATTCATGAAGGCTATGGCCTCACCGAAACCTCGCCCGTCATTGCGGTCAATAATCTGAAAGCTCACAAGCTTGGAACCGTAGGCAAACCACTGCGGAATGTGGACGTGCGGATCGCCGAGGATGGCGAGATTCTGGTGCGCGGTCCCTCTGTGTTCAAGGGCTATTGGAATCGCCCTGAGGAGACGAGCAATGCATTTGTAGAGGACTGGTTCAAGACCGGAGATATCGGCAACCTCGATGCCGAGGGATTCCTCTCGATCACCGACCGTAAGAAGGATTTGATAAAGACGTCAGGTGGAAAGTTTATTGCTCCGCAGCCCATCGAAAACTCGCTCAAGCACAATGTCTTGATCGCGGAAGCGGTGCTGGTCGGCGATAAAAGAAAGTTTCCCGCGGTTCTCATCGCGCCCCATTTCCCCTTGCTCGAAGACTGGGCGCGCACCAACCGCATTCCCTTCTCGTCCCGAGAAGAACTGGTGGACCATGCTCGCGTGCAGGCATTGTACGAGGGCATCGTAGCCGATGTGAACCAGACACTGGCACGCTTCGAGAAGCTGAAGAGAGTGATTGTTCTGCCGGATGAGTTTTCGCCTGAGGATGGGACGTTGACCGCCAGTATGAAGCTTCGTCGGCGAGTCGTAGAAGAGCGCTATCGACACGAGATTGACCGCTTGTACGCGCAAGCAGATTCAATGCCGGCCGATTGAGCCCGGGCCACCGAATACGCGGCGGTTCTGGCAGGCTCAAAAATCTCTTCCGGCGCTTGTACATCCGGCGGATACCTATGGGGGATCTTTTGATACAAACATAAAGGGTGGAATCGGAAGGGCCTCGAATCGGGACAAGTCCTTCCGGTATCTACGCGGCCTTAGCTTGTCAGGTTACTTTGGCTACTAGCCTAGAGTCCCTGTTATGGGAGCTTTCAGTGCATGGCCCGTAACTCAACGGATAGAGGGCCGCGGGTTGTGGAGTGACTAAGCTGGCAGTCAGCCCTCAACGCAGGCCGCCACTCTGTCACACTCCGGAGATGCAGGTTCGACCCCTGCCGGGCCTTCCCAAAGAAGCTTAGATGATCCGGCCGGGGCGGTGCGATTCGTTCCAGTATTGCGGCTCCCAAGAACGGGATCAGACCCCTTTTTCCAGCGGAGACAGCGGCCATCGCAGCCCGAAGTTGCCGTCCCCAAGCTCCCGCTCTTCTGGTGCAGTTCCTTTCAAGAACTTCGCTCCACGAGTCTAAATAATGCGGTCTTGGACTGTGCTAATTCGTGCTACTAGCCTGCGGATGCTGCGTATTGTCGGTTGTCGTGCGGCTGAATTTTCTGTAAGTTACTGACAGTTGGTAGCCGTTCCTCGTTTCATTTTACAATAGCGACATGGATTCACTCATCATTGGCGGCAGGCAGTTCCGTTCCCGGTTGATTGTCGGTACGGGAAAGTACAAGTCGTTCCAGGAAACCGCGCGGGCGTTGGAAGCCAGCGGGGCCGAGATGGTCACTGTTGCGGTACGACGGGTTAATCTCGATCGCAGCAAAGAATCGCTGCTCGACTACATCGATGCCAAGAAATATTTCCTCCTGCCCAACACCGCGGGCTGCTATACCGCTGATGAAGCTATTCGCGCGGCGCGACTGGGCCGCGAAGTAGGGATTTCCGACTGGGTCAAGCTGGAAGTCATCGGTGATCAGGCGACGCTTTATCCCGATGTGCAGGCAACCCTCGAGGCCACTCGGGCCCTGACGAAGGAAGGCTTCACCGTTCTGCCCTACACTTCTGATGATGTGGTCTTTGCCAAGCGCCTGCTGGACGCCGGCGCTAGCGCCATCATGCCGCTGGGCGCGCCGATTGGAAGCGGGCTCGGTATTCAAAACGCGGCGAACATTCGCATTCTCCGCCAGGTGATTACCGGGGTGCCGCTCATTGTGGATGCCGGAGTGGGCACAGCTTCGGACGCGACGATTGCGATGGAGCTGGGCGCGGACGCGGTTCTCATGAACACCGGTATCGCCAATGCTCAGGATCCCGTGCTCATGGCGGAAGCCATGCAGCACGCCGTTATCGCCGGACGGCAGGCTCACTTGGCCGGTCGCATGACCAAGAAGTTGTATGCAACTGCCAGCTCTCCTCTCGAAGGCGTGGTGAAATAATTCGGAGCGCAAGAAAAAGGCGGCCGTGGCAGCCGCCGCCTTAACAAAAAAATCTTTCCAGCTTAGAGCATCTTCGCGCTGTCAACGTGGATCGACTCTCCAGTCACGGTGCCGGTCACGGCCACGTGATGGCCGATATGATCTTTCAGCACATCGGGATTATCCACGGTTAAGACCTTCTTGTCAGTATCGGTGACCACCACCATCTTCGCTCCTGCGTCGATACACTTCTTGGCGCATTCTTCCCCACCGGAGTGGGCTCCCTTGACGCCGCATTTCGCGTCAGTCACCCAGCCGTTCACGGTCTCGCTGTTTCCCGCGTCCGAGCCTGCCGACGCGATGGCTACATAAAAGAACACAAGACACAGAGCCAGACAAATCAGCAGCAGCTTCTTCATAGATAATCTCCTCCTCTACCATTGCGGCCGGAGCCGCAAATTGAATTTGATCGCTTGTCATTCTGAGCGAAGCGAAGAGTCTATGCATTTCCACATGCAAAAGCAAATACCTAGATCCTTCCTAGATCCTTCGCATCCTTCGCTTCGCTCGGATGACAAATTAGAACCTCGCCCAGACACTCGCCAGGGACTCTTGTCAGAACGGAACAGTTGAATTGAGTGTGGAACTTCTGCTGAGGTTACAACTCCTCCGGTGCGTCACTTCTTTGCGGCCTTCGTATCCGGCTTTTGTGGAGTTGCGGCGGCAGGAGGAACGTAGACGACCTCGCCCGGGCGGGCATAGTGCAACTGCTCGCGGGCTTCCTTTTCGATCGCTTGCGGGTCGCTCTTGAGCGCCTTGATCTGATCCGTGTAGCGGTCGTTCTCTTTTTGCAGGGCATCTACCTGCTGCTGTAAATCTTTAATCGCAGCGCGCTTCTGCTTGTACACCACCATGCCGTTGGCGCCGAACGTAACATGGAGAAACAGCCAGGCCGTGAGCATCAGCACAGCGGCGGTAGCGACGCGGCGACGCAATCGATAGAGCAGATTCCAGGTGGGACGCAGACGCTCCGTAAGCCGGTCAAACGCTGCTTCTGCCTGCGGGGCGTGGTTCACCACCGCCCGCAGACCATCTTCTGGCGTCGGGAGGATTCGAATCTTGGCCAGGCCGTTTAGTCGAAGATCCATTGCTTAGCCGCTGCGCTCAACTTCTCCAGTCCATCCTCGCTACGAGCCTCCGAGTAAGCTCTCACCACCGGTTCCGTACCCGATAACCGGTAGCACACCCAGGAGCCATCGTCAAAAACCAGCTTCAAACCATCCTTACGGACGACCTCTCCCACTCTGTGACCAGCGAAGTCTCGTGGATCGGACTGCAACTTTTTAGTGAACTTCTCTTTGACCTCAGGCGTCAAGCGGAAGTTTTCCCGGCGTGGATAGAAGGAACCAACTTTGACAAATAGTTCCTTTAATTGATGGCCAACTGATTTTCCCCGCTGGGCAACCATTTCGCAGCACAGCAGACCGGCTAGTACGCCATCTTTCTCGGGAACGTGGTGGAGGATCGATAATCCCGCGCTTTCTTCTCCGCCAATCACGATCTTGTCCTGTTTGATCAGTTCACCGATGTATTTGAACCCTACCGGTGTCTCGTGCAGTTCGACTTTGTGGTGCCGGGCCAGTGCGTTGATCAGGTTGGTAGTGGCTACAGACTTGGCGACACCTTTTCTCCAGCCCCGACTTTCGACCAGGTAATCGAACAAGAGCGCGATGATGTAGTTTGGTTGAACGAACGCGCCGTCTTGGTCCACAATTCCGAAGCGGTCCGCATCACCATCGGTGGCAATTCCCAGGTGGGCCCGCTTCTCCCGCATTTTTGCTCGTGCATCCTCCAGGAGGTGATCATCGGGTTCGGGAGCGTGGCCGCCAAACAGGACGTCACGGCAGTCGTGAATCGTGGAAACATCCACCCCGGCTTCGCGAAGCAGTTGGTCGGGATAGCCGCGAGCCGCTCCCCAGAAAGGATCGTAGACAACGCGCACACCCGCCTTCTGAATTGCCCTAAAGTCCACGATTTCTTTGAGCCTTGCCATGTAGGTGGGCTTGGGATCGAGCGACTGGGCTGACGGATTCCGTTGGGACTTCGGCGGGGAGGCACCTGCCGCGTCTAAAGCTGCAATCTCGGCTTCAATCTTCTTGGTGACCTCGGGCAGAGCGGGTGCGCCGTCGGGAGTGGAGAACTTAATTCCGTTGTACTCAGGAGGATTGTGGGACGCTGTGAAATTGATAGCGCCATCGGCGTGTTCTCTTATTACGGCGTAGGCGATGGCCGGCGTAGGCGCGGCCTCCGCAATCACAAGCGGGGTAATCCCGTGGGCAGCCAGAATCTCGGCTGCCATCGAGCAGAAGGTCTCCCCTAGGAAGCGTGGGTCACGTCCCACGATGACGCGGGCTCCTGTAGGTTTCTGCGAGGCCACGTAGCGTGCTATCCCCGTTACCGCGCGGCGAACGTTGGCGAAGGTGAACTCCTCCGCCATAACGGCACGCCACCCTGAAGTGCCAAACTTGATTTGAGTCGCCATAGCGATTTTGCACCCGGCGAGACGCGGCAAGCCGCGTCTCTACCACTCTGATTTCGACCCTTCCGAGGCTGTTACACTCTGCGTTAGAAAGCTATTGACCGAAAGCTGATTTTATATGAGCGAACAGAAAATCGTCCTCACTACCGCCGGATCCCGGGAAGAAGCCCGCAAGATCGCTCACGCTTTAGTGGAGCGGCGGCTGGCGGCTTGCGTCAATATTCTGCCCTCGGTTGAGTCCGTGTATCATTGGAAGGAAAAGGTGGAGACCGCCCAGGAATGGATGCTGGTGATCAAGACGACTGGCGTCGCATTCGCGCGGGTTCGGGCGGCCATAGGCGAACTGCATTCTTATGAGTTGCCGGAATGCGTGTTGCTTGCCATTGAGGACGGGAGCGCTGAGTACCTCAAGTGGATAACGGATTCAGTGCGAGCATGAAGTTCAGATCGATCAATGTCGTCTGAGCGCACATAAGTGCTGCGCATCAGCGAGCATGGTGGCGGTCTCTACGGAGATCGCGTCTGTCGGCGCGAATATCACGATGGTCTTTATTGCGGTCGCGGCGGTCTTTGTTCAAGTCGCGACGATCATGATTAATGTCGCGCTGGTCTTTGCGCGCATCCCTTAGATCGGCATTCCGGTCTCGGCGGTCGCGGTTTATATCACGCCGGTCGGCGCGAAGGTCACGACGATCTTTCGCGGCATCGGCTCTGTCCCCATTCCTCAAGTCGCGGCGCAGGTCGGCGCGGTCACTATTAAGATCTCGGCGGTCGCCGTTAATATCCCGCTGATCGCGGCGAGCATCGCGTAAATCGGCATTGCGATCCACCCGGTCTTTGTTCAAATCGCGGCGATCACGGTTAATGTCACTCCGATCGCGATTGCGGTCCCGCACATCTTGTCTCAGATCCCTTCGGTCCTGAATGGTGTCACTGGAAGCAGGCGTACTTTGCGCAAAGAGGCACATCGTAGCTAACAACTGAAAGGCCAGGCTGAGAAGGCTTCGTCGCATGATTGCTCTCCTAATCCATTCACTTACGGCGTACGCTGGTATGAACACAGACACCTACGGAAAGTTTCGCCTGTGGCAGGAAGAAGTTGCTGGAATGCAACTGCGTATTCAGGTAACACAGGCGCCAAAGACCTCAGTCACCAACTCAAAGGCTGGTATGTCACGCTGGCCTGCGACCGTTGAGATTGAGCCGCCAATAGTCGAGTTCGAACGGAGGGTCGTCCTTTGCAGCTTGCCTGGATAATTCCGCCATAAACTCCCGCTGCAGTTTGGAATCGGGAATACGCTCGAGATGACGATGCACGATCACCTTGCTGACAAATTCACGATATCGTTGGTCGTCTTCAAGGCGGGTAGGAGCCTGCTCCAGGCTGGTATCGACTTCCACGAATCCCGCACTCCGCAATCGTTGCGCCGCCGTCTCAGCATCCGAATACACCCATGAGTGCTTGTAATCGGCGAGATACGGCGCGAATCGCGGTCTTTGCAACAGGACTGCCATGCGTTCCAGAAGCCGACTCAAGTTCGGTCCTCCGCCACACTGCGCGACGAGCCATCCGCCGGGCTTCAGAGATCCATAGAGATTCTGAAAGAGACGTTCCTGATTCGGTACCCAGTGAAAGGCAGCCGTGCTAAAGATGCCGTCGAAGCACTGGTTAAACGACAAGTCCTGCAGGTCGGCAGCGACGAAAGCGACCTGTGCACCGAATCTGGGAGTCAATTGTTCGCGTGCGGCACACAGCATGTTCCCCGACAGATCAACAGCTACAACCCGTCCGTGCGGCAATTTCTCCAATAATTCGGCAGTCAGCCTCCCCGTACCACAGCCGGCATCCAGGACCAGTTCATCGCCACGTGCCGGCACGCGAGCGACTACTTTCTTGCCCCAACTGAACTGTGGTCCGGAGATACGGTTGTAAGCAGCGGAGTCCCACTCGCGAGATCGTGTGTTACCCATTAGGTGTAATGCTTGAGCGACTGTTTATTTTCACCGCCGAGGAGCCGGAGAACGCAGAGAAATTATTTAATCAGGATTAAGGCGGGTCAGCGACCCGCCTCCACACGCACTCCACTAAATTGCGCTCAGCGCTTCGTCCAAATCGGCGACGATGTCGTCTACGTCTTCGATGCCGACAGAAATACGAACCATGCCATCGGTTATCCCAGTGGCTTTTCTTCCCTTCTCTCCCAAGGCCATGTGGGTCATGGTCGCCGGATGCGAAATGAGAGTTTCCACTCCGCCAAGTGATTCTCCCAGCGAGCAAACTCTAACTTTCTTGAGCATTTTTTTGGCATTCGATAGCGATCCGGTTTCAAAGGTGATCATGGAGCCGAAGCCGGTCATCTGTCGCTGCGCTAACTTGTACTGGGGATGGCTGGACAGACCGGGATAGAACACTTCCCTCACCTTCTTGTGCCTGGAGAGAGAGCCAGCCACGGCGCGGCCGTTCTTATCATGCTGTTCCATGCGGACAGCGAGGGTTTTCACGCCACGCAGCACCAACCAGCATTCAAAGGGCGACAGTATCGCGCCCGCGGCTTTCTGAATGAATCCAAATTGCTCAGCCTGCTCCGGCTTGCTGCACACAATGACACCGCCAAGTCCGTCACTGTGGCCGTTAAGAAACTTTGTCGTCGAGTGCACCACCATGTCCGCGCCGAGTGCCAGCGGCTTCTGAAAGTAGGGAGACATGAAAGTGTTATCCACGACCAAATCGACTTTCTTGCGACGGGTCACCTCGCTGATCGCTCGGATATCGCTTAGCGCCATCAGAGGATTGGTTGGCGTCTCGACGTAGACCATGCGCGTTTTTTTGCGGATGGCCCTTTCGACCGCGGCCACGTCAGAGGTATCGACGTAGGTGAACTCCAACCCGTAATTCACTAGGATTTGGTTGAACAGGCGGGGCACTCCACCGTACAAGTTATGACCGCAGACCACGTGGTCCCCTGACTTGAACATGGTGCAGAGCGCATTGATCGCCGCCATGCCGCTGGAGAACACGCGTGACGCGATGCCGCCCTCGAGCGCGGCCAGGTTTTCTTCAAGCCGAGAACGAGTCGGATTCGAGACACGGGCGTACTCATAGCCTTTATTCTTGCCCAGCTCCTCCTGGAGATAAGTAGACGTGGCGTAGATGGGAACCGTGATTGCGCCGGTCAGGGGATCGGCTTCTTGCCCGAGGTGAATCGCGCAAGTGGCGAAGCCTAGTTGCTTTTTGTTTGGCATCGTTCTCCGGTGCGTAGGTTCTCTCAACTACGCGCTGCAGTTCTGCACACGAGATTCTTGGCGGACTACCGTCCGCTCAGAATAACGACATAATAAGAAGTCAGATTCCGCCCTCAAAGATCTTCTTTGACAAATATCGTTCTGCGGAATCGGGGATCATCGTGACCACCCGTTTGTCAGGACCTAACCTGCGGGCAATTTCCAGGGAAGCGGAAACATTCGCGCCGCCGCTGGAGCCGGCCAGCACTCCTTCGCGGGTGGCTAGCTGTTTCACGGTGTCGAAGGCCTGCACGTCCGTCACCATCAAGACCTCGTCGCACACCGAGCGATCAAAATTGGGCGGGATAAAACTCGTGCCAATTCCTTCAACTTTATGCTTTCCCGGCTTACCGCCTCCCAGAACCGAACCCTGGGTCTCGACTGCAACCGTTAATGCCTTGGGCCGACGCTCCTTGATATACCGGGCAACCCCAGTGAAAGTGCCGGCAGTGCCAGCGCCGATCACAATGGCGTCGATGTTCCCTTCCATCTGTTCGAAGATTTCGCGGGCCGTGGTTTCGTAGTGGTAGTCAGGATTGGCCGGATTCTCAAACTGGCCGGCCATGAAGGCCTTTGGATTCTTGGCCGCGAGTTCCTTGGCTTGCCGGATGGCTCCTTCCATGCCCTCAGCGTCCGGAGTGCGGGTGACCTCGGCGCCGAGGGCCCGCATGATCATGACTTTTTCCTCCGAGAAACGCTCTGGTACGAACAGCATGACCCGATAGCCGCGATTCACTCCAATCAGGGCGAGACCGATGCCCGTGTTCCCAGCCGTGGCTTCCACGATGATCGAGCCCGGACCGAGGCGGCCTTCCTCTTCCGCTCGCTTGATGATGCCTATAGCCGCGCGGTCCTTCACGCTTCCGCCCGGATTCAGGTACTCGAGTTTGGCAAACACTTCCGCCGAACCGGGCTCCGCTAGTCGCTTTAATCGCAGGATTGGGGTTTCGCCAACGAGCTGGGTGATGGCCTCGGCGACGCGTGGGCGCGCACCTTCGATGGTTTTCATTCGCACCGTACAGGGTACGGAAGCCAAGGTGGAAGCGTCAATGACAGGCCTGCATGAGGAATGAACATCGGTTGCAGGTAGCGGATGGACTAGTGACCTCCTCCACCCGTTTGTTCTTGCCCAGCGTAGTAGCCACTGCGTGTACGCACTGTCAAACGGCTGTAGCCGCGGGCGCGGGCTTCGACGTGAATGCTGCGGTATCCGCCGGCGCTCTTAGGGGTCGTGGGTTTATACCCGATGGTGTATTGGTTGCGAATATCATGAGCCACGCTGCTGCTGATCTCGTCGACTTCATCCAGTGTGCGCGGCAGGAAGGCCACTCCACCCGTGCGCGCTGCAATTTCCTGTAACGCCCGACGAGCGCGTCTCTGTTTCTCTTCCCCCAGCAAGCCAATGGCGTAAACGGTCGGGCCATTTTCCGCTTGTAGGCGCCGAACCGCCTCTTCCAGAGACTCGCGGCTGGAATTATCCTCACCATCGGTGACAACGAACAGCACCTTCTTTTCGAGCTTCGCGTTCTTCTTCAAGTGATCTGCCGAGGCTACGATCGCGTCATAGAGCGCGGTGCCTCCCCGCGACTCTACCTTCTCCAGCGCTTCCTTAAGCTGGCCAACATTTGAAGTGAAGTCCTGATCGAGGTAGTACTCGTCGTTGAAGTTCACGACGAAAACCTCGTCGTTCGGGTTGCTGGCGCGAACCAGATTCAGGGTGGCCTTGTTCACCTTGTCGCGCTTCTCGCGCATGGAGCCGGAATTGTCGATGACAATGCCCATCGCAACCGGAATATCTTCGTGACGAAACGTCTTGATCGTCTGCGGCTGGTTATTTTCGAAAACGGCGAAAGCGCCCCGGTCGAGATTGGTGACCATACGCTGCTTCTCGTCAAGCACGGTGGCATGCAGGATGACTTCTTCTACTTGAGCTTTGAAAACGAAGGCGCCGCCCTCGTTCTCGGGTTGTTGCCCCTGCTGCCCCTGCTGTTCTTGCCCAGGAGCAGTTCCCTGCTGTTCTGACGCGGGAAGCTGCTGTCCTTGGGCTGCAGGCTGCTGTGGTGTGCTTGACGGTTCCTGCTGCTGCGCGGCTCCTGGCTTAGGAGCGACCGGAGCAGGCGGCTGTGAAGGAGTCGAGCCCGCGCCGATGGAAGTACTCGGCGGTGACTGCTGCTGACCGGTGGACGTCGGAGTCGAGGGAGCCTGCTGCGATGGCGTACCCGTTTGCGGCGAAGCCGTCGAGGGCACCGGCCCAGGCGGCGGGACGGCTGATACGGGCGGCTGTGCCGGTACAGTCGACTGGCTTGAATTCTGGCCACTCGTCCAACTGCATATACACAAAAAAAGAAGGATTACTAGGGGGCGGAGAGCACGGTCATTCCGAAGGTGCATAGTATCCCGTCTTGGCATATACCTTTAGAGGCGGCAATCCCTTAGGCGGATTGAGTTTGACCTTTATCTTACGCCATTTGCCGTCTCGAACTGGGTTCTTTGGACGGTAGCCGAGTACATATTGGTTGCGCAGCTCGATACCAATTTTTGTAGCTACATCCGCCAAGTCGTTGGGATTATCAATGGTAAACGCACGCCCGCCAGTCAGTTCGGTGACTTCGCTTAACAGTTGCGGGCCCAGTCGTTCTTCTTCCGTAGGGAAATAGTGGTCGTAGATGCCGATGGCGTAAATGAGGACATCCGCCTCTTTTACCAGGTTTTTGATTTCGCCCTCGGTGTAGCGGCTGTGATTGTCGCCGCCGTCAGAAATGATTAGGAGCGCCTTCTTGGGGTATTTCGCCTGCCTCATTTTGCTGATGCCGAGATAAATGGCATCGAGCAGCGCGGTGCGGCCCTTGGGAACCGTGTAGATCAGCTTTCCCTGGATGTCTTCGACCGACTGCGTGAAGTCAGTGACCTCTTCCGGCTTGTCGGAAAAGGTGACCATGAAGAATTCATCCTGCGGGTTGGCGGTCTTGAAAAATTCCATCACCGCTTCGCGGGCGCGCTCGATCTTGCTGCTCATGCTGCCGCTCATGTCGAAAATCACGCCCAGCGAAACAGGCGCATCTTCGCTGGAGAAATGCTTGATTTCCTGCGCTTCCTTACCTTCGTAGACTTGGAAGTTTTCCCGATCCAGGCCGGTCACCAGGCGGTTCATAGGATCGGTGATGGTCACGGGCACCAGAACCAGGTCCACACCGGTCTTGTAGGGCTTGGTATGGGTACGAAGGGCAGGATCCTGGATCAGATTTTGCTTGGGCTTAGGCGGTTCTAGGCGCGGATTGATGTGTACGTCGTCAGCAGTGTTTTGTGCCCGTGCCGCAGATGGCAGCAAGGTCAGCGCAGAGAACAGCAGTAGCCACAGGAACCGTGACCGGATGGCAATAGACAAAAGCGGACGGTTCCACGTCCTAAAAGGGGTCGAGGGAATACCCCGAACATCAGGTTTCGGGCGGGAGGACCCGCGCCCACAAAGGCGGGCCATAATGGCCTCTCTGGCTCGTGATAGTACCACAAGATGCCGCAAGGATTTCCAACCTTTTTATTGGCTAACCTTTCTACAAAATAGGCAAAAACTTGCATTTCGGGCTGAGTGAGCAAGACACGGAAGATGACTCGCGCTCCTTGTTATAATGCGACGCTTTTCGAAATCATGGCTTACCTTGCACCGTTTCGCGCCCTGCGTTATGACCCGCGCCGGGTCAATGTTTCGCAGGTGGTCACACAGCCCTACGACAAGATTACTCCTGAGATGCAGGAACGCTACTACGCGGCCAGTCCCTACAACCTCGTGCGCATCATTCTGGGAAAGCGCGAGCCCTGCCGCGACGGCGACAACGTCTATACCCGCGCTACCGGCTACCTTCGGGACTGGCGGCGAGAGGGCATATTCCTGCAAGATCCGCAACCTTCTGTCTATTCCTATTCTCAGCGTTTTGCCCCGCTGGGCGCAGTAACACAGTACGAACGCCGTGGTTTCATCGCCTTGGGCAAGATCGAGGACTACTCCGCGGGGGTGGTCTTCAGGCACGAGCAGACACTGGCTAAGCCGAAAGCCGACAGGCTTGATTTATTGCGGGTTACACGGGCGCATTTCGGGCAACTCTTCATGCTGTACAGCGACGCGGGCGAAGTCGACAGCCTGCTGGCCGGCAGTGCTCCCCCCGATGTCGATATTAAAGATGAGTATGGCGTCCTCCACAGAGTCTGGAAAATTTCCGACCCCGCGCTGATCGAGCTCATCCGCGGGAAAATGCGGGACAAGAAACTCCTGATCGCCGATGGACATCATCGCTACGAAACCGCGCTGAATTACCGCAACGAACGGCGAGAGGCTGCGGGAGCGGCCCCCGGCATTCCGCGGGAGCGCTCCTCGGCAAACCTGATGCTTGACCGGGAGCAGGCTCAGCTTGCGCCCTATGAGATGGTTATGATGACCTTCGTCAACATGAACAGCCCAGGGTTGCTGATCCTTCCCACGCATCGTGTGGTGCAGGGGTTAAGTTCGTTCTCTGCGGAGGAATTCCTGGCTCGCTCGCGTAAGTACTTCACGGTGGAAGAAGCCGAGCCTACCTCAGATGCGGCACAGGCAACTAGCCTTCTCCAAGAAGCTGGGCGCCGGGGAACGGCGTTATGGGCCGTTACCTCGAAGCGTAATTTCCTTCTGCATACGCCGCGTGCGAGTGAATCTTTATTCGCGGGTCTCTCCCCCCGGCAGCAAGTCCTCGACGTCATTCAACTGCACAAGGTGCTTCTCGAAACTGTGTTGGGAGTGTCGGAAGAGTCTATCCGCAATCAGGAGAACATCTCGTACCTGCGCGATGCCGGAGAAGCCATGGACCGGGTCCACAACGGCGGCGCGAATATCGCTTTTCTAATGAACCCTGTTCGCATGGAGCAGGTTCGCGATATCGCATTCGCCGGCGAGGTACTTCCTCAAAAGTCCACCGACTTTTATCCCAAGCTGCTGACCGGGCTCACGATCTATGCGCTGGATTAGCCTCGTCCTGGCCGGATATTTGTTGCTGGGGATGGCTGCACCAGCTCCGGAGGAGAAGCGCATCTCGATCTATTCTCCGGCTGCGGACTACTCGCTGAGTATCACCGAACGTGAAGGAAAGGACTATGTCGGTCTGCTGGAAATCCTGGAGCCGCTCGGCGGTGTGACCGCCAGGACGCAGGGCCAGAAATGGCAACTGCGTTTCAACGACGTCGATGCACAATTCACTCCCGGCAGCAGTAAAGTGCGCATCCGTGGCCGCGACTTCGACCTGGCGGCGCGCTTCCTCATGGAAAATAACCGCGGCCTTGCTCCGGTAGATTCGCTGGTAACTTTGCTCCCGAATTTCCTGGGCGTCCCGGTCGTATTCCACACCACGGGGCGCAGGCTCTTCATCAGTGAAGCGGGCACTACCTACAAGGCGGAACTTAGAAAAACAACCCCTCCCAAGTTGGTATTGAATTTCAGCTCGCCAGTTAATCCCACCATTGGCACTGAACCTGGAAAGTTGAATATGATTTTCCTTCGCGATCCCTTGGTTCCATCCGGACCGGAGACGGTCAACTTCAACGACAAGACAATCTCGTCGGCCACATTCAAAGAAGACAACGGGGCTGTGGAAGTTACCGTCAACGGCACGGTACCGCTGCTGGCGAGCTTCAGCAATGACGGCCGAACCATCACCATCGGACCCGCGCCTTCGTCCCCTCCCGGCGGAACCGCTCCTCCAGTTGCAGCAGCGCCCGCGGCAGCCATTCCGGCACCTGCGGCTGCCGGTCCCGCCGCCCCGTTCACCTCACCTTCAACAGCGCCAGCAGCTACGCCTCGCTACTTTGCCGTGGTGGACGCAAGCCATGGCGGCGACGAACGGGGAGCAGCTCTCACCGATAAGCTGGCAGAAAAAGATGTCTCGCTGGCATTTGCGCAGTACATCCGCCAAGAACTGGGGAGCCGCGGAATGCCCACACTGATGCTGCGCGATTCCGATTCAACCCTGAGCGTTGACCAGCGCGCGTCCAATGCCAACGGCGTTCACCCTGCGATCTACATAAGTGTTCACGCGGCAAGTGAAGGCTTAGGCGTGCGTGTGTACACGGCCCTGTTGCCGTCGCCGGGCGAGAGCCGCGGGCCGTTTGTAGCCTGGGACGCAGCCCAGGCGCCGTTCTTGTCGGTCAGCCAGATCGCCGCTTCGAGCGTTGCCGCTGAGCTCCGCAAAAAGATTGCTGTTCGCATATTGACAGCACCACTGCGCCCGCTGAACAACGTCACAGCGGCAGCGATTGCGGTCGAAGTTGCTCCGCAAACCGGCGATCTAGCCGACCTGACCTCGTCGAATTACCAGCAACTGGTAGCCAGTTCTATTGCTACAGCGGTCGCATCGGTGCGCGACCAACTGGAGTCCTCGCATTGATTCCTCGTCATCTCCAGATCGGGATGGGAGTGTTGCTGGTGGCAGTCGTGATCATGGCGTTCTATGTCCACCGAATGAAAGGACGCGCTGCTGAAACTGGCGTGCGCGTTGCCGACACCCGGCCGGTAGCGCCTCCGGTAGCGGGGCCAACCGAGCAGGTCACTCTCTATGTCGCCTATGACGACACGGGCGTGCTGCGCGCGCAATCAGCCCGTGTTCCCCTGCCTGCCGGGCGGCAGCAACGTGCGCAGGAGCTTCTGCGGTCTCTTCTAGGAATTTACCTGGATAAGACCTCGCCTCATCCGCTACCTGCGGGAGCGGAAGTACGAGATGTCTACATAGTGGATCCCGGCCTGGCAGTCATTGATACCAATTCAGTCTTTGCCAATAACCATCGCTCGGGTGTACTGGTCGAGGAATTGACGCTTGCGTCTCTGGTCAGGACTTTGGCCGCCAATATTCCAGGCATTAATCGCGTCAAAATTCTAGTTGATGGCAAGGAGCGCGACACCCTGGCGGGTCACGCCGATCTATCCGATTTCTATGACACCTCCGCAATAAGTAAAGCTGCGGATCAGCTAGGGACCTCGGCTCCCTAGGTATCATTTACAATCGCAATTTATGATCTACCGCAGCGACAACCGGGCACCTGACCAACTTCGACCGATAAAGATCATTCCGGATTACATCACTACGGCCGAAGGCTCGGCGTTGATTGAGGTTGGCAACACGCGTGTGATTTGCACCGCGTCGGTGGAAGAAACGGTCCCACAATTCCTGCGCAACACAGGTAAGGGCTGGGTCAGCGCGGAATACGGAATGCTGCCGCGGTCTACTCTGACCAGGACCGCACGTGATGTCAATAAAGGACGTCCCAGCGGACGCACGCACGAGATCCAGAGACTGATTGGCCGCTCCCTGCGGGCCGTGATCGACCTCACACGGCTGGGAGAACGTACCATCTGGGTGGATTGCGATGTAATCCAGGCCGATGGTGGGACCCGAACCGCCTCGATCACCGGCGCATTCGTGGCGCTAGGTTTCGCGCTGGAGAAACTGGTCGAGGCGGGTACCTTGACATCGGTTCCCTTGCGGGACTTTGTCGCGGCAGTCAGCGTGGGCATCGTGGACGGCGGAATCCTGCTCGACTTGAGCTATGAAGAAGACTCGCGCGCCGAAGTTGACATGAATTTTGTTATGACAGCCGGGCATAAGATCGTGGAAATTCAGGCTACCGCCGAGCACCGCGTTTTTGATGAGCAGCAACTTAATCAGATGATCGGGCTGGCGCGTGCCGGCATCGATTCCCTCATTTCCAAGCAGCAGGCGGTCCTCAGCCAGCTCACACTGCGTCAGTAACGCAAAAGGTATTACAATTATGAACCGCCCTGGTTCGTCGGGGGCGATCTGTGTTCGTCAGCAAATCCTGCGTAATCATTGGAGGAATTTTATGAAGCTCACCCCCGGAAAGCTGGCCGGCTTAAAAGCGGTATCGAACGACCGCGGCGTGATTGCGGCGGCGGCTATGGATCAACGTGGCTCCCTGCAGAAGTCATTGGCCAAAGAAAAAGGCAGCGAAGTGAACGACGCCATGATAGAGGAGTTCAAGTCCCTGGTCACCGAGGTCCTCACCCCTCACGCCAGCGCGATTCTGCTTGATCCGGAGTGGGGACTGCCTGCTTCCAGGCGGCGCGCTCGCAATGCCGGCCTGTTGCTGGCATATGAGAAGACCGGGTACGACAAAACCGGACCCGGCCGTTTGCCAGACCTCCTGGATCATTGGTCGGTGCGGCGTTTGAAAGAGGCGGGAGCAGACTGCATCAAGATTCTCCTCTACTACACCCCTTTCGATCCCAAGGACGTCAACGATCGGAAGCATGCCTGGGTAGAGCGGCTGGGAGATGAGTGCCGGGCGAATGACATTCCTTTTTTCCTCGAGTTTGTTGCCTATGAAGAAGGTGCAGACGAAAAAGGTTTCGAGTTCGCAAAGAAGAAGCCGCAGGCAGTCATCGGGAGCATGCGTGAGTTCACGAAAGACCGGTAC
The DNA here is from genome assembly GCA_035272945.1 of Terriglobales bacterium. Lineage (GTDB taxonomy): Bacteria > Acidobacteriota > Terriglobia > Terriglobales > Acidobacteriaceae > Gp1-AA122. The sequence continues at coordinate 17,887 of DATEPX010000126.1, forward strand.
GGCGTGGATGTCATGAAAGTGGAAGTACCTGTAAACATGAAGTTCGTGGAAGGCGCAAAGGCTTGTGCCGGCCAGAAAGCCTACTCCAAACCGGAAGCCACGAAGCTGTTCCGTGATGCCGCCAGCGTGGCTACCAAGCCATTTATTTACCTGTCGGCAGGCGTGAGCAATGCTGAGTTCACCGAGGCTCTCGAATTGGCCGCGGAATCAGGCGTGAAGTTCAACGGCGTGCTCTGCGGTCGCGCCACCTGGAAGGATGGAATTCCGGTCTATGCCAAGCAGGGGGCTGACGCTTTCCGCAAGTGGCTGCAGGATCAAGGCGTGAAGAACATCAACAACGTTAACCAGCGGCTGAAGGCAGCGACTTCTTGGCACGAAGTTTATGGTCTCGAGCCGGTTACAGTCGGGGCATAAAGTTTATGAGGGTTGGTGAGGCGTGCCCGACGCGGCACGCCTTTTGCTCATGTGGCAGCGGGTCCAAGCCCCGTTCCCACCACGCAAAGTATCTCTTTATCTACCTGTGGGTTAGAGGACAAGCATGACCTTGGTTATCTTGCCCGCCGGGCTCCATTACTTCAAGCTGTATCCGAGATGAGCGTCGTCTCGCAGGCGATTACCACTTCTTGTTTATGAGCGATTCAAAACCCTCATCGGCAGCGTCGGCCGACTGGACCCACCTGCTCACCGATCCCGACCTGATCAAAAACTTGGGCAAGTTGCTTCAGACGTATCGCGATGCGCCTCCGGAAAAACGAGAACAAGCCCTGCTGGATGCGATGCGCGAAATTAAGAGCGGGAGTAACAAGACCGTTCCGCCCCCTTCGGTCAAACAGATGAGTGCAGAGGCAGCCGCCGCGAGCGCGCCTGCTCCCACGGCTCCGCCCTTTCAGCCCGACATCTTCACGCCATCCTGGGGACAGGATCGCAGAAAGTATCCGCGCATCAAGTGCTACGTGGCAGTCGAACTGCACATCAGCGGCTCGCCCAATCCGATCTGGGGGAACCTGTCGAACACCAGCCTGGGTGGGTGCTTCGTGGAGTCTGTCACGCCCATTGCCGCCGGCGCCGACGTGCAGATCGGCCTCTGGGTCAGCAGTGGAAAGATTTGGGTGAAAGGCATCGCGCTGCATGGAGTGGTCACGAAGAGCACTCCCTCGTTCGGAATTCGGATTAAGTTCGGTGAAATGGCACCCGCCGAGCGGGAATCGCTGCGGCAATTCCTGAAATTTGTGGAAAGCACCACCAAGGGCTATGATGAGCAGCACAGCTATCTGGCGCAACTGAAGCGCTAAACTCCAGCCGGTCAATATTTCCCGCCTATCTTCTACTGTATCCTGGCTCGCTTGGCTGTCATCCAAACATTTGAATGCAATAATCAGTAGAGTTTTCTAAGATGTGGTGATCCCAGGAAGCCGTTTGTACTCTCCTTTCGAGCTTAAGACAGAGTGGGGACCGGCGAGCCTCTGGGACGCAAGCAGAGGAGACTTCATGGTGACGAGCGAGCAGTCCGTGGCCACCGGCAGTCGGTTGGATCTTTTGTCCATCAACACCATTCGTACTTTGTCCATGGATGCGGTGCAGCAAGCCAACTCAGGCCATCCCGGAGCTCCGATGGCGCTGGCCCCCGTAGCCTACACACTCTGGCAGCAGTTCCTGCGCTACGATCCGGAAGATCCCATCTGGCCGAACCGCGACCGCTTTGTGGTCTCCAATGGACACGCGTCCATGCTGCTGTACTCGCTCTTGTTTCTTGCCGGTGTTCGCGCGGTAAATCCTAGGTATGAAAGGCTCGGCGAATATGCCGTCACCCTCGAAGACATCAAGCACTTTCGCCAGATCAACAGCAAGACTCCTGGGCATCCCGAGAATCGACTGACCTCGGGCGTGGAAACCACGACTGGACCGCTCGGCCAAGGGGTGGGAAACAGCGTCGGCATGGCGATGGCCGGCAAGTGGATGGAAGCCCACTTTAATCGTCCCGGCTTCGAGATGTTCAACTACAACGTGTATGCCGTGTGCGGCGACGGCGACATGATGGAAGGCGTATCCAGTGAAGCCGCGTCCCTGGCTGGACATCTCGAGCTTCCCAACCTGTGCTGGATCTACGATGCGAATCGGGTCACGCTCGATGGGCCGGCGGAGTGGTCATTCAGTGAAGATGTGGGCGGACGGTTCAAGGCGTATGGCTGGAACGTGAACCACGTTTCCGACGCCAACGATATGGGCTCACTGGCGGAGGCGTATCAGAATTTCCTAAAGACTAACGATCGGCCCACGCTGATCATCGTTAACAGCCATATTGGTTACGGTTCTCCGCACAAACAGGACACGAGCGCGGCGCACGGTGAACCCTTGGGCGAGGAGGAAGTCCGGCTGGTAAAGAAATTCTATGGCTGGCCGGAAGATGCGAAGTTCCTGGTTCCCGATGGAGTGCGCGAACATTTTCGCGAAGGTATCGGCAAACGAGGACACAAGCTGCGCGAGAGATGGATGCAGCTGTTTGACGAGTACGAAAAAAAGTATCCGGAGCCAGCAGACCACCTCAATCGCATGCAGCATCGCGAGCTTCCCGATGGGTGGGACAAAAACTTGCCATCTTTCCCGCCCGATCCGAAAGGAGTGGCTACCCGCGAGAGCTCGGGCAAGGTGCTCAATGCCATCGCGCAAAACGTTCCCTGGTTGATGGGAGGTTCGGCCGACCTGGCGACATCAAATAAAACCACCCTCAAGTTCGAAGGAGCGGGAGACTTCGAGGCGGGCAATTATGGAGGCCGCAATTTCCATTTTGGAGTCCGAGAGCACGGGATGGGAGCGGCCCTGAACGGCATGGCTTTGTCCAAGGTCCGGGCGTTTGGCGGCACGTTTTTCAATTTCAGCGACTACATGCGCCCGACCATTCGTTTGGCCGCGATCATGGAAATTCCCGTTATCTATGTTTGGACGCACGACTCCATCGGTTTGGGCGAAGACGGACCTACGCACCAACCCGTCGAACAACTGCCTTCGCTGCGAGCGATTCCCGGACTAACCCTGATGCGCCCGGCGGACGCCAACGAAGTAGTGGAAGCCTGGAAGGTCATCATGAGGCTCCATCACGAGCCGGCGGGCCTGGTGCTGACGAGGCAAGCTGTGCCGACCTTGGACCGTTCTAAATACGCTCCGGCGACCGGAGTGGCCAAGGGGGCGTACATTCTTGCCGATGCGCCGGGGGCTAAGCCGGATGTGATCCTCATGGCGTCGGGTAGCGAAGTTGCTTTATGTGTGGATGCCTACGAAAAGCTGAAAGCAGAAGGAATCAAGGCACGCGTTGTGAGTATGCCATCCTGGGATCTTTTTGAGCATCAGGATCAGGACTATAGAGAAGAGGTGCTCCTACCCGAGGTGAGAGCGCGTGTGGCCGTGGAACAGGCTTCGACGTTTGGCTGGGCGCAATATGTGGGGATGGACGGGATCATTATCGGAATGCACACGTTTGGGGCCTCCGCACCGCTCAAAGAGCTGCAAAAGAAATTTGGTTTTTCGCCGGACAAGGTGGCTGAGGCCGCGCGGAGGGCGATAGCACGTGTCAGGTAAGCCATGCGAATTGTGATTGGGTCGGACCACGCTGGATTCGAACTCAAAAAGCAGCTCGCGTCTTACTTGAGCGAACGGAAGCACGAGGTTCTGGACGTCGGCACGCACAGCACGGAACCAGTCGACTACCCGGACTACGCCGAAGCTTTGGGCAAGGCGATCCTGAATGGTCGTGCGGAACGTGGAGTTCTGATTTGTGGCAGCGGGGTGGGTGCTTCGGTTGCGGCTAACAAGATGGTTGGCATCCGAGCGGGCTTGTGCCACGACACTTATTCCGCCCACCAGGGTGTCGAGCACGACGACACGAACGTCTTGGTATTAGGCGCGCGCGTGGTGGCGTATGCGTTAGCGGAGGAGCTGGTTCGAGCTTTTGTTGAAGCTACTTTTACGAACGAAGAGCGGCATCGCCGCCGGCTTGAAAAAATCAAGGCCATGGAGATGAGATATGCCAGGAATTCTTGAAACTGCCAAGGCTACGAATCCCGTTAAGGATCTTCAGAAGTACGGCCAGTCGGTGTGGCTGGACTACATACGCCGGAATCTTATTAGCAGCGGCGAATTAAAACGCCTGATAGAAGAAGATGGGCTCAAGGGGATGACGTCGAACCCTGCGATTTTTGAGAAGGCTATCACGGCGAGCACCGATTACACGGACTTTCTGGCTTCCCTGAATTCCCGCACCGACCTGGATGCCAAAGCACGCTACGAGTTGCTGGCCATTCGCGACATCCAGGAAGCCGCTGACATCTTGCGCCCCGTGTACGAAAGCACGAAGCGTCGAGACGGTTACATCAGCTTGGAGGTATCGCCTTACCTGGCGCGGGACACTCGAGGCACCATCGAAGAAGCGCGCCGCCTGTGGAGTTCTGTGGGACGCCCTAACATCATGATCAAAGTGCCCGGCACGGCGGAAGGCATTCCCGCCTTTCAGCAATTGATCAGCGAAGGAATCAACATCAACGTCACTCTCCTGTTCGCACAGGAAGTTTACGAGAAGGTTGCTGAGGCTTACATTGCGGGCCTGGAACAGCTTGCGTCCCGCGGTGGGGACGTCAGCAAGATGGCCAGCGTGGCCAGTTTCTTCATCAGCCGGATTGACACGCTGGTGGATTCCATCGTTAGCGATCCGCTGAAGAAAACTTCTGATCCGCAGCAGCAGGCATTGCCGAAGAGCTTGCTGGGCAAGGTTGCTATCGCGAATGGGAAGCTCACCTATCAGCTCTATTTGCGAATCTTCAGTGGACCGCGTTGGCAGGCCCTGGCGGCGAAGGGTGCGCAAACCCAGCGCGTACTGTGGGCCAGCACGAGCACAAAAAATCCCAGCTATCGGGATGTGATGTACGTCGAAGAGTTGATTGGGAAAGACACGGTAAACACTGTGCCGCCCGCGACCCTGGACGCCTTCCGCGATCATGGACAGTTGCGGGAGAGCCTGACCGAAAACGTGGAGGCGGCGAGGAAGATCATGGAGGATCTCGCCAAGGCGGGCATCTCCATTCAAGAGGTAACCGACAAACTCACAGACGAAGGCGTGCAGCTCTTTGCCGACGCCTTGGACAAGCTGCTGCAGGCGGTCGAGAAGGGTACAAAGCGCGAAGTCACGCCTAAGGTCAATCCACCGAGCTACAGGCTTTCGCAGGAACTAGCCGCGGCAGTGAGAAGCGGGATTGATGATTGGCGTGCAAACGGGAGAGTGCGTCGGCTATGGCAGCGCGACGCCTCCCTATGGACGGGCACCGACGAAGCAAATTGGTTGGGTTGGCTGGCCGTAACAGAAGATCAGATTGCCCGAATCGAGGAGCTGCGCCGAGTTGCCGACGACGTGAAAATGGCCGGGTTCGCTCACATCCTCCTGCTAGGCATGGGGGGATCGAGCCTCTCCCCGGAAGTATTGGCGATGACGTTCGGGAAGATTGACGGCTGGCCCGAACTGCATGGGTTGGACTCGACCGATCCAGCTCAGGTCAAAGCGCTCGAAAAGAAGATCGACTTATCGAAAACACTATTCATTGTTTCCAGCAAGTCAGGCAGCACGCTCGAGCCGAACATCTTCAAGCAGTACTTTTTTGATCGGGTGAAGTCAGCGGTTGGCGAGAAAGAAGCAGGCAGCCGGCTTATTGCCATTACCGATCCGGGATCGAAGTTGCAGAAAGTGGCTGAGGGTGATCATTTCAGGAACATCTTTTACGGCGTGCCCAGCATTGGTGGACGGTATTCGGCGCTCTCCAACTTTGGTGTGGTGCCAGCGGCCGCCATGGGAGTAGACGCGGCGAAGTTCCTGGATCGCACCGAGGAGATGGTGCAAGCGTGTGCTTCCTGTGTGCCGGTCGAGCAGAATCCCGGCGTCGTTTTAGGAATCATTCTCGGTAGCGCCGCCAGGCAAGGTCGCGACAAGCTCACGATTATTACTTCCCCTGGAGTTTCGGATCTGGGTGCGTGGCTGGAGCAGCTGATCGCCGAGTCCACCGGAAAGAACGGCAAGGGCATCATTCCTGTCGACCGAGAAGAGCTGGCATCGCCTGAGAAGTACGGCAAAGACCGCATCTTTGCTTACATCCGGTTGGAGACCGCTCCGGACGCCGCACAGGATGACAAGGTTGCAGCTTTGGAAAAGGCTGGCCACTCGGTGGTTCGCATTTCCATGGGCGATGCTTATGACCTCGGCCAGGAGTTCTTCCGCTGGGAAATTGCAACCGCCGTGGCCGGCTCGATCCTTGGGATCAATCCCTTCAATCAGCCTGACGTTGAAGCCTCCAAAGTGGCTACCCGAAATCTCACTGCCGAATACGAGAAGACCGGTTCCTTGCCCCCTGAGAAGCCAATCCTGGAAGAAAACGGTATCAAGCTGTTTACTGATTCCAAAAATGCTGACGCCTTAGCCAAGGCTGCTGGCAATGACAAGTCTCTCGTCGGTTACTTGCGGGCTCATCTGGATCGCATTGGAGAGCGCGATTACTTTGCTGTGTTGGCCTACGTAGAAATGAGTGACGCGAACGAAGAACGATTGCAGAAGGTGCGGCACGCGGTGCGCGATAAGAAACACGTTGCCACCTGCCTGGGCTTTGGACCGCGCTTCCTGCACTCGACTGGGCAAGCCTATAAGGGGGGACCGAATTCGGGTGTCTTCCTGCAAGTGACTTGTGATGATGCAATTGATTTACCGGTGCCGGAACAGAAGTACACCTTTGGCGTCGTCAAGGCTGCACAGGCGCGGGGAGATTTCCAGGTGCTAGCCGAAAGGGATCGGCGGGTGCTGCAGCTGCATGTCGGAAAGAACTTGGAGAGTGGATTAAAGACACTGCAGTCGGCGATTGAGCAGGCTTTGCGGTAGTTCGTGCGAGGGCAGGATGCCCTCGCGACAGCCGGCGAGGCGCCGGCGCTACTTCTTCGCGACAATCACAAGGAAGACTATGCGACTGGGGATGGTCGGGTTGGGCCGGATGGGCGCCAATATGACGCGCCGGCTGATCCGCGGCGGGCACGAAGTCGTTGCAACCGATCTAAGTGCAGAGAATGTCAAACAAATGGCCAGCGAAGGCGCCATTGGCTCCGCCTCGCTGGACGACTTCGCTAGCAAACTTCAACCCCCACGGATAGCCTGGCTGATGGTTCCTGCGGGAGGTCCGACGGAGCAGACCGTTCAAACCCTGGCCCAACGATTTCAAAAGGGCGACATCATCATTGACGGCGGGAATTCCTACTTCAAGGACGACATCCGCCGTTCCAAGCTGCTAAGCGAAAAAAGCATTCATTATGTCGACGTCGGAACAAGCGGCGGCGTCTGGGGACTGGAGCGCGGTTACTGCATGATGATCGGCGGCCCCAGGGAGATCATACAACGACTCGACCCCATCTTTAAAACGTTAGCACCGGGCCGCGGTGACATTCCCCGCACTCCTGGCCGTGAGAAAATGCCCGGAACTGCCGAGGAGGGCTACCTCTACTGTGGCTCGTCGGGTGCCGGGCATTTTGTGAAGATGGTGCACAACGGGATCGAGTACGGTCTCATGCAGGCATATGCCGAAGGCCTCGATATCTTTCGCAACGCAAGCAGCAAGGATCTGCCCCAAGATCACCGTTATCACCTGAATCTCGCGGACATAGCTGAGGTCTGGCGCCGTGGCAGTGTGGTGAGTTCGTGGTTGCTGGATTTGACCGCGATGGCGTTGGCTGAGAATCCTACCCTGTCCGAGTACAGCGGGTTCGTACAGGATTCCGGCGAAGGACGCTGGACAATTCAGGCGGCAATTGAAGAGGCAGTACCAGCCGAGGTGTTGTCGGCGGCGTTGTACACCCGTTTTCGTTCGCGGCAGGAACACACGTTCGCAGAAAAGGTGCTTTCCGCCATGCGGCAGAAGTTCGGTGGACACGTGGAGCCGAAACTAGCAGGCGTAAGGAAGTAACACCGGCAAATCCTGACTCCTGGCGGATCCGCTTCTTTGGGCGGCGATGCCCTTCCACCGGAGCCGGGCCTTATAACTGGATTAGTCGGCATTCGAATTTCACGCTTTCCGAGGGTAGTAATGTCTCAACCCGCTGTACTGGCAGCGCCGAACCGAGCACCAGTTGGCAGGCCCGGCGACCCTTGCGTCATGGTGATCTTCGGCGCATCGGGTGACCTGACCCGGCGCAAGCTGATTCCGGCGCTCTATAACCTGGCCATCGAGCAACTCTTGTCGCGCGAATTTGCCATCGTGGGACTGGCCCGCGCGCAGATGACGACCGAACAGTTCCGAGAAAAGGTCTCCCAGGACATGAAGCAGTTTGCCACCGGCCCGGTGGACTCCGATCTTTGGGAATGGTTCGTGCGCCGCATGCACTACGTTGCCGCCGATTTCAATGACCCTGCCGCCTATACGCGACTGAACGAAATGCTGGAGAAAGTGGATAAAGATCACGCCACTCACGGCAATTATTTCTTTTACCTGGCTACCGCGCCCAATTACTTCGGACCGGTGATCGAACACCTTGGCAAGCTGGGGCTGGTGATGGAGGACAACCGCCATTGGCGGCGCGTCATCATCGAAAAGCCATTCGGACGAGACCTGGAATCAGCCAAGGCTCTCAACCAACAGATCCAGCAAGTACTAGATGAAAAGCAGATTTACCGCATTGATCACTACCTGGGAAAGGAAACGGTTCAGAATATCCTGGCCTTCCGCTTTGCCAACGGCATATTCGAGCCCGTGTGGAACCGCCGCTACATTGACCACGTGCAGATCAGCGTTGCTGAAACCGTGGGCGTAGAGCAGCGGGGCAGCTACTACGACGAGTCGGGGGCGCTGCGCGACATGGTGCCCAATCACATCATGCAGCTCATCAGCCTCACGGCCATGGAGCCGCCTATCTCGTTTCGCGCGGATGCGGTCCGGGATGAGCAGGCCAAAATCCTGCATGCTATCCAGCCGCTCAGTTCCGAAGAAGTGCTGCTCAGAACGGTGCGAGGGCAGTACGGCGAAGGCATTTCAGGAGGACAACATATACCGGCTTACCGCCTGGAAGAGGATGTTCCGAAGGATTCCCGCACCGAGACCTTCGTGGCCATGAAGCTGCAAATTGACAACTGGCGCTGGGCGGATGTCCCGTTCTATCTGCGTACCGGAAAAGCCCTGCCGGTACGCAATACGCATATCGTGATCCAGTTCCGGCGCGCGCCCTTCGTGCTGTTTCGCGAAACGCCGGTGGAGAATCTCACACCAAATCAACTCGTACTCCATATCCAACCTGAAGAAGGAATTTCGCTGCGCTTTGCCGCGAAGACGCCGGGTTCAGTCATGCGCCTGGGCACAGTCGACATGAATTTCGAATATGCCGATTATTTCGGCGTTACGCCCAGTACGGGCTACGAGCGGCTGCTGCACGACTGCATGATTGGCGATGCCACTCTGTTTCAACGGGCCGACATGGTGGAAGCAGGCTGGTGCGTGGTGAGCCCTGTGCTGGATGTGTGGAAAGCGCTGCCGCCCCGCAATTTTCCCAATTATGCGGCCGGCACGTGGGGACCGAAAGAGGCCGACGATCTCATCGAGCGGGATGGCCGCCGCTGGAGGAACTTCGAGAAATGATCCTGGCCGGCGATATTGGCGCGACCAATGCGAGGCTGGCATTTTTCGAAGCAACCAATGGTCGATTGAAACTAATCTCCGAGGCGGCATTCCTCAGCCGCCAGTACCCTGGGCTGGAGGAAATCGTTGCCAAGTTCATCGCGGCTGAGTCTGAAACTGTAGATGCCGCCTGCTTCGGGGTTGCCGGCCCGGTACGTAGCGGCCGCGCCGAACCCTCCAATCTGCCGTGGATTATCGAGTCTTCCCGGCTGGCACGGCAACTGAAACTGCCTTCTACTTTCCTCATCAATGACCTGGAAGCGAATGCCTGGGGAATTACTGCTTTGGAACCCGGGGACCTCGTGACCCTCAACCCTGGTACCGGCGGTGCCATCGGCAACCAGGCGGTGATCGCTGCGGGAACAGGGCTTGGAGAAGCAGGAATATTCTGGGACGGCCGGCGGCGGCATGCGTTCGCATGCGAGGGGGGACACGCCGACTCTGCTCCTCGCAATGATCTGGAAATCGAGCTACTGGGATATTTGCTAAAGAAATTTGGGCGCGTCAGTTACGAGCGCGTGCTGTCCGGGCCGGGGTTGCTCAACGTCTATCGCTTCTTCCGCGAGAAGACCCCCAGCGATGAACCGAAGTGGTTGGCAGAAGAAATGGCTGCCTTTGATCCCGCGGCAGTCGTTTCCAAAGCAGCGCTGGCCGGTAAGTGTCCGGTTTGCGAACAGGCGCTGGATCTCTTCGTCTCCATCTATGGTGCTGAGACCGGCAACCTAGCTTTGAAGATGTTGGCGACGGGTGGTGTATATATCGGTGGTGGCATCGCGCCCAAGATTCTGCCCAAATTACAGTCAGGCGCGTTTATGAAAGCCTTTGTAGATAAGGGGCGTATGCGTCCGTTGATGGAAGCAATTCCAGTACAAGTGATTGTGAACCAGAACGCGGGCTTGCTAGGGGCAGCTCGTTGCGCCGTGGCACAGCTCGCGCCGAGAATCTGAGAGCTCAGGCCGTGTCCTGGCGCGGCAGTGGAAATCCACACAGCTCTTCCCCAAAAGCAGCGGCTCATGCGTAATCGGCGGAGACCACAGTCTTTACACCGTTTTCATCGCGCAAGGTGAGCTCGACTCGTTTTCCGGCAGGCAAACGATTCCGCAGATCGCCTTCCAACACCAGAATGCGAGAGGCACCAGCCCCGTTGGACAGGGTCACTACCGACTTATTGGGTTGACCGACGTGGGCTTCGAAAAACTGAACGCTTTCTACCCGGCCTCGAACGATGGCCGCTCCGTTCCCCCCCGCCACGGCAAGGGCCCGTGTTGAACCCATAGCTGCCCGCCTCTTAAGCCGTTGCCATTCCCACCAACCATTTAGGCCAAAAACACCCGAAATCGTGAGCAGGATGAGCGTCATGAACAGCCCGTCCACGGTGGTGATGGAGCCATTCACGAGTAACCAGATGATGCCCAACACTGGGACGAACGCCAGCACGATCGAGATGATCAGGAGCATAGGTTTTTCCGGAAAGTTTTGGGAACCGGGGCAGTTCTTATGTCAGCAAATACCCACGACATCATTGCGGAAATAGACTAGCAAAACGAGGTTCTCTCATACAAACGGCGGTGACCTCTATTCACCTCGCCAGTTGGCAATTTCCTTAAGACCTTCGCTGCGGGTCTGTTCGAAGAGGCGCACCAGGTGATGGGAATGCTCGAATTCGTGGATGTCGGCCCAGACTTCCGCCCGCCAGGATTCGTCATGGATCGCCGATTCGCCACAACTGGCGCAGCGGGTGTGCAACTTGGCAGGCAGCCGGTGCGATTGCGTAATTTCGGGAAGCTCGATAAAAATCGAGCGCACTTCCTCGATGGATTCATTCTCGCCGATGACATGCTCATAACGCAGCAGATAATCAAAGCCTAGCTTGCGGGCTTCAACCTCGGCTTCCATGCGCGTGTGAAAAGGACCGTATTCGGCGCGCATCTGCTCGGTGGAATCGCAAGCCATCCAAAAAGTTTCTTTGTACGCCATACCCTACCTCGTCTGGCTCAAACCGAATCCTGGAGACTGCGACTTTCATGGTGCAATTCAATTTCCGAGTTCTCGGGCAGCAAGCAGCTTGTTCTGCCAGGATTTGTGCCTCCGTGATAGCGGCCGGCTCCGTTCGCAACTGCAACATTTTGCAGCATTTTACCCGCGCTGCGGAGGTTGGGCAGGAGTGATACGTCCTTGGTTACTTGGGATACGAAAGTTTTGTCAGGTAACATGAACAGGCATCGCGCTCCCCTCGCGCGACAGCGCAAGACGTGTAGATTCAATGGGAACTCGTCGCGAACTCCGAAAGAAGGTGGCGCTCTCGGTGCGGATCTTTGGCACCGACGCTACCGGGCGCATTTTTTCCGAGTCCGTTTCCACCGTCAATGTGAGCTACGAGGGAGCCTTGCTCAATGGGGTCAATCGGCCTATCAAGCCCGGAGAGATCATTGGCCTGACCTATGGCAAAAACAAGGCCCGCTTCCGCGTACAGTGGGCAGGTCAACCCGGGACGGCGCAGGAAGGGCAAATTGGGGTGCAACACGTCGGCCCGCCGCAGTGCGTCTGGGGCATTCCGCTGCCCGAGCGAGGACTGGATGAGCAGGGTCGCCCCTTCACATCCTTGCCCAGAATACAGCCGCGCATGAAGTGCTCGACCTCGGCGGAACTTCGTCCGATGGGTGAAGCTCCCATGTGGACCAACGTGGGAGACATCAGTGAAGGCGGCTGCTTCGTGGAAATGATGATTCCCATCCAGCCCGGCACCCGGTTAAAGATCTCGATTTGGGTGAAAGACAACAAGGTCATCGCTGAGGGAGTAGTGGCGAACACCCGCCCTGGTTTCGGCGTGGGCATCCGCTTCACGGAAATGTCTGCCAAAGATGCGGCCTGCTTGAAAGAGTTCCTGAAGAGCCTGATCCAAATTCCCGCCCACGTCTAGCTCATCCGGTCTTCGCAAGCGCCGGTCTCTCCGCAGCGGACGGAACCAGTTCTGATTCCACTTGGGAGCAAGAGCTGGCCGCCCAGTTGACACCCCCGTGGCTGGCCACATACAAAGCCAATTCCAGGCGGCTCCAGACCGCCAGCTTGTCGAACCTAGTCCCGCAGATAATTCTTGACCACCTGCTCGGTTGTGCCGATCAGGGCCGCGATGTCGCGATTGGTAACGCCTTGCCACACCGGCGTGGCCACTTCCGCTTCCCTTGCCGTTAGACGTTGTCGTGGCTGCATGACTCAAGCTCCTGTTTGGCAAATACTGCGATTGCCAGCCGCACGCGTTTCCGGCCTTCGTTGATGCCGGCCCGCAAGAACAGCGTTCGCAGATGCTGTTTCACCGCGCGTGGGCTGATCTTCAGCCGGGTAGGAATCTCTTTGTTGCTGCAGCCTTAGACCAGGAGTTCCAGAGCCTGCCGGTCCCGTGGCGTAATTTTCATTTGTTGCAGGTTGATCATGCTCGGAATCTCCTCCATTTCTTCGTGGCTGGCTCGCTGTCGATCAAAATGAGAGCACGAGTTTCGCCAGACTTTCACCCACTGAACACGGGAGAGCTAGTGCTTGCTGTCCGCTAGGAGCGAACGACCGTACACCAAGGTTCCAAGTTCATGTGCTCAAGCGGGAAGAACCCGTCCCAGAACGCGTTTCGTAAGTTGCGCTTCTCTCATCCAAGCTCCTGGGTTGCGCACGGACCTGCTTTCAGGTTCGCTTAATCTTCAATAGTCCACAATCGGTTTCAGGGGGAAGATCAAGATGGCAGCAAGGGGCTTATTCAGCTTCGTAGAAGCCTGTATAACTGCAGCAATTCTCCTGATCATTACGAGTTCAGCGGCGGGCCAACAAGCTCGATTTTCTCTTCTGGCCCAGGGAAGCACCCAAGCCCCTTCCAATGCTCCTCTGACCTTGACCCTGCAGGATGCCCTGCAACGGGCAAGAGCAAATAATCCGCAGTTCCAGGCTGCGCTTACGGAACTCGGCCTGGCCCAGCAGGATCGAGTGCTGAGCCGGGCCGCGCTGCTCCCGACGGTGAACTACAACATGGAGTCCCTTTACACGCAGGGAAACGGGACACACAGCGACGCGCCGATTTTCATCGCTAACAACGCAGTTCACGAATACATCGCCCAGGGCAACGTGCACCAGGTGCTGTCGCCCGGGACCGTGGCTGAGTACCGTCGAACTGGAGCTGCGCTGGCGCTTGCCAAAGCCAACGCCGAGATTGCCGCCCGTGGCCTGGTAGTCACGGTCGTACAAGCCTATTACGCCCACGTGGTGGCCCAGAGGAAGTACGCCACCGCGCAACTGGCGGCATCGGAAGCGCAACGTTTTCTGGAGATCAGCCAGAAGCTGGAAAAAGGCGGCGAGGTGGCGCACTCCGATGTGATCAAGGCCCAGATCCAATACAACCAGCAGCAGCGAGACTTGCAGGAATCTCAGTTGGAGATGAACAAGTCCCGCCTGGAGCTCGCGGTCTTTCTTTTCCCCAGCTTCAATGAGAATTTCGCCGTAGTCGACGACCTCCGCTTGCCAGCGCCGCTGCCGACCTTCGAGGAAGTTCAGTCGGCTGCCAGCAACAAGAATCCCGACCTCAGAGCCGCCGTGGCAGCGCTGCAGGAGGCAAACCAGGCGGTGGTTGTCGCCTGGTCGGGACTGCTGCCGTCCATCAACGCTGATTATTTCTATGGTATCGACGCGAGCCGCTTCGCCACCCGGACCGATGGCTTGAGTACTTTGGGAAACTCGGTATCAGTAACGCTGCAGCTGCCAATCTGGGCGTGGGGCGCCAATCGCAGTAAGGTTCGACAGGCTGACTTGCGACGCAAGCAGGCGCGTGTGGAATTGAGCTTCGCTCAGCGGCAGCTGCTGGCAAATCTGCGCTCGTTCTATAACGAACTGCAGTCGGCGCGCTCGGAACTGGAACTGTTGCGCCAGTCGGCCGAGATGGCCGCCGAAAGCCTACGCCTGACCACCTTGCGCTATCAGGCGGGCGAAGCTACTGTCCTGGAAGTTGTGGACGCTCAGAACACCGCGACCCAGGCGCGTAACGCCTATGACGACGGGCAGGTGCGTTTCCGCGTGGCCCAAGCAAATCTCCAGACTTTGACGGGGACTTTCTAACGCAATGACACTTTCAGCGCGATGCAGTCTCGCCCACCTCAGCCAGAACCAAAGACCGCGGCCCGTTCTACTGCTGGCCGGGTTGGGCGTATGCGTTCTCTTCTGGCTGTTTTCGGCGGGCTGCTCTAAAGCCCGCACTGAGGAACCCACGGTGAGCGTGCAAGTAGCTCTGGTCGAAAAGCAAACGATCCAGCGTACCGTGCCCGCGGAGGCGATCTTGTTTCCATTGCAACAGTCGGCACTCGTACCCAAAGTAAGCGCGCCAGTGAAAGCGTTCTACGTGAAACGTGGCAGCCGTGTACGCAAGGGCCAGTTGCTGGCGGTTTTGGAGAACCGGGATCTGGCTGCCGCCGCCCAAGAAAACAAGGGCGCCTATGATCAGGCCCAAGCCGCGTATGAAACCACGACTGCAGCCAGTCTGCCGGAAGAAATCCAAAAGGCAAAACTGGATACGCAAGTTGCGAAAGAGACGCTGGACGCGACGCAGAACGTATATGACAGCCGCCAGGAACTCTACAAACAGGGCGCGCTGCCTCGTAAGGACTTGGACCAGGCGTCTGTCAATCTCGTGCAGGCGCGCAGCCAATACCATATCGCAGAGAAACATCTGAACTCGCTGATGGCGGTGGGCCAGAAGCAGGAACTCAAGTCGGCGTCCGGCCAGCTGGAATCCGCTAAAGGAAAATATCTTGGAGCCCAGGCTCAGCTCAGTTACTCGGAAATCCGAAGCCCGATTGACGGCGTCGTCACCGACCGTCCCCTATACCCTGGAGAAATGGCTGCGGCGGGCACTCCGTTAATCACAGTCATGGATATCTCTCAGGTCATTGCGCGTGCCCACATCCCGCAGGACCGGGCTGCGCTTCTCAAAGTCGGCGACAAAGCCACGATTACCATCCCCGGAGTGGAAAAGCCGGTTGACGGCAGGGTGACAATCGTCAGTCCTGCGCTCGATCCCAACAGCACGACGGTGGAGATCTGGGTCCAGGCCAAGAACCCGGAACAGCACATGAAGCCTGGAGCCAGTGTGCAGGTCTCGATGTTGTCCCAGACAGTCCCCGATGCCCTGGTTGTTCCGCCCTCCGCCATTCTGACCGCAGCAGACGGCGGCACATCGGTGATGGTTGTGGGTTCGGATAATCGCGCGCACCAGAAAGCGGTCAAAACCGGAATAAAGCAGGGCGACGAGATCCAGATCGTAGACGGAGTGTCGGAAGGTGAAAAAGTGATTGCTTCGGGGGCCTACGGATTGCCCGACAACACCAAGGTGACGATCGAACCCGGCAAGGAATCCAGCCAGCCGGAGAAGTCCCCCGGAAAAGAGAATGCGAAGGATGAGAAATAGGGGGATTGCCGCGATTAATGGCGGATCTTCGTATTGGGTCGCGCGTCATTCGCGATCGGTCATCTTTCTCATCGTTACTCTCGCGCTTCTCGGCGGCTATTTGGCCTTCACCATTCCAGTGGCGGTGTTTCCAGCTACTAACTTTCCCAGAATCCTGATTGCGGTTGACAACGGGGTCATGCCCATCGACCAGATGATGGTAACTGTGACGCGGCCAATCGAAGAGGCGGTGAACAGCGTGCCGGGACTGCAGCAGGTGCGCTCGATTACGAGCCGTGGCTCCGCCGAAGTGGACCTCTTCTTTGACTGGCGCGTAGACATGTTCCAGACGCTGCAATATGTGAATTCCGCGGTGTCCCGCGTACAGCCTGAACTGCCTGCCACGGCCAAGATTGAAGCCCACCGCATGACGTTCGCAAGCTTCCCGATCCTGGGCTACAGCTTGACCTCCAATTCAGTCCCCATGACCCAACTCTGGGAGCTGGCGACTTATGAAATCAAGCCGCGGCTGAACCGTCTGGACGGCGTCTCGACTGTACTGGTGCAGGGCGGACAGGAACCCGAGTTCCACGTCATTCCTGATCCGACCAAGTTACTGGCCGCCTCAGTCACGGTCACTGACATTCTGGATTCGGTGCGACGCACCAACCTGATCGACTCGCCCGGGCTGCTGGAGCAGAACCACCAGTTGGTCCTCGGCCTGGTGACTGGGCAGGTTCGGACACCCGAGCAAATTGCCAACACCGTAATCAAAACGACCCCAGCGGGAATTCCTGTGCGCATTGGCGACGTGGCCGCGGTCACGCGGGATGTGAAGCCTGTCTACACCATCGTGACTGCCAATGGAGAACCCGCCGTCCTGCTCAACATAAACCGTCAGGCGGATAGCAACACCGTGCAAGTGGCGGACGAAGTCCATGCCGAGGTGGAGCGAATTCGCAAGTCCCTGCCGCCGGGCATAGGGCTTCGGCCCTTTTACGACCAGTCGGAAATCGTGTCGGAATCCATCAAGAGTGTGCGCGACGCCATCCTCATCGGCCTGATCCTAGCTTCGATCATCCTCGTGGTTTTCCTGCGGGATTGGGGAACCTCGATCGTTGCCGCACTGGTTATTCCCGTCACCGTACTGGTGACATTCATCGCTCTCAAGCTGTTGGGTCAGAGCTTCAATCTCATGACACTGGGAGGGCTGGCGGCGGCAGTTGGGCTGGTGATCGATGATGCCATCGTCGTGGTGGAAAATATCGTGCTGCACCGCGATGCCGGACAAAGACGTCTGCAGGCGATCCGTAGCGCGCTGCACGAGATCGCTGTGCCGCTGGTGGGTTCCACCGTTACGCCCATCGTCGTCTTCCTACCGTTGGTCGCAATTACGGGCGTAACTGGAACCTTCTTCCGTGCGTTGGCCGCCACGATGGCGGTTTCCCTGCTGACTTCTCTCGCCTTGGCCCTGACTTGGACGCCAAACCTCAGCCAGTACTTCATCAAGCCGGGTAACCGGAACGCGGAGAGCGATTATGAGCAAACCAGGTCTGAGGAGTCGGAGGAAAAATCGATTCAGCGCCTGCTAGCGGTCGAAGAGGCTTCGCTGAGCGGGTTCTTCCTGAAGGTAGTGAGTTTCCATGAGCGCTGGCTTCGCCGGGCATTGCAACGTCCTGTATGGCTGGCAATATTCAGTGTTGCCCTGGTTGTGATTTCGTATGTCTGCTACCGGTTTTCAGGGTCCGACCTGTTGCCGGAAATGGATGAGGGCGGCTTCATTGTGGACTACATCATGCCGGCGGGCAGTTCGTTGGACGAGACCAACCGTGTTATCAACCACGTTGAACAAATCCTTCGCGCGACTCCCGAAGTCGATAGCACGTCCCGCCGCACCGGATTACAACTCGGGCTGGCTGCAGTGACCGAAGCCAATACTGGTGATGTATCCGTGAAGCTGAAAGCTCATCGCTCCCGCAGCATTGAAGACATCATGGAGGAGGTTCGGGGAAAGATCAAAACCCAGGAGCCTGCCCTCGACGTGGAATTCATACAGGTGCTGCAGGACATGATCGGAGACCTGACGAGCGCTCCCGAGCCGGTCCAGATCAAGCTGTTCGCGCAAGATCCGGCGCTGCTGCAAGAGTGGGCGCCGAAGGTCGCCGATGGTATCAGCAAGGTTGAAGGTGTGGTCGACGTGCTCAATGGGATTGACAACACGATTAGCGGCCCGGCCGTGACCTTCCAGGTGAATCCCAGCGTTGCGGCGCGCGCAGGATTCACGCCGGAAGAAGTGGCAACCGATGCTGCGGCGATCCTTGAGGGTGAGCCCGCGCCGACTCCGGTCGTGAATAACGACCGGGCTTATACCCTCCGCGTGCGCTTTCCTGCGGCAACACGAGCCTCGCTGCAGGCCATGCGTGATACGTTGCTGACCAGCTCCACGGGTAAGACCGCCACCTTGGGCACGCTGGCATCCATTGTCCAGATTCCGGGCCAGACAGAAATCCGGCGGGAGAACCTGCAACGGGATGTGGCGGTCACGGCGCGGCTGGAGGGCCGGGACCTAGGTAGCGGTATCGACGAAGTTCGGAGAGTCGTAAATGGTTTGCATCTACCTTCCTCGATACGCGTGGAGTATGGCGGAACCTACCAGGAGCAGCAGAAATCGTTTCGCGATTTAATCTTGGTTCTGATCCTCGCCGTTGTGCTGGTCTTCATCGTGTTGCTGTTTGAGTTCCGCACGTTTGTCGCGCCCATCGCCATCCTGGCGTCTGCCTTGTTATCTACCTCAGGTGTCTTTATCGCTCTCCTCGTTACACGCACAACGTTCAATATTTCCTCGTTTATGGGCATGATCATGGTGGTAGGCATCGTAGCCAAGAATGGAATTCTGCTGCTGGATGCGGACCAGAAATTCCGGGGAGCGGGACTCTCCAGCGAAAACGCCATGATGCAAGCCAGCCGGCGGCGGTTGCGCCCCATCGTGATGACTGCGCTGGCCGCGATTGCCGGGATGTTGCCCCTGGCATTTGCGATCGGTGCCGGTTCGCAAATGTTGCAGCCGCTTGCAATCGCGGTGATTGGCGGGATTTTGATTTCTATGGTCCTGTCATTGATTATTACGCCTGCAGTGCACTTCTATCTGAGCCATGAAGAGGCACGAAGTGAGGAGATGATTCCGGCGCGATAGCCTGAGTAGTGGTGCGCGGTAGAAATAGAAATGATCTGTCGAATTCTGCGACTCGTCTTTTTAATGACTTTCGCAACCGCTCCTGCCCTGGCCCAGATTCTCAAACAAGTTGTCGTTATCGAGTTGCCTGGTCCGCCTGGCAAGCGTTTCGATTACCTGACGATTGACAGTGACGATCACTATCTGCTTTCCGCGCATTTGGGCGCCGGCAATTTGTACGTCATCGATTTGAAGACCAATAAATTAGTAAAGACGATCCCCGATGTTTTCAGTGTCGACGGTGTCGAGGCTGTCGAGTAAGTACCCGAGTTGAAGAAGGTCTACACCTCCGACTGGTATGAAAACAAAATCGGGGTAATTGACCTGAAACAGAGGAAGGTCATTAAGAAGATACCTACCGCCGACAAGCCCGACGGAAGCGCCTATGCCATCCCCTTTCCCAGGCTTTATGTCCCTGATGAGCGTGGCAAGGTTGAAGTCGTGGTTGACGTCCTCGAAGATAAAGTTATCAAGAGCTTGAAATTTGGTAGCGAAACTGGAATGCCGCAGTACGACCCGGTGGCACGCAAGATTTATTTGAACCTTCAGGACCAAAACGTTTTCGCGGTAATCGATCCGGCAACCGATGAAGTGGTAGGCCGCTATCCGGTAGGACGTTGCCGAGGTAATCAGGGTATGACGCTCGACCCGGAGCATCCCCGGGCATTTCTGTCCTGCGAGGAAAATAACCTGATGACGGTGTTTGATCTGGATGCACACCAGCCGATCCCTCGTCTGCCGATGGCGCCTGATCCGGATGTCATCAAGTTTGATCCGGGCTTGAAACGCATCTATGCGGCCTACTATAGCGGAGCCATTTCAATTTTCCAGCAGGATAACCCCGACCATTACTGGAAAATTGAGGACTTCCCCGTCCAGAAAAAGGTGCACAGCCTTGCAGTCGACCCGGAAACCCACTGCGTTTACCCCCGCAGGAACGGGCAGACGGTCACCCAGCAGCGCGGATGGTCGTTTATGAACCTGCGCAGGGGAGATGATAACTTATTGAATTGTAACTAGTTGGTTTGGGTTTCGGAAAATCGGGCAGCGTTCCCTTAGGCGCCCCACCGCGTCAAGGGCCTAACACTTTAGCCCATTCGTTCCTGCTGGTTTGGATGCCCAATTGCATTAAAATGGGTTGACATCTTCCCCTCGATAGCTTGGAGCGCGCTTCCGCTTGGTGGATAAGGATCCGATGGATGGCCGACCGCTGGACCAAGAGTCTTTCACTCGACTCTTGTCGGCCGCTTACGTGGTGCAAGAGCACCAGGACCGCGCTCGCGGCAAGCCGGCTCTCCCGCCCTCTGATTTCGCGCAGATTATCTCCCGCATTGTCGAAACCCAGCATTTGATCCAAGCCCGCAGCCTGGATGCGCAGGCAGCCCTTGACCTGATTGCCAGTCAAATGCAGAAGTTATCCGGTGCCGCCGGGACTGCTATTGGATTGGTGCTGGATCACGTGCTGCATTACAAAGTCGCTATAGGAAGCGCTTCCATCCTGCTCGGACTTGAGATTCCGGAAGGCGTGTGCATTTCGGCGAGATGCCTGAAAAAGGGCGAAAAGCTAGTCAGTCCTTTGTGCGAGGGTGATTCGCAAGTCGACCAGGCGTTCCGCCGCCGCGTCAAAGCGCAGTCCCTGATCGCTGTGCCGATTTATCACGAAGGCAAAACTGCAGGTGCTTTGGAAGTTTATTTTTCAGAAGTCGGAGCTTTCAGCGAAGGGGACGTGCGGGCCTGTGAGCTGATGGCGGGCTTGGTTACCGAAGTCATGGCTCAAACCGCGGAGCAGGAGCTGAAACAAGAGTTGGCCACGGAACGAGCTTCTGTGCTGCTCGCATTGGAAAAACTCAAGCCCCAACTTCAAAAATTGGCGGGTAAGCCTTCGACCTCGAGGGTCAAGCCGGTAGAGAGTGCCCACGCGCAGCCAGCCGGCACTCCCAATGGAGTCGGTGGGCAGACCAAACAGCTTGAAAACCAGGTATGCCATGGGTGCGGACAGGCCCTGGCCGACGATGAAACGAGTTGTAGCGCGTGCGGAGCGTTGCGGGATTCGGAAGCCGCACTACCGCGCATGTGGGGACGCCTGGCACATCTCCAGCCGAAAGACAGCGAAGGAACAGTTGAACGCGTGCCCATGCTGCCGGAGGCGTCGTCAGCGAAAGAACCGAAAGCGATGGCCGCCGCAGTGCCTTTCGACTTCCAATCCCTGCCACCGATTGACGAGCTCCTCAATATGTCGGGAGGACACGATGCAGGAACGGTGGTCGACGCCGGGAGCCCGGCCGAAACTTCCGATGAGCCGGTTGAGGCGGAAGTGCCCGAGCCCTCTCCCTGGCGCTCGGCAGCCCGAGCAAAGGACTGGCTGAAATCGCACGTCCAGGAGAAGTCCTGGAACTTCGGGGATGTCAGCTTGGGTGTTTCGGCAATTGTGTTTTTAGTCGTATTGATCTGGGGATTATGGCCGCAATCAAAACCTGAACCGGCGCCAGCGCCGCAAGCTCAAGCCATGATGCAGGGGCCCGCCGTGCGCCGCCGGCCCAAGCCAAAGCCGCCAGAACTCACGCTCCTCGAAAGAGCTCTGGTAAGTCTAGGACTGGCCGAGCCGCCGCCTGCTCCGCAATACCTGGGCAATCCTGATGTAAAGGTCTGGGTGGACTTGCAGACCGCGCTCTATTATTGTCCCGGCACTGATCTGTATGGCTCGACTCCCAAAGGCAAGTACACAACCCAGGGCGACGCCCAGCAGGACCAGTTTGAACCCGCCTACCGCAAGCCCTGCGACTAAATTTCGGCTCAGGTCATTCTGACCCATTCTCTACCTCTATGATGCCGACCTGCGCAACGGCACCGTGTTCATCCGCCAGGGCAAGGGGAAGAAAGACCGCTACGTGCCGATCGGTGACCGGGCCATCAAGTGGATCGAAAAATATCTCCGCGAAGTCAGGCCGGAGCTGGTGATCGAGCCCGATGACATGACGTTGTTCCTCTCGCAGTACGGCGATGCGTTCAGCCGCGATCATCTCAGCGGCATGGTGCACGACTACGTTCAGGCCGCGAACCTGGGCAAAGGTGGAGGCCCGCACCTTCTGCGTCACACCATGGCGACGTTGATGCTGGAGAACGGCGCCGATCTGCGTTTCATCCAGGAGATCCTCGGGCACGAAAAAATCTCAACCACGCAAATCTACGCGCACGTTTCCATCCGGCAACTGAAGCTGGTGCACGGGCACACGCATCCCGCCGAGCAGCAGCCCGAAAGCGCAGCAATGCAGGAAGGCGACGCCCAAGCCCGCGCTGAGCTGCTGTCCACGCTCGATGTTGAAGGGGAGGAAGATGAGTAGCGATATAATGCCTTCATGGCGAAGCACGTCGTCCACATCTCGGAAGCGGAAGCCGCCAGCAACTTTGCGGACGTGCTGGCGCGGGTGCGTGCCGGAGTCGAAGTGGTGATCGGCGATGAGGTGCGGCCTGTGGCGGTGGTTCGTCCCGCTGAACCGCATGTCCGCCTGCTTTCTGAGTCTCTTCGTCTCGCCAAAGAACACGCTTCTACGGCTACGCTTGACGAGGACTTCGCCCGCGATCTTGAAGCGGCGATCAACAGCCACCGTGAACCGCTGAACCCGCCTGCATGGGACTGATCCTCGACTCCAGCGTGGTGATCGCTGCTGAGCGGCGCGGTGACAGGGTCGAGCAGCTCATCGAGAAGATCGTGAAGGCGACGGGCGATCAAGAAGCGGCACTCTCCGCCATCGGCCTGACCGAACTCATCCACGGCATCTATCGCGCTCAGACGCCGGAGATACGCCTGCGCCGCGAATCGTTCCTAAACGAACTGCTGGCCGACTTGACGGTCTATCCGTACACGAAAGAAACCGCTCTGCTGGCCGGCAAAATCGACGGAGAGCAGCAGAGCCGAGGCGTGGTCATTCCGTTCGGAGACTTACTGATCGGAGCCACGGCGCTGTCACTCGGCTACAAGGTGCTCACCGGTAATCTGCGCGACTTCCAACGTATCCCCGGCCTGTCGGTGACGCAGCTCTAGTACCTGTCACCCGAGTCCCCAAAGTCACTTCTTTGCGCCCGTCTCGCTGACTACAATCACCAGAGATGTCCGCCGCAGCTGAAGAAGAAATGCTTGCTTCGCCGAGCACTGAGGAGATTTTTTCCTTAGCCGCTGGGGTTGCTGCTGCGCTCGAAACGCGCGAGGGCGCAATCGCGACCAGGGGCGAAAAATCACATCAGGGGATTTTTTCCACAAATCACAGACCTCGTGTCAGCTCAACATGGGGTAAGTGGTCGGGAACGCATCAGGATAGAAGCCTCGCGTGGTCAGAAACCGTGTTGGGGCCAACTATCTACCTTGGTTTACCGATTGTTTCCCCAACGATTTAGGGCTAGGGTATGGACGTGCCTGACGTAGCTGGAAAACCCCTGGAATTCGCGCTCATCTGCCCAGCCTGCCTGCACAAAAACCAAGCTCGGCAGCGCTTCTGCGGGCTCTGCGGATTTCCTCTCAAAATGAGGGATCCGGTCGCGCAAAAGGCGACAGAAGCCACTCCAGAACCGTCCATTGTGTACAGAAGTGAGAACGACTGGCAGTGGTTGCGAGAGAAGCATCTGCAAGAACTCGTGGACCGCCAAAAAAGGATCTCTCGTTGGATGACCCTAGCCATCGTACTGCTGTTGTTGGCGCTCGCAAACGGGGCATTGCTGTTTTGGAGGAACCGTTCGGAATTTGACGTGAGCTGGTTGCCCGGTTCGTCAGCCGTATCTGCTCCAAAACCGGAGACAGTGCCTGTGCTCGTGGAACAACCCAACCACCCCGATCTATCCTCCGCTCAAGATGGACCTGCTCCCGAATCGCATTCCGGCACAGAAATCTCGGAAGGGCCAGGATCCCCAACCGCCGCCGAGTCAACGGCGGCATCTGGCTCCGGGCGGGCCCTGAAAGACGGTACACCGGAACTCTTGCAAGGCCGCCGCTATCTCATAGGACGCGGAGTCCCCAAGAATAGCGCCGTGGCAGCGGTCTGGCTTTGGAAGGCAGTAGCCAGGAAAAATGTCGATGCCGTGTTGCTGCTCTCGGATCTGTACGTTCGCGGCGACGGCGTACCGCAAAGCTGCGACCAAGCACGTTTGCTGCTGACAGCAGCCGCGCAAAAAGGATCGGCGCAAGCTAGAAACCGACTGCATGAACTTCCACGAAGCGAATGTCGATAACTTGGTAGGGGTGCCGTCCGTGCCGTCCCTGGCCGGACTCAGGTAGCGCGAACATTACAAGGTTCGCAGTCTGCTCATTTTCGTCATCGGAGCATCACGCTTGTCCATCTCCATTTGGAGAACGGTGTGATCCCAAGGCTCCAGGTTCTCCGGCGTTGCCTTCTTGCTCGTATCGCCTGGCTTCGTACCAGAGAGCGAGTTCGACCCGGTTCCAGAGTCCGAGCTTGTCGTAGATGACGCGAAGATAGTTTTTGACCACGTGCTCGGTGGTGCCGATGGCGTCTGCCACTTCCCGGTTTTTGAGACCGAGGGCAACGAGTTCGATGATTCGATACTCTCGCTCGCTGGGAATTCGAGTGCCATAGCGCTCGCTCTTGAGCATAGCTGCCTCCGATAGAACATGGTTGCGAGTTTGACCCGCTTGATGCCCTGGGTAATCCCAAACCGGACGAACAGCCGGTTGAAACGCGCCTTCACCGTACGGCGAGCCATCTTGAGTTGTTTGGCGATCTCGGCATTGTCGCAGCCCTGTAGTAGCAAGTTGATGATCTGCTGATCGCGCGGCCCCAGCTGAACAGTCCCGTCTTTCACGTGAGATCCCTCCCAACTTTCCTGGTTCACTCACAGATTCTGACCGATTCCTGTGCCCTACCACCTGTCCCCTGTGGGAGACGGTTTTAGTGTAAAGACAGCGAAAGACGGAGTGTGCAGGTTTCTAGCACGAGTCGTAGCACTCAAAATGCCATCCTGAGTAGCCAGATTTTCCGGTTCAACGGGGAAAAGCCTTATTTCCATAAGCGCTTTACCCTTGCTCGTTCAGCCAACTGCGGCACTTGGAGACTCCAAGCGGTGGAGCTTCTAGAAACTCAGAAATGGCGCACCTCCACACCCACAAGGTGTGTCGAAAACACGGACGCGGGGCGCGAGCCCGTCGGGGAATAACCCTGGTGGCGTGTTTAGAATTTCAACAAGCGAAGGCCGCCAGCAGCGGTTTCTGGAAATCCTAGCGCCCCCTCTAAGGTGAAAACCTTAGGACAAAAATTCCGGCAGCGCCCGCTTTGGAAGGAACTAATTACACCTCATGCCTCAGAAATTGGGCATGGGTTTTTCTCCAAGTGCCGACATCACGGAGCCACTTATCTTGCATTACACTTTGAACCGAGTCTCGACCGCAGGGATGATTTGGTCTCCCAAAAGAACTAAATGAAACTCTCCGTCGTCATGCCCGTCTACAACGAACAGGCCACTCTGCGCCAGGTCGTAGCACGAGTGCTGGACGTTCCCTTTGGCGTTGAATTGTTGTGCGTCGATGATGGGTCGACGGACGGTTCACGCGAGACTCTCGCAGAGCTCCAGCGAGAGCATCCCGCGGTTCGTGTCTTGCTGCAGCCCTGCAACATGGGAAAGGGTGCTGCCCTGCGACGTGGTATCTCGGAGGCGACCGGGGATTTCGTTGTGATTCAGGACTCGGATTTGGAGTACGACCCCTTGGAGTACGCAACCCTCCTCGAACCGCTAATCGAGGGCAAGGCTGACGTGGTTTATGGTTCACGCTTCTTGGGGGGAAGACCGCATCGGGTTCTCTACTTCTGGCACTTTGTGGGCAATTGGCTGTTGACACTGATTTCCAATGCTTTGACCAATGTCAACCTTACCGACATGGAAACCTGTTACAAGGCTTTTCGACGGGAGGTGATTCAGGCGATCCGGTTGGAGGAAGACCGCTTCGGTTTTGAGCCGGAGGTCACGGTAAAAATCGCAAAACGGCGCCTGCGGATATATGAAGTAGGCATCAGCTATTGGGGCCGCACCTACGAGGAGGGCAAGAAGATCGGCTGGAAAGATGGCGTCCGGGCGCTCTGGTGTTTGTTGAAGTATTCGCTGAAGGAACGTCGCTTACCTTATCCTTCGGCGGCGGATGAGGGCGAATCTCTCCTGGGCCAAAGCGCGAGACGATGATGCCGAAGTTCGGTCCAGCAGTCCTCGAAATCGGAACCGCTGACCTCGACGCCGAGATTGACCATATCCGTGGCCACCGATGATCCTGCAATCTACTCATGTAAGCCTATTATATTCAGCAACTTACAAATAAGGTTGCAGCTTGTGCTCAAGGAAATGCAGCCCAACGTGTCCCGCGCGCATCAAGGCAGAGTACAAATCGGCGTGCTTTCCCCGGCCAACAAACTTGAGAACCCATTTGAGAACCCATTAAGGGGTTCATACTCGGGGCTTGCTGTTCTTTACCCGACCTCACTCCAGAGCTTGGAGGCTAATAGATTGACTGCTGCAACCGCTCACTTAGTGGCGCCCCATGGCAACGAACTGATCAATCTGCTGGTTGACTCTGAGAAGACTGCGGAGCTGAAGGCACATTCGACGGAATGGCCCTCGTGGGATTTGACCGCCCGCCAGCTGTGCGATCTAGAACTTCTGATGAGCGGCGGTTTCTCACCGCTGCGTGGTTTCATGACTCGCGCTGACTACGAAGGCGTGTGTTGCAGCATGAAATTGACCAGCGGGGTGCTGTGGCCAATGCCGATAACCCTGGATGTAACCGAAGACTTTGCCAAGAAACTGAAACCCGGCAGCGGCAAGATCGCCTTGCGCGATCCTGAGGGGGTAATGCTGGCGGTGATGCATGTTGAGGAGGTTTGGCAGCCGGACCGAGAAGCGGAAGCCGACATGGTCTTCAAGACCAATAGCACGGCGCATCCCGGCGTGGACTACCTGCTCAATAAGGCAAACCCACGGTATGTGGGGGGCCGCCTGGAAGGGCTTCAGCTGCCGTCCCACTATGATTTCAAGACTCTGCGGCTGACCCCTGCTGAACTGCGTGTCGAGTTCGCCCGGCTGGGGTGGCGCCGCGTGGTTGCTTTTCAGACCCGCAACCCCATGCATCGGGCTCATCAGGAGCTAACTCTCCGCGCCGCTAAGAAGGTGGAAGCTAACTTATTGATACACCCTTCGGTAGGAATGACGAAGCCCGGCGACGTAGATTACTTTACGCGTGTGCGCTGCTACCAGTTGCTGCTCTCGAAATACCCTGCGGGCACGGTAAAGCTGGCCATGTTGCCTTTAGCCATGCGCATGGGCGGGCCTCGGGAGGCGATCTGGCATGCTTTAATCCGAAAAAATCATGGGGTTACGCACTTCATCGTAGGCCGCGATCACGCCGGCCCAGGAAACGACGCCAACGGTAAACCGTTCTATGGACCTTACGATGCGCAAGCGCTCTTCAAGAAGCACGAAGCCGACATCGGCGTAACCATGGTGCCCTTCAATATGATGGTTTATCTGGAGGATCAGGACCGCTATGTTCCAGACAATGAAGTTCCAGATGGCTCGCGCGTCCTGAATATCTCAGGGACAGAGTTGCGGCGGCGATTGAATGAAGGCGGCGAGATACCGGGCTGGTTCACCTACCCTGAGGTCGTACAGGAATTGCGGCGCAGCTATCCTCCCCGCTACCGGCAGGGCGTGACAATCTTCTTTACCGGGCTGTCCGGCTCGGGGAAATCTACCATCGCTAATGTGCTGCTTACGAAGTTCCTGGAAGTGGGCGGGCGTCCTGTAACCCTGCTGGACGGCGATATTGTCCGCAAGCACCTATCCTCTGAGTTGGGATTTTCCAAGGAACATCGGGATATTAATATCCGCCGCATCGGCTTTGTGGCTTCGGAAATAACGAAGAATGGCGGGATTGCCATTTGCGCCCCCATTGCTCCTTACGACTCGGTCCGTAAGCAAACACGCAAGATGATTGAACCCTACGGTGGGTACATTCTGGTACACGTGGCTACGCCCCTCGAAGTCTGCGAACAACGGGACCGCAAGGGCCTGTACGCCAAGGCACGGGCCGGGATCCTCAAGGAGTTCACCGGGATCTCGGATCCTTACGAGGCGCCGGCTGACGCCGATGTCGTAATCAATACTGCGGACCTGACGCCGGAAGAGTCGGCTCAGGAGATCATCTTGCACTTGGAGCGGGAAGGCTTCATAGGCACCAATGGTCAGCCGGCGGTGTCCGCGCGAGCTTAAGGCCGAAGGATCAAGGAAGGTTGGTCCCAACCACGCTCAAGAACATGACTCGCCAGTCCGATGGGGAAATCCTGCAGCGTATTCGAGCCGCGCTGGACGCAGCCTGCGATGTGCTCAGCCGGTTCACACCCGGCGCGATTGAGTATGAGTACAAGATCGGCCATGATCCCGTAACGGAGGCCGATCGCGCGGTCGACGCGGTCTTGCGAAGCTCGCTGCTTAAAGAAGGGGAAGGCTGGCTGTCAGAGGAAGGGTTCGATGACAAGACGCGCCTCGGCAAAAAAAGGGTCTGGCTGGTGGACCCCCTGGATGGCACGCGCGAGTTCATCGCCGGCGTTCCCGAGTTCTGCGTGTCCATTGCGTTCGTGGAGGATGGCCGCCCGGTTGCGGGCGGAATCTGCAACCCGGTAACGAACGAGAGATTCATTGGTTCGCTGCAGACTGGGATCACCTACAACGGCCAGCCGATCGAGTCCAGCCAGAGAACCAGCCTGGATGGCGCTGTCGTGCTCGCCAGCCGCAGCGAACTGAAACGCGGCGACTGGGAGCCATTCAAGGACGCGCCCTTCCAAGTCCGCGCCATGGGTTCCGTCGCCTACAAGCTCGCCCTCGTATCGGCCGGTCTGGCGGACGCAACTTTCACCCTCAGTCCCAAACACGAATGGGACGTTGCCGGCGGCGCGGCTCTCGTTCTCAGTTCAGGCGGCTTTGTCCAAACCTTGGAGAGCACAGAACTGCGTTGTAACAAAGAGAGTCCCGTCCTGACTGGATTGGTTGCTTGTGGCCCACTTCTGCGAACCGAGCTGATGACCTTACTCGACGATCATCTCCAGTCGGCGCACCGTTCCTGACGAGAACTTCACTAGCAACTTCATCAATCCCAGCTTCAACAATGCCGGCGAGGCGCGCAAAATGGGGTGCTTTAGC
>DATEPX010000127.1:0-18392 GCA_035272945.1 Terriglobales bacterium
TGGATCGTATCCACAGGGCGTCGCTCTTACGCTCTACCGGAACCTTTCAGTACCTCACCGGATTGCAGAGCTTTCCCGATCCCCAGACGCTACGCCGATTCTTATTGAACGCCCCAGCCTATCTCCGGGAACAGCTACATCCGCCAATGATCGATTGCTCCAAAGGTTGGTTCACTTGCCGGAGTACCGCTCGCGTCTCATCTTCGATCTCGACAGCACCGTGCTCACCGTATTCGGTCATCAAGAAGGGGCTGAGGTGGGCTACAATCCCCGCTATCGCGGCCAGCGATCCTATGACCCGCTGCTCTGCTTGGAAGCCAACTCCTCGCCCGGCCAGGCTCTCGCGTGATACCGTGGCCACACGCAGGGCGGAGGAACCGGTGGCGACCACGTGCAGCGGCAGACGCCGTCGGCGCAGGCGGTCCCATTGTCCCTTGAGGCGTACCGCCCAGTCTGGCAGGTGATGGATCTCGTCCAGTAGAAGGACAGCTGGGCCGTGCTGCGCGCGAGTTTCTGCCTCCGTCCAGCAACGCTCCCAGAAGCCAGGCAGTGCGGCGTCGGGCTCGCCGCCAGCCATATAGATGTCTGCCTTGCCGAACTCCCCGTGCCAAGTCCAGCAGCAGCGTGGTCTTGCCTACCTGCCGCGGCCCGTAAACAGCTGAATGCGCTTCGGAGCCGGCTCCCGCAGCCGCCAGTGCGTCGGCAGGCTTCGAGCCACATTTCTGCCACGTCGGTTTTGGGTTGTAATAGCAGATGCAATACTAGCCCTCTGGATGGTGCTCCTCGTGGCTGTTGACATGCACCCTGCGGGGGACGATCTTCCCTTGTATTTGTTTACCGCGTCTGACTATTTGAAAGGGGCTTTGTGAGAAGGGTGTCGAAGCAGAGTTCTTGTTGTACATTGCGACACAGTGGATAGAGGTAAATGTCTTTGGGAACGAGGCCCTGGGTTCGGTGTTCGCGATCCATTCTTCCGCGTCCTTGCGTTTGCCCCACTCTGATCCAGTTTGCAGCTCGATAGCAAGTGCCACGGAATCGCTGTGCGTCCACCAGGGTTTCCAGCAACAACGGCCAGTAGCCATAACGACGCTCCCAGTCGATCGGAACTTGACGTGCGCTCTGCGCCAGAATCTTGCTCGCCATTCCCTTGACACGAACCCAGGGCAGCACCAAAAAGCGGCTATTATTCACGATCCGCTGTAGATGGCTCGCTCTTTGCTCCGCGTTCCAGCCGATCCACTCGTCGCGCGCTGCCATCTTCCAAGCCGGCGAGGACCACAACAAACAGGCGAGGAGCGATCTTTCCTTCTGCCCGGATCGCACCACATAACGCAGATTGGCTCCCACCGGGACCCGGTAGCGCAAGTAGTGGTGGCGTTCCATCAGCTCCGTCCACAACTGACTCTGGTCACGGCTCTCGACTAGCTGCATCGCAAGCGGTTCGAACTCTCCCGCGCTTCCTTCCACTCCGGCTTGTGGCGCACTGGCTTCCGTAAGCTGGATGTGGCGTGGCCCACGCGGTCCCGAGTTTTGTACCGGCGGCAGCCTCAGCCACCCCTGATCGCGCAGATGTTCTAGCAACTGGCGGCATTCCTGATCTTTCAATCGTCCGTTCGCCCGCTTCCACTCCAACAGCTCACACACGGTGCGCGCTATTTCCGTTACTGCCAAACCGGCATAATCCCGCGCCAGCTCGCGCATTAACTCCAGCTCCTGCCCGGAGAAGATGCGCCCACAGAAGCGCAAGGTAACAGGAGCCCTCCTCGGGTTCTCTCGGGACCAAGAAGCGTAAGAGCCTAGAATCATGGTTATGGTTGAAGAGTGGCTGCGGCATTCGCCACCGGCGCGGCACACCAGGCAACCGACTCTCGGGGAAGTGCAGGTTCTGCCCTGGCTGGCGGCCGGCCGAGAGGAGCCACCACCGTCTTAGGCGGAGAAGGCGAGAAGCCATCTCCGGGAGCTCCGCGGCGGGGTGGCACCAGAGCCAGGATCTGGCTCTTGTCCTTACTTACCAGTAATTCGATCAGCCCATCCAGCGGGTTCTTCCTCTGCTGCCGGGCGCTGGCCAGGATGCTGCTGAGCACGGCTTGTGCGCGAGCTCCTTTCTCGGTTCGGTTCCCGCCCCAGTTCTTGCGCGCCACCACCAGCGGGCGCAAGGCGCGCTCAGCGGCATTGTTGGTCGCATCCAGACCCGGACAATAAAGAAAGGTGAACAGGTACGGCCGCTCCCGCTGCAGATGTTTGGCCAGCCTGCGGTTGGCCGAATCGCGACAGCGGCGCGCCAACCAGCGATCCAACTCGGCTTCTAACCGTCCCGTAGCCGTCCACAACCCGTGGCGCGAGATCTCGTGCTTCTGATATCGGTCCCGCAAAGCCAAACCTTTTTCTAGGATGGCTTTGACTTGGAGCGGGAAGCGGGCGGCGGCCGGAGTGGATACCGCAGCCATATCGCGGCAGCGGCGAAGCAGATGCGAGATGCAACTTTGATGTCCCGCTCGCAGAAACTTGTAGTACACCGCCCAGCCGTCGTGGGTCAGCCAGCCCGGGTAATCGGCTCCGATCAGCGAGGCGGCTTGTTCCACGCAAGCCGCAGATGGTACCTGTTTGTAATCTTCGGTGCCTGGGCTCATCAACAGATCGTCGACAAAGACTGTATGCGGGTCATCGCCATCGGGATGCGCGATTGCGAAGAAAACCAGGGTTTGGTCCCTCCGCGCAACGTATGCCTTCAAGTCTTGCCGATCCAGCAGCAAATAATGGTGCGCCGGAGCATCGTGTAACGGAAGCGGAGTCCCGTTCGTCATGATCTCCTCAAGCGTCGGTCGTGCTTCTCCGGGCGGAAAAACTCCATAAAGGCTAGGGTATTTGCTCTCAGGCAGATGAGGAGAAATGACGGGTGACGTAGAAACCATTTCCACACTATCTCCCCGCAGGAGGGTATATCGTCCCCTCCATCGCAATACTCAAACTGCCGAGTGGCGCGATGTCTATACCTGTGATCACTTCGGACTGAAGGAGAGTGGACCTTCGATCGGTGACAATGTCGGAAATGCGATCTATGCCAAATCGGGAAACGGCATCGTCTACGACGGGGCTGTCCGCGACATCAATGGCCTAGAAGAACTGCCGGACTTCGTCGCTTTCGTTCGGGCTTACGATCCTTCGCACCACTACGGATCGCTGAAGACCGGCCGACTTCTGAACTCAACGATGGTGAGCATCAATGCGCCGACCCGCATCGGCCATGTCATGGTCATGCCGGGCGATGTGGTGCTGGGACGCAACGGTGGGGTCATCTTTATTCCACCGCAACTGGCTGAGCAGGTCGTCAAATACTCGGAAGAGACACACCTGCGCGACATGTTTGGACACCAGCGATTGCAAGAAGGCAAATACACCGCAGGCCAGATTGACGCCCGCTGGACGGATGCTATTGAGCAGGACTATTACCAATGGCTGAAGCAAAATGAAGACCATCTGCCTTTTCCAAGAGCCCGAATTGAAGAGATCTTGAGGGAGCACAAATAGACCGTTTGTTTGTGCACAGCTTCGTTCGAAGGTTCAAGAATCCACTCTTTTGACAGCAAAGGACCATGGTGACAACGAGACGACTTCGTAGACTGGGGGTTGTTCGCTGGCGTAGCTCTTGCATTTCCTCTTGAGGCGCAGGTACAAACCGAAGTTCCTGCCGTGGTTCCCGGTGCTAAGCCCGTAGCGGTGGAGCGAATCAAGATTCACGCAACGGCGCTGGAGGGGAGCTTGGAGGGGGACGCGGTCGATCGGGAAGTGTTTGTCTTTCTCCCTCCCGGCTATGCGCAAGAGAGATCTCGGCGGTATCCGGTTGTCTATGCACTTCATGGATATTCCATTGGCGCGGAGCAATGGACCCATGAAATCCATGTACCGCAGACCATAGAAGGCGCTTTCGCGCAGGGCGCCAAGGAGATGATCGTGGTCCTCCCCGATTCGAAGACCGTCCATAACGGATCGATGTATTCAAGCTCGGTGACAACCGGAGACTTCGAGCAATTCATTGCGCACGACGTGGTCGCATACATCGATGCCCATTACAGGACACTCCCAAATCGGGAGAGTCGTGGATTGGTAGGCCATTCGATGGGCGGATACGGCGCGACGCATCGGCATGAAGCATGCCGATGTGTTCGGCAGCCTGCACATCATGAGTCCGTGCTGTTTGTCGCCCCGCGCGGCCGGCGCTGCAAATCCAGAAATCCAAAAAGCACTGGAGGAGGTGACGACTCCTGAGGAGTCAGCTAAGCTACCATTTCCAGCGCGAGCCCAGCTTGCAAGCCCGGCGTGGTCTCCAGATCCGAAAAATCCTCCCCTTTATCTGGATCTGCCGACCAAGAATGGCGAAGCTCAACCGGATGTGCTCGCCAAGTGGACGGCAAATGCACCGTTGGCTTTCATCGATCAGTACATCGGCAATCTGCGTCGGTATCGCGCAATCGCGAATCGATGTCGGCGATCAGGACCGCTTACGCGTGGACACGGAAAAGCTGCACGATGTTCTCGACAAATATGGGATTGCGAACAGCTTCGAAGTCTACTCTGGCACGCATACGAGCAAGGTCGCCGATCGTTTTCAGAACCATGTAATGCCTTTCTTTAGCAAGAATCTATGTTTTCAGGCAGGTTGCAAGTAAGAGCAGTTGAACCTCTTCCAGGAGAAAACATGAACCAGTTTGGGAAGTTCATACTAGCCGTCTTAATCGCCTGTTTTATCTTCATCACCTGCGCCGCGACAGCACAGGACAATTCCAAGCTTCCCTACATGGATCCGAAACTGTCGCCCGAAGAGCGCGCGGCGGATCTGGTCCACCGCATGACGCTTGAAGAGAAAGCGTCGCAACTCGTCAATCAGGCGCGAGGGATTCCCCGTCTCAATGTCCCGGCGTACGACTGGTGGAGCGAGGCTTTGCATGGGGTCTCTGTTAACGGCACCACAGAGTTTCCCGAGCCCATCGGACTCGCGGCGACGTTCGACGTGCCACGCATTCATGAGATGGCGACAACGATTGGTATCGAAGGCCGGATCAAACACGCTCAGGACGAACGCGCCGGCCACTCCAACATCTTTGAGGGTCTCGACTTCTGGGCGCCGAACGTAAACATCTTCCGCGATCCACGCTGGGGACGAGGGCAGGAGACCTACGGCGAGGATCCATTCCTGAGCGCGCGCATGGCGGTCGCTTTTGTCACTGGCATGCAAGGCGATGATCCTCACTACTATCGCGTGATCTCGACACCTAAGCATTTCGCCGTGCACAGCGGCCCCGAGCCCACACGCCATTTTGCGGACGTCGATATCAGCAAGCACGATCAGGAAGATACTTACCTTCCTGCCTTTCGCGCTGCCGTAGTTGAAGGTCACGCGGGATCTGTGATGTGCGCTTACAACGCGATCAACGGCGAGCCTGCCTGTGCTAGTCAGTTCTTACTGCAGCACATACTGCGTGGCGCCTGGCAGTTCCAGGGCTATGTAGTCTCCGACTGTGGTGCTGTCCGCGATATTTTTAGCGGCCATCGCTTCCGTGCAGCGCAACCTCAAGCCTCCGCTATCTCGCTGGAACGCGGTATGGACAATGAGTGCATCGACTTCACCACTAAAGTTACTGACGACCACGATTACAGGCCATATATCGAGGCTGTGCAGCAAGGATATCTCTCCGAAAGCGCCGTGGACACTGCGCTTATCCGCTTATTCACCGCGCGCATGTGTCTTGGCATGTTCGATCCTCCATCGATGGTGCCTTACAGCAAGATCGATGAAAAAGAACTCGACAGTGCCGCCCATCGCGATCTCGCGCGCCGCATTGCAAACGAATCGATGGTGTTGCTGAAGAATGACGGCGTACTGCCTCTGAAGTCGGCGAGGCGCATCGCGGTGGTTGGTCCGCTCGCCGAACAGACTGCTGTTCTGCTTGGCAACTACAACGGAACGCCAACGCACACGGTGAGCGTCTTGGAAGGAATGAAGGCTGAGTTTTCTAACGCGACCATTACTTATGTGCCCGGAACACAATTTCTTTCCGATCACGCAGATCCGGTGCCCGCGTTGCTGCTGACTACGCCCGATCGCAAGCCCGGCTTAAAAGCCGAGTACAGCTCTCGGCCGAGCAGGGAAGCTAAACCTACGCCGCTTACATCACGCGTCGAATCCAATGTCAGCTTGAATGAAGGCAACCTGCCCGAACAGGCGAAAGGCATTCCCGGCTTGTCGGTTCAATGGAGCGGCTTTCTTAATCCCAACGCAACCGGCGATTACTTGATCGGTATCAAGGCTGATGGTTTCGCTCGCGTTTCGGTTGACGACAAACAAGTAGCACAGATGTTTGGCAATCGCTCGAGCCTCGGCCAAGTGCATTTAGACAAAGGACACCCAGTAAAGCTCGATGTGAGTTATGGCCATTTCGGGAACGGCAAGATTGAAGAGCAGCTCATCTGGACTCCTGTGAACAATACTCCTGATCCTGCGGCGATCACTGCCGCCAAGAACGCAGATGTTATTGTCGCGGTGGTCGGAATCACCAGCCGCCTCGAAGGCGAAGAAATGCCGGTCGACCAGCCCGGATTTTTGGGTGGAGATCGCACCAGCCTCGATTTGCCTAAGCCAGAGGAGGATTTAGTGCAGGCGGTCGCGGCAACCGGGAAGCCTCTTGTAATCGTGCTCATGAACGGCAGCGCTTTGGGCGCGAACTGGGAGAAGGCTCACGCCAACGCGATCCTCGAAGCATGGTATTCGGGTGAGGATGGCGGGGCGGCAATTGCTGAGACCCTGAGCGGCAAGAACAATCCTGCCGGACGTCTTCCCGTTACCTTCTATAAAGACGTCCACCAGTTGCCCCATTTCGAGGACTACTCAATGAAGGGCCGCACCTACCGCTACTTCGAAGGCGAGCCGCTTTGGCCCTTCGGATACGGCCTCAGCTATACCACGTTCAGCTACAGCGATCTCACTCTGCCGCACGCGGCAATTAATGCCGGTGATCCGCTGAATGCATCGGTGACTGTGACCAATACGGGGAAAGTAGGTGGAGATGACGTGGTGCAGCTCTACCTGAGGTTTCCTGATGTCCCAGGCGCGCCGATCCGCGCCCTTCGCGGATTCGAGCGTATCCATCTGGACCCGGGCGCCAGCCAGAACGTGCAGTTTCACCTGAACCCACGCGACCTCAGCATGGTTTCCGAAGCCGGAGACATCATCGTCCCGCAAGGCAAGTACACGGTGTCGGTGGGGGGAGGACAGCCAGGTACCGGAATTCCATCGGTCACCAGCACGTTCGAGGTGAATGGCCAGATTACGCTCCCAGAATAGCTGGAATGAGGTTGTGCGGACCCAGCACTTACGAGATGTTGCTCAACCGATTCTCAACCGAGGAAGGGGATGCTTTGCATGAGCAGGCGAACGTTTGCTGAAGTCATGGCGATCTTGCTTTGGGTTTCGGCTTCTGCTTTTACTCAGGCACAGCCGGTTTTGACCATTGAAGTCGACAAGCCAATTGCGAAGCTCAGCCCAATGCTATACGGCTTGATGACTGAGGAGATCAACTACTCGTACGACGGTGGCCTCTACGCCGAAATGGTCCGAAACCGAACGTTCCGCGCGCGACGTCGAGAGGTACCGTACTGGCTGTTGGCAGAATACGGAAATGCCCAAGCTGCGATGGAGATTGATGCACAGACCGGGCCTAGCGAGGCTCTGAACTACAGCCTGAAGTTGATGGTCAGTCAAGCTGATCAGCACAACCAAGCTGGCGTGCTTAACGGTGGTTACTGGGGTATGACGTTGAAGCCCAACATCACTTACAAAGGGTCGTTTTATGCAAAAGAAGATTCCGAATCACTGGGTCCCGTGTCGATAAGGCTCCTTACCGACGCGGACGACACGGTTCTCGCTACTACAAGTGTGCCCGGCTTGACTACCCAGTGGAAACAATATCACTTCTCATTAAAGACCGGGTCCATTCGGCCTTCCTCGACGAATCATCTCGTGCTCACGGTGGGACATCCCGGCACGCTGTGGCTGAGTCTAGTTTCATTGTTCCCACCCACGTACCACGATCGACCCAATGGCAATCGTATGGACATTATGGAAAAGCTGGCAGCGATGCACCCAGCTTTTTTGCGTTTCCCGGGCGGCAACTTTCTCGAGGGAGAGCACATTCCTGACCGCTTCAACTGGAAGAAAACAATCGGCCCTCTCGTCGACCGGCCAACGCACCCGAGTCCCTGGCGTTACATCTCATCAGACGGCATGGGTCTTCTCGAATTTCTCGAGTGGTGCGAGGACCTAAACATGGAGCCAGTACTTGCGGTTTACGCTGGGTATTCGTTGTCTCAGGAGCACGTCAATCCCGGACCCGATCTCGAGGGGTACGTGCAAGATGCGCTGGACGAAATTGAGTATGTGACCGGTTCAACGGACACGAAGTGGGGCGGGATCCGCGCGAAGGACGGGCATCCGCAGCCGTTCAAGGTCACTTACGTGGAAGTCGGCAACGAGGATGCTTTCGACCATTCAGGAAGTTACGATGGCCGTTATGCTCAGTTTTACAAAGGCATAAAAGCGAAATATCCCAACCTTCAGATCATTGCGACCACGCCGGTGAAGAGCATTCGTCCGGACGTAATCGATGATCACTACTATAGACGGGCCACCGAGTTCTTCCACGATGCGACGCACTATGACGAAACCGACCGCAGTGGTCCGAAGGTCTTCGTAGGTGAATGGGCGACGCGGGAAGGCTCGCCGACGCCGAACTTTGGGGCAGCACTGGGCGACGCGGCATGGATGACGGGACTGGAGCGAAACAGCGACATCGTCGTGATGTCTTGCTACGCGCCACTGTTTGTGAACGTAAATCCCGGGGGAATGCAGTGGGAATCGGACCTTATTGGTTATGACGCAATGCGAAGTTATGGGTCACCGAGCTACCACGCGCAAGTCATGTTTTCCACTTACCTCGGAGACGAAATTCTAGACTCGAAACTGGAAAATGGAGGACCCAAACTGTTCTACTCCGTCACCGAGGACACCAACAAGAGCCGGATTTATGTGAAGCTGGTCAATGCCGAATCCAAGGCACAGTCGATTCACTTCAAATTCGAGGGGCCAGGACTGGCGAATGCGGGAAAGCTGATCACACTGCGAGCGAATAGCACCGAGGCGACGAACACACTGGAAGAGCCGGCACGCATAGTGCCCGTCGAGAGCAGCCTTAGCAACATTGGCCGTGAACTGAATTACACCGCACCTCCATACTCCATTCAGGTAATTCAGATGGATAAACGCATCGCTCGCTGAATGCAGCATACAGGGCAAGCCGGTTCCTTGATGCGCGCATGCAACTCAAGCACAAGATTCGTGTTGGGCCGTGGCTGGACTCATCTGTTCACGGCCCCTAATCGTTGGGTAGTTCGCACGTGGGGGCGAACAGATCAGAGACGAGAATGAGCTACAGACAACGAACCTCCGCCGACGCTTTGGCGATCGCAAAGGGTACGCGAGGACCGGTCCAAGGTTTTGTGGCCTTGTCTGCTCTGTATCTCATCGTTCTGTTTCTCATCCCCGCGGTTTTGGGACAATCGCCGCGCAGTTCTCGACGAAAACCAGCACGGAAACCAGGTTCTGAGCGCGACGTACAGGTTGCTAACCGTGTGGGCGAGCCGTATCCCCAGTTAGTGGACATCACCCAGTCGACAGGCATTCAATTTGAACATCTTTCCAGCCCGGAGCAGAAGTTTATCGTGGAATCGATGAGCGGCGGCGTAGCCGTGGTCGATTACGATCGCGATGGCTGGCCCGACATTTATTTCACCAATGCACAAACCGTCGACATGGCACTCCACGGCAGGAAGGCGCGGAGTGCTTTGTACCACAACAATCACGATGGGACATTTACCGATGTGAGCGATAAGGCCGGAGTGGCTTACCCCTGCTGGGCGATGGGTGCCTCGGTCGGAGACTACAACAATGACGGATGGCCGGACCTGCTAGTGACCTGTTTTGGCGGGGTGGTGCTCTATCGCAATAACCGTGACGGCACATTTTCCGACGTGACCAAAAGCGCCGGGCTGGGGAACGACTCTGGATGGGCCACGGGAGCGGCGTTCGGTGACTATAACGGAGATGGCTGGGCCGATCTTTTTATCGCTCATTATGTGGATTTTCATCTCGAATCACTACCCGTATTCGGCTCCCGAGAAACCTGCAAATACGTGGGCATCGATGTGCAGTGCGGTCCACGCGGCCTGAACGGTTCCCCTGACAACCTGTACCGGAATAACGGCGACGGCACGTTCACCGACGTTTCGCAGGCATCCGGTGTGGCGGATCCCGAACACCGATATGGTTTGACGGCCGTCTGGTCCGATTTTGACAACGATGGCAAATTGGACCTGCTTGTAGCCAATGATAGCCAGCCAAATTATCTCTATCGCGGTAATGGTGCCGGCAAATTTAGCGACACCGGGTTTTCCTCCGGAATCGCTTTGGACGAAAACGGTGCCGCGCAGGCCAATATGGGAATTGCGATAGGAGACTACCTACATAAGGGTCGCATGTCGGTTTTGCTTTCGCATTTCGATAACGAGTACGCCACGCTTTATCGCAATGATGGACAAATGAGATTCACGGACGAGTCCGATTCCTCGGGAATCGCACAGGCTACAAGAGGCTACGTAGGATGGGGCGACGTGTTTGTCGATTTCGGCAATGACGGATGGCAAGACATTTTCCTGGTCAACGGACACGTCTATCCACAGGTCGACAGCGTTCACTCGCAGCTCCGGTACCGTGAGCCAAAGCTGCTCTTCCTCAATGAGAGAAATGGAGCCTTCAAGAACATTAGTGCGAAAGCGGGACTCGCGATTCAGATTCCGCAGGTCGGCCGAGGCTTGGCAGTTGCCGACCTCTTTAACGACGGCAAGCTCGAGGCGATAGTTGAAAACCTGGTGGGCAAGCCGATGATCTTGCGGCCAGAGGGTGGGCCACCGAATCATTGGATTAGTTTTCAACTCGAGGGCCTCAAGAGTAATCGTTTGGCGTTGAACGCACGCGTGCGCGCCGCCGCGGGCGACCTGCTGCTGCTTGGTGAGGTGATCAGCGGTGGCAGCTACCTGTCGCAGAACGATGTTCGCATTCACTTTGGGCTGGGCCGGCATAAAAGGGTCGACAAGGCAATAATTTTCTGGCCTGACGGTAGAGTCGAGAACCTGACCAATCTGGTTGCAGACCATTTCTATTTCCTCCGGGAAGGGGCGGGCATCGTTTCATCTAAACTGCCGCGAGCAGGCGATCCAAAGCGACCTTAGGTGCGGGCATGAGCGCACCTGGCGGCGAGAAAATTGTAGTCGAGCTTAGCTGAGCGACGGAATGGGTCGTCCCCTGCACATCCTTTTTCCGACTCACCGTGCGTCCATCCACGTCCTGCAGGCGGGTCTTCGCTCCATCCCAACTCGTTCAGTCGCGTGCGGAGCAAACGAATACTCAGGTCCGCCTTCTATCAAACACACGGCAAGTGGAGATCGATGGAAACGATACCAGCCATTCTGCCAATGCCTGCGAGCCGGTTTCCGATTCCAAAAAAAAATATTTGTTGACA
Source organism: Terriglobales bacterium (assembly GCA_035272945.1). Taxonomy (GTDB): domain Bacteria; phylum Acidobacteriota; class Terriglobia; order Terriglobales; family Acidobacteriaceae; genus Gp1-AA122. Next base: position 11,628 of record DATEPX010000127.1, read on the forward strand.
ATCTTCTATGAATGGCATAAGAAACTCGACTCTAGTAAACGATTACGCAAACGACTACTAGGCGTTTACTGTTCCCGAAACCCGCCCACGGTTCGACGCGCAGGATCTGCACACAGATCCACGAATGGGGTCCAACACACCAGGACGTAGCGGAAGATCCGCTACGCGAGAATGCGGAGGCGACTATGCATTACCCGACAGTCCAAGTGCGCGGTGTTGGAAACGTTTCCGCGAGAGAAGGGCCAGCGTGGCGCTATACGTTGGTGCAATTTGCACTTGGCGCGCTGTTGTTGTTAACGACCTTAGCTGCGGCACAGGAAAACGCTTCGATCACTGGGACCGTGTTGGATGGCACAGGAGCGGCGCTTCAGAATGCCCACATCTCGCTCACCAGCATGGCGACGGGACAGGTCAGACAGGTCGCTACGAACTCGGTTGGCGCCTATCTGTTCCCAAACGTGGGAGTTGGACGCTACAAACTCGAAGCATCGGCAGCTGGATTCGCGAAGTACACGAAGACGGACATCGTCGTCCACGTGGCCCAGACCCTAGTCGAGGACATCGCCCTAAAAGTTGGGGGCACCGAACAGACCGTCAACGTAGAAGCCGATGCCTTGCAGGTGCAGTCGGCCAGTAATGAAATCAGCAGTCTGATTACTGGCCAGCAGGTGACCCAGCTCGCGACCAATGGTCGCAACGTCACCTCGCTGGCCGCCTTGGGGATGGGCAAGTCCAATACCCTACCCGCATTTGGGGGAGTGAACGCCCTTACAACTGCTAACGGCATCAGCTTTAATGGAACCCGGAATACTCACAACATCTACTTGCTGGACGGAGGCGAACTGAACGATCGTGGTTGCGGGGGCTGTTTCAGTTCCTTGCCGTCGATCGACGCTCTCTCCGAATTCCAGACGCTCGACAGCAACTACGGGCCGGATTATGGCATCGGGTCGGGTGGCACCATCGCCATGGTGATCAAGTCCGGGACCCAGCAGTTCCGCGGCTCGATCTGGGAGTTCAACCGCAACGAACTGTACGCAGCAAATAACTACTTCCTGAACCGCGCCGGCAAGAAGCGGCCGGAATTTCGGCTGAACATCCCCGGATTCAATTTCGGCGGCCCGCTGGGGAAGGGGAAGAAGACGTTCTTCTTCGTGAACGAGGAGTGGCGGAGATTGATTCAAGGCAGCACGCCGACAGTCTCGAACACCATTATGGCGATCAACTTCCCGACGCTCGGGCAGCCTCTAACCTATACCGTTCCTTCCAACGGCAAGACTCCGATTGTTCCCATAACTCAAGATCCGGCCAAACTGGCGCTCTATGCGTCTGAAGGCTTGGTTGCTGGAACGCCGTTCCCCAGCGGGCCAACACCGCGTACGGTGGTCATCCCGGCGAACCTGATCGATCAAAACGCGGTCCTGGAGTTAAACGCGGGTACTTTCCCACTACCGAACTTCGGCACCAGTCAATACATCGCGTCCATTGCCCAGCCGACCAACGTGCGGGAAGACGCGGTTCGACTTGACCACAATATCAACAGTAAGTTCCAGTTGATGGGCCATTACCTGCATGACGCGATGACTCAGACCTACTACCCGCCATTGTGGGGTAATAGCACGTACCCCACAGTGGGCACGGCCATGCTCAATCCTTCCTGGTCATCGACGCTTAAATTGACCCAGACCTACTCGCCGTCGTTGCTCAACGAAACCAGTTTCTTGTTCAGCGGCAACACTATTCACCTCAGCCCAGTGAAGGGGGCCGGCCTCACGTCGTTTTCGCAGCCCAGCGGCTGGATAGCTACCTCGTTCTTCCCGGTGGCGAATAACCGGGAGGCCCGCCTGCCCGAGGTTCGGCTGGGTGCGCCTTACAACACAATTTGGAGTTCAAGCTATTACCCCTGGAAAAACTCCTACTTCGGGTATGAGACGCGGGATGATCTTTCCTGGACGCATGGCCGGCACCAGTTCAAGTTTGGTTTCAGCTGGCTGCACGATGCCAAGAACCAGGAACTACAGGCCAATACGCAAGGTACGGCCATCTTCGGCAACAGCTCGTTTTCGCAGGATTCCTACATCAACTTCCTGCTGGGCGATGCCGACAGCTTTACGCAACTGCAGTTCCTCGCCGGCAAACACTGGGTTAACGACAACTACGGCTTCTACGGAAATGACAACTGGCACGTCACACAGGCTCTAACCCTCAATCTGGGACTCCGCTACGACGCCATGCCACATGCTTTCGAACGATATAACCAGTTCGCCAATTTCGTTCCCGCCGATTATGACCGGTCTCAGCCTTATCCTCTGAATCCTGACGGGACCCTGAACCCCGCCGTACTGACGTCCTTCAACGGCCAGAATTTCTATCTCAACGGAATCCGGGAAGCGGCTGTGGGTGGATTCCCCCGCGGAAACGTGCAGAACTACTACAACACGTGGGAACCGAGGGTCGGGTTTGCCTACAATGTTCTGGGAGATGGCAAGACCGTGTTGCGGGGCGGCGCGGGCGTATTCTACGAGCGCGTTCAGGGTAACGATGTTTACAACGCTGCTTTGAATCCGCCCTTTGCGTACCAGCCATCGGCCACCAATGTTTACTTTTCCAATCCCAACACCAGTGCGATTACGGGTGCTACCACTGCGCAGACGTTTCCTTCAACACTGACCAACCTGCAGTACAGGTACAAACCCCCGGGGACGTTGATGTTCAGCCTGGGAGTTCAACGGCAGGTCGCGCAGTCGGTGGTCGCCGTCGTGCAATACGTCGGTTCCAGAGGCTGGGACCAGAGCGTCGACAAATCCATTAATACACTTCCATTGACCGCAAATGATCCCCGGGGGCCGGGGAATCCGTACTACGATCGGCAGGGTGTTGCGGGCCAGCTCCCAGATCCCACTAACCCTAGCAAGAATCTTCCCGCGTTTAACGCTAACCTCTATCGAATCTTCCCCGGCTTCAGCTCGATCACGCAAGAGACCAACCAGACCAATCTCAACTACAACTCACTCCAGGGGGTATCCGAATGGAGAATCGCCATGGGCTTACGTTCCAGCTGGCCTACACCTGGTCTCACGAGATCGATGTGGTGAGCAATGATCTCAATTCGACTTCCAATCCGTTCAACCTGGCCTATGACCGCGGGTCGGGAGCGCTCGACCGGCGGCATATCTTCAACGCCAATTACGTTTACCGCCTCCCATTCTTCACGTCGCACGGATCTAACCGCACGCTGCGGGCCATACTTGGGGGATGGGAATTCTCCGGCGTAACCGTGGCACAAACCGGAGTCCCAGTGAATGGCGGCAATGGGATCAGCTACAACGGCAAGGACACGCTCGGGTTGGGTGGCGTTCCGAGAAATCGGCCCGATCAGGTCGCCCCTATTCGCTACCCGCACACCGTCGATGCCTGGTTTAGCACCAGCTCCTTTGCGGCCCCGGTCGCCCCTTGGAATGGCGGTACCAACCAGGGCTTTGGCAACGCAAGGAAAGACGCGGTCGTTGGGCCCGGCCTCTTCAACTTCAACCTGTCGCTGTTCAAAACCGTTCCTATCACGGAAAGGGTGAAATTTGAACTGCGATTCGAGTCCTTCAATGCTTTCAACCACACCGAATTCCTTGGTGTCGATACGGGCACGAATGATGGGAACTTCGGACACGTGACCACGACGTACGACCCACGCGTCCTGCAGCTTGGGGCGAAGTTGAGCTTCTGACGCGAAGCCTCCTCCGATTCCGGGCGTGTCGAGCACTCACCCGCCACGCCCAATTTTTCTTCTGGACACATGCTCCCCGTTGCGCTTGTATTGTAGGGGAGCGAGAATGCCGACGGGAGGCACGGATGAGGGGGAAATTTTGTTCACTGGGGTTCTTCGCCCTCCTGGTTGCGGTGTTGACCAGCGAACACCCAGGTGTGCTGGCGCAGTCGGACGCGACAGCAACCGATCCGCGTCAGACAGCTATTCGCCTCGAGGAAGAAGGCAAGAACGCTGAAGCCCAGACTACATGGCAGGCCGTTCTGAAAGCGCAGCCCAGGAGTGCGGAGGCCTATGCCCATCTGGGTTTCCTGGAAGCTCGCCAGGAGCGCTACAAACAGGCTGTGCCTCTTTACTGCAAAGCAATGTCGCTCGATCCTGCCATGCCGGGGCTGCGGATGAACCTCGGCCTCGCACTCTTCAAGACCGGGGACTTGAAGGAAGCGATTTCCACCTTCGAGCGTTTGCTCAGCAGCGAGCCTCTGTCTTCTCCGGAGGCGCAGCGCCTGAGAACTTTGATCGGCATGGCCCACTACGGCCTGCAAGAGTACGGCGCAGCCGTTCCTGACCTCAAACAAGCAACTACTGCCGATCCCGAGAACCTCCCCTTTCGTCTGATGTTGGCTCACAGTTGCCTTGCGGCCAAGCAGTATCAATGCGTGCTCGACGTGTATCACGAGGTTCTGATGCTAAATGCGGAATCGGCCGAGGCCGATATGCTGGCTGGCGAAGCGTTGGATGAGATGCAAGACCACGCCGGCGCTATCCAGCAGTTTCGTGCGGCCGTTAAGGCGAATCCCAAAGAGCCAAATGTGCACTTCGGTTTGGGATACCTGTTGTGGACCCAAGGGCAATACCAAGAGGCAGCGAACGAGTTTCAAGCGGAACTGGCCAATGTGCCCGATCACGTTCAGGCACTTGTGTACTTGGCGGACGCCTACGTAAGGATGGATCACCCCGACGTGGCCGCCCCTTTGCTCAAAAAGGCCATCCGACTAGACCAGAATACAGCCATGGCGCACCTTGATCTGGGGATCGTCGATAGCAAGAACCGCGAGTGGAGCGACGCATTACGCGAACTGAAGCTCGCGGCAAAGCTATCCCCCGACAATGTCAATGTTCACTGGCATTTGGCCAAAGCCTACCAAGCGATGGGAAGGAGTTCGGAAGCCAGTGCCGAGTTCGAAAAGACAAAGACCCTCATCAAAGCCGCCGACGATTCAGTTTTCCGGAAGATCAACAAGGCCCGCGCGCAGACCGACCACACCGAGGCATTTGCCCCAGACGGCAAGTAATAAGGCCTAGACGTGTCTCTCATCAAAACTACATGCACTCGCAGAATCAATCATTCGCGAAAAATTCGACTTGCTAGAATCCGGTATGATTCTTGGCAATGATCGTCGGGCTTCGCTATCTCCTCGGTTGGTTTGTCAGTGTTTTCAGTCGCCAGAGGATCTCATCCTCGAAAATCTCGCTCTGCGGCAGCAACTGTTGGCTCTGCACGCCAGGTGATCTGCAGGGAGCGAAGGGCGGCAAGTACTTCCAGGCCGTATTTCTGGTCGTGATCGAAGAGCAGGTATGTCGAGGCCGATTAGTAGGGAAACGCTTTTCTTAGCTGTCATCCAGGGCCTTCGGCCCGCGAAAGTGCATGAAAAACCACACCTGGCGATCACGTCTTTTCAATGGGTTAGTCTGGTTTTTCGACGCTGTTGGACGATCCAACTGCTGGTGAGATGAGGAGTGACGTTGAAGTGAACAATCTGTCGCCGGTCATGCCTAATAATAAAGAAGCAGTACAGCAGCTGGAGCGTGACGGACCGTGAAAAAATCCATGGCAGTGGAGTTTCGTAGAAATTTGGCGATTTGGCGTCAAGTGCACGACGAGGAAGGCTCATTGGATGATGCTAAGTTCGCTATTGGTTGTTGTCGGTTCAGGGTCCGGAATTGTTGGCGGGAAACTCGTCAAGTGGGGGCCTTTCCCAGAATTGCTCGAAGACGTTCGGCGGATTGAAGGACAGCACCTAGGTGGATGAACAGGATGTCCACGGCGTTAACAACACAAGAGTGTCTGAGAGTCCGGCTGTTGCCGTTTCTGTTTGTGCTATCCATCGTCGCTTACATCGACCGGATTAACGTCGGTTTCGCAGCGCTGCAGATGCAGGGCCTACTCGGGTTTAACGATGAGGTGTATGGCTTGGGCGCAGGCATTTTTTTCCTGGGCTATCTCCTGTTTCAGATACCAAGCAGCCGTGTACTTGAGGGACTGGGGGCACGACGATGGATTGCATTTCTCCTGCTGGCGTGGGGCATCGTCTCCGCTTCCATTCTTTTCATTCGAGGCCACGGAGTTTTTACATGCTGCGGTTCCTGCTCGGCGTCGCAGAAGCGGGATTTTTCCCTGGAATGATCTACTACTTAAAGAACTGGTTCCCTGCTTCCACGCGCGCTCGTGCAGTCGCAACCTTCATGACGGCATCGCCGTTGGCGGGCGTGATCGCTGGACCGATTTCCGGCGCGCTCCTGAACATGAACAACGTCAAAGGGCTTGCAGGATGGCAGTGGATGTTCCTGCTGGAAGCGGTTCCAGCCGTCCTATTAAGTGGGGCGGTCCTGATGTTTCTTGCCGAATCGCCTTCCGAGGCTAAATGGCTCACCGCCGAGCAAAAGAAGTGGCTTGTGACAACGCTTGAGGAGGAACGAAGCGCTGCACTGCCGATCAGCATGAATCCATGGGCAGTATTCAAGATTGGGACGGTCTGGCTGCTGGCGGTGATCTATTTTGGGATGAACACCACGGTTTATGGCGTCAGCTTTTGGCTGCCGAAACTCATCCGCAGCCAATCTGGAATGAGCACGTTTCAGATCGGTCTGCTCACGGCGATCCCCTATGTTTTCACCGCGATCGCCATGGTTGTCGTAGGTCTGAACTCCGACCGGACGGGTGAGCGCCGCCTGCATGTCGCCATCTGCGCGCTTGCGGGAGTTGCGTCGCTCGTTACTGCCGC
>DATEPX010000128.1:0-4477 GCA_035272945.1 Terriglobales bacterium
GAATGCACGAAGGCCCCAGAATCGCCTCTTCAGGTGCCTTCGGAATGCTCCAGCTCCTATCCCTACAACTCATTGACCTCTAACCCGGAGAGGCCTAACATTCGCGCGAATGTCCGTTCCCTCCCACCTCGCCGGCCAGAAGCTCGGCCACTATCGCATTCTCGCGCAGATTGGTGCCGGTGGCATGGGTGTGGTCTACCGCGCCCGTGACGAACGGTTGTACCGTGATGTCGCCCTGAAGGTGCTCCCTCCACGCGCCCTCGCTGACGAAAATGCCCGCAAGCGGTTTCGCAAGGAAGCACTCAACCTGTCGAAGCTTAGCGATCCCAATATTGCTCACGTGTACGATTTCGACACGCAGAACGGAATCGACTTCTTGGTGATGGAGTATGTCGACGGGGTCACGCTAGCGGAGAAGATCGCAAAAGTTGCATTACATGAGAACGAGGTGCTGTCGCTGGGTGAGCAGATCGCGAGGGCGTTAGAGGATGTTCACGAGCGTGGGATCGTCCACCGGGATCTGAAGCCAGGAAACATCATGGTCACAACTAAGGGTCAGGTTAAGTTGCTCGATTTCGGTCTAGCGAGGCTACTGACGGCGAACGAGACAGACGCGACGGAAAGCATTACTGAAATGCACCAGGCAGCCGGAACACTGCCCTATATGGCTCCCGAGCAGTTACTGGGAGCATGGTCCGATTTTCGCAGCGACATCTATGCCGCCGGAGCGGTGCTCTATGAGATGGCGACCGGCCACCGGCCCTTCGAGACGAAGCTCTCAACCGCGTTGGCAGACGAGATCATTCACGGGCCACCGGCATCTCCGCGCCAAGCAAAGCCCGATCTCTCGACGGGGCTGGAATACATCATCCTGAAGTGCTTGGAGAAAGAACCGGAGAACCGGTACCAGTCGGCCAGAGATTTGGATGTCGACCTTCGACGCCTGAGGACTCCCACGACTGCTCCAGTAGCTATGCCCGCCGCTAGAGCCCGAACACGCTTGAGGCGCATAGTTACCGCGACTGGGATTACCGTTGTTTCGGTGCTGGCACTGCTTTTCGGTCTGAACGTGGGCCGCTGGCGGGAGCGGGGATTGGGCAGAAGACCGAGCATACATTCAATCGCTGTGCTACCGCTGGTGAATTTTTCGCTTGACCCGGAACAGGAGTACTTTGCCGACGGCATGACTGAGGAGTTGATCAGTGACTTGGCCAAGATTCGTGCGCTGCGAGTCATCTCGCGGACTTCCGCTATGCAATACAAAAAAGCACACAAGTCGCTGCCAAAGATTGCCGAAGAGTTGAACGTGGATGCAGTCGTGGAAGGGACAGTGGCGCGATCTGGTCATCGGGTACGGATTACGGCGCAGTTGATCCAGGCAGAAAACGACAAGAACTTGTGGGCCCAGAGCTATGATCGCGACCTGCGCGACGTCCTGGCATTGCAGAGCGAAGTGGCGCAGTCAATCGCACACGCGATCCAGATCACCTTAACCCCGCAGGAGCAGGCACGATTGGAAGACACCCGACCAGTCAATCCTGAGGCCCATGAGGCGTATCTCAAGGGACGCTACTACTGGAATAAACGAACGCCGGAGGGCGTGCAGAAAGGCCTCGAATACTTCCAGCAGGCGATCCACACGGACCCGGCGTACGCTCCCGCGTATGCCGGGCTAGCGGACTGCTATGACTTGCTCGGAACCTATCGTGTTCTGCCGCCAAAGGAAGCATTGCAAAAGGCAAAGACCGCAGCAATTAGAGCTCTTGAGTTAGATGACAAGCTGGCTGAAGCCCATGCGTCCCTGGCGGCTATAAAGTTCCTTTACCTAGAGTGGGACGGTGTAGAAAAAGAATTTCAGCGTGCTATCGAAGTCGACCCGGGCTACGCGACCGCTCATCATTGGTATGCACTATTCCTGGCGGCCACAGCTCGAAATCAAGAAGCATTAGCGGAGATCAAGCTGGCGCAGCGGCTTGATCCGCTCTCCCTGATCATCAACGCCAACGTGGGCTGGTGCCTGTACTTAGGACGCGACTATGATCAGGCGATCGAACAACTACAAAAGGCGCTCGAGCTGGACCCGAACTTCCCGGCAGCATACGAATACCTTGGGCAAGCTTACCTTGAAAAGGGAATGTATGAGGAGGCCATCGCAACACTGCGCAAGGCGATGAGTCTTTCCCGGAACGAGGCAAGTCTCAAGTCAGAGTTGGGAAATGCCTACGCGGCAGCTGGCAAGAAAGAAGCCGCCATCCAGATTCTCCATGATTTGTTGGTGCAATCAAGTCGCACCTATGTTTCTCCCTACGATATCGCGTTCGTTTATGCAGGTTTGGGTGATAAAGACAAGCTGTTTCAGTGGTTGAACAAGGCCGCTGAGGATCGCAGTACCGCACTCGCGGAAATCAAGGTCCACCCCAGGTTCGATAAGTTGCGGAAAGATCCACGATTTCAAGACCTATTGCGACGGCTAGGGCTGCCTGAAACCGATGGCGGCCCTCAAAGCTGACCGTCAGAATTCGAAGTCGCCTTAAGAAGCTGGCAAGCCGAAAAACGACGCTTTATTGCGCACCGGAAGGTTGTTTCCCCACGCCCGCGGCGTAGATGACCGACTCAGTGACGCCATCCACCCCAACGATCTTCTCCGCTTCGGAGTCAGCCAGGGCCATTGAACAGAATGGCGCCAGGCCTAGCCAAGTAGCTACCAGGCAAAACGTCTGACAGACATGACCAGCGTCGAGCAGGACAGCGCGATAAGCGCGCGGGTATTGGTATTTCCACTGGTCGCGGGGGAAAACAGCCGTCATCAGTACTAGCGCGGCCACTGACCCGTACCAGGACTGGCCTGCAAGAAGCCTTATTACCTGCTGAGAACTGGCACCTGGCTTCAGCAGCTCCAGGCAATGGCTGTCTGGCGCATAGTGGTACAGACCGCGATGCAAGCCGACTACGCGTAGAGCCAAGACATAAGCTTCGATGGGATGCCGGGCTCCTCCTGAAGGGGAGGTCTTCAAGGGCAAGCGGCCCAAACCCAGGAAGTCAACCCACTGCTGAATCCCAAACGTGAGTCCCAGCAGTGTGCTTAAGGTACAAAGCTCGACCGGCTCTTGAGAGAACTGCCGCCAGGTGCGTCGCGCCAGCAATACGTTGGGGAATTCACCTGCTGTGTTGGGTGCCAACAAGGGAAACTTGCGCGCTCGAGGGTAGTGCTTGGTCGAACTCGGCATCGGAAATTTCTGTGCCCACCGCCGCAAGTAGCTTTCCTCCTCCACTGGGTCGAACGTATAGCGCATATCTTTAGTGGAAAGGTGAAAAAAGCCGGCGGCAGGGTTCCAGTACTGCCAAGCTGCCAGGGCGCTCTCAGTGGCACTCTGACGGCGGTCAGATCTCTGGAGCAACGAGTATTTGGCCAGTTCGCTGACTGCTTTCCGCAAAGAGGGGCGGCTGAACTGGTCCATGCGATTGAAGAGAACATCAGCGGGCTGCCAACGATCGAAGTGATCGAGAACGGTACAGGTGAGGGGGGCGGCAGCGACGCGGACACCAGTGGCATAGTTGTGAAAAACCAGTTGCTCGTTGGCCCAGTAGCAAATTAGGTAAGGTGAACGGCGGAAGAGGAGCTTCTTGGCCAAGCTGTGGCACCATCCCGGAACGCACTGTCCAGCCTGCTTTGCTAGAAAAAATTAGGATGTTATGGGGGCAGCAGAACAAAATGGCTGCCCGTTACACCACAACAATCAGCGCGGGCCAGGGTCCAAGGGCCCCAAAGACAGTATGCATGTTTTGGCATGTCCGAGTAGTCGAACCTCACTGTCGATATTATCGAGCAGTTGAAGTTGTAAGTCGATCTCGCGGCGCACGACAGGCGGGGCAGTACGGCGCTGCCGCCGCAGCTCTCCTTTTTTCGCACCAATTTCACGGCAAAGAACTGTAACTGCCTGGCGAGCTTCACTCTCGCGCCCTTTAGCTCTAGGTCCTCTTGCTGCGGCCATGGCGTTTTCCTCCGAGGGACAGAATTCTTGGGAGCCCGCCCAACCTTGGATCGGCCCGTGGAGAGACATTTGGGCTGCGCGCAGTGTAGCGGCGGGATAGACCCAAGTCAAGTGAATGTACCCAGTAGTGTCATACCCAGTAGATTAGTGACACTTTTCATTCCTTTCTCTGAGATGAACCCCGCAGCAGGAACTGCTGCGGGGTTAAGTAGCCGAGCGACTGATGTGGCCGCACCGTGTTGTAGATCCGCTCCCACTGTCGCGCTCGCGGTTGAGTTTCTTCATCTCCAGCGAGCAGGCCGTGACCTGATAAAACTCCTCGGTGTGAGTCCGCTGGGCGCGCACGACCGCGCCGTTGAGCTTGGGAGATCGCGGTGGCAAAACGAACAAGCGCAGGCCGCATTGCTGGCAGGCCTGCTCGAAGTCGGCGGCGAACTCGGAACCGCCATCCACCTGCAGAGCACGGATGGGAAAGGGCATGCGGT
>DATEPX010000129.1:0-3085 GCA_035272945.1 Terriglobales bacterium
GAAAAATTATGGTGCGCTATTCCTGGGACCACGCACCAATGTCGCGTACGGCGACAAGGTAATCGGTACGAATCACACGTTACCGACTGGCAAGGCGGCGCGCTACACGGGCGGCCTTTGGGTGGGCAAATTCATCAAGACCTGCACTTACCAGAAAGTTCTCACGGATGAGGCGTCAGCCATGGTTGGCGAGTACTGCTCGCGTCTATGCGTCCTTGAAGGCTTTTACGGTCATGCCGAGCAAGCGAATATCCGGGTACGCCGCTATGGTGGCCGGAATGTCGGATATGCAGCAGCGGCAGACTAAAGAGCTTGTAACAAAATCTCCATGCCCAAAGCTTCGGCTCCGCTCATTGTAGCTTCGCGTATTCGGCTCTGGCTTCTTTGATGACGGGAATATCGGGGTCGGCGTCTTTCCACAGTGCGAAGAAATCCTGATACGAGGTGCGGCTCTTCTCTTTGTCGCCCTGTAGGGCGTAAGCACGCCCCAGCCCCAGTTGCGCCATCGACATCAAAGGGTCGGCCGGAGCGTAGTTCCGCAGGGCCAGTACTTTTTGAAACTCTTGTGCGGCCTCGTTTCCCCTGCCGGCTTTCCAATAAGCCAGCCCGCGGATGTATAGCACGTTTGCGCTACCTTTGTCGTAGGGAGCAGCTGCCTTCAGAATTTCGATCGCCTTGGCGGCTTCCCCGCTGTTCAGCGCCGCGGCCGCCTGGGCCAGCGGAGCCCCAAGCTCGTGCACAAAAGTGTCTTCCGGCCGGTTCTTGGCCACTTCGCTCGCCAACTCGAGCGCTTTTCTACTGTCTCCGGCTACAGCCAGCGTCAAGGCTGCCTGGAGCTTGAGGCTGTAGCTCTGCGAATTGCCCAAAGCCACGTTCGCAGTTGCAATCGCCTGCCGTTGATTGCCGGCCAGCGCCAGAACCCATCCTTCCTGGGCGATCGCGTATGACTCCAGATCCTTGAGTTGGAGTCGTTGTGCGAGCTGCCGCGCCTTCTCATAGAAGTTGTTAGCTTGCCGCAGTTGTCCGTGGGATGCGGCTATGTCGCCGTGGCGGAAATTCACATTAAATTCGAGGTCTGGCTGTGCATGAACGAAGGCCTCCTCCTTTTCCGAGGTGGCCAGATCCCCCTGCGCAAGCGCGATGATTGCCAGCGCTTCGTGCAGGGATGTGAAGCCGGGGTTCCTTTGCAGACCTGCTTTTGCAACTGCCTTGGCCTCGTCTAGGCGATTGAGTCCCATATAATCGGTCGCCGTCTGCCCGTAGCCGCGAATCTCGTCGGGGTCCACCCGCATCGCCTCTTTGGTGTTCTCCAGCGACTTATCGAATTCCCCCAGCTGCGCGAATGTGACCCCCAGGTTCACATAAGGAGTAACTTCGCGCGGATAGGTTTGCTTGAACAGCTCGTACGCCGCAATCCCCTTTTCCAGTTGCCCGCTGTCGGCGTAGTAGTGGGCGGTGATGTACAGCCGCTCCCGCTCGGTGGCCCGATCCTTCAACTCAAATGCTTTTTTCCGGTAGCCTTCGGCTGCATCCACTTGCCCGAAATTGCCGTAAACCGTGCCCAGCCGCGCGTAGGAGATGGCGAAGTTCGGATCCACTTCGACCGCGCGTTTGTACAGCGGAATAGAAGCCAGATCGTCTCCAGCGGAATGCTTCGCATCCCCGAGGGTGTAAGTCTTCAGCGCTTCTAAAGAAGAGGTCGTGGCTTCCTCGAGTGGTTTGTCGAACTTCTGGATGGAAGCCAGCGACTCGCCCAGCTTCTCCCGCAGTTCGGTCGTGGTCTGGTCCAGGGTCTTGAGCACCTGCTCTTTGCTGTCCGCCCGCCCCTGCACCTCGGCCAGGGTGTCTCCAGTAGCGGCATTGATCGCATCCAGCGTAATCACGTACTGGCTGCCCAAGCTGGCGATCGAACCCACCAGCAGTGCCTTGGCGCCGTTGCGCTGGCAGATATCGCGCCCAATTTCCGTAGTGATCCGCTCGTCCGGTGACTTCCCCATCAAGGTCAGCGTATGCCGCGCCTTTTCATCCGAGAAGACACTCAGGTACGGCGACTGCTGCAGATCCACTGCCAGGGCCTTCTTCAGCGTGCCGTCAAAAACCGCATCGCCCGTCGTGTTGACGAAGTCCGCGACGAGAACCGAGTCTTTCCCCGTAAGGGCCTGGGCTCGGTTGGAGCGGAGATATAGACCTCCAGCGACCAGTGCCGCCACGACCACGGCCACGAACGCGGCGATCTTTCCCAGCGGCCGACCCGGCACTGCCGCGCTGACTGGCTGCGCTGCCAGTCTTTGCGCGGAACTGCTTCCCGCACGGGCTTCTGCAACCCGAGTCGTTCCTGAAGTCGGGGCCGCCTCCGGGGTGGAGATGGGGACCGACTCCATGCTCTGCACAGCGGCGCGCCCGGAATCGGTATCGCGCTTCAGCCGTTGTAGGTCAGCTCTCAGATCGCCGGCATGCTGGTAGCGCAGGTTGCGATCCTTCTCCAATGCCTTGTTGATGATCCGCTCCAGCTCCATCGGCACCTGGGTATTTAGGCGGACCAGGGCGGTTGGTGCCTTGTGTAGAATCGCGTCAAATATGGCGGCGGAAGTATCCCCGTGGAACGGCAGCAGCCCGGTCGCCATCTCGTACAGCACGGCGCCAAAGGAAAACAGATCTGTTCGTGCGTCGAGTTCTTTGCCCAGCGACTGTTCCGGGGACATGTACGCCACGGTACCCAGGGCAGTGCCCGGACTGGTCAGGTGCTCGAGACTGGCTCCGGCTGTCGCCTGGACCATGACCCCTGTTCCCTCCATCCGAGTGGCGGACGAAACCTTGGCCAAGCCGAAATCAAGAATCTTGGCGTGCCCACGCCGGGTAAAAAAAACGTTTGCCGGCTTGATGTCCCGGTGCACGATGCCTTCGGCGTGGGCTGCATCGAGAGCGTCGGCAATCTCGATGCCGAGGGAGAGCAGCGTCTCCAGATCCATCGGACGGTTGCCGATCACGTGCTTCAGGGTCTTACCGTCGAGGTATTCCATCACGATGAAGGCCCGGCCATTTTCCTCACCAATGTCATAGATCGTGGAGATATTGGGATGGTTCA
>DATEPX010000130.1:0-56654 GCA_035272945.1 Terriglobales bacterium
GATCTCGCCGAGCAGATCACCAGCCTGCAGCGACGCCCGGCTCACAAGACGCAGTCGGCGGAGGAATCGAGTCTCGACGCATGGCTAGAGAAATACGGCTACTATCGCGTTCCGCAACGCAGCATCTCGTATTACAACAAGGGCGAACTGCTAGGTGTGATGCTTGATTTGGAAGTGCGGGAAGCAAGTCATAGTTCGGCATCGCTGCGCGACTTGTTTCATTGGATGAATGATCACTATGCCAAGCAGGGCCGCTTCTTTCCCGATTCCGATGGAGTTCGCCAGGCCGCCGAAGCTGTCGGGCATACCGATCTGCGATGGTTCTTTCAAAAATATGTGGCCGCAACCGAGGAAATTCCTTACGACGATTTCTTTAAGACGGTTGGCCTACGCCTGGTCCGCCATACGATCGTCGTTGCCGACCCCGGCTTTACTCCAGTACGCAATTTTGGCGCTCCGCCTTCGGTCGGGACAGTAGTCTCGGGGGGAGAAGCGGAAGCGGCTGGCCTGGCGGTCGGCGATTCGATTCTGGAGATCAACGGCCAGCCTGCCAGATCCGACCTGGAAGAGCAAATCGCGAACCTTCGTCCGGGAGATAATCTCCATTTGACCGTCGGCAACGCCAGCGGTCAGCGCGACCTTTCTTGGAGGCTGGGAAGTCGCGAAGAAATTGAGTTCGAATTGAAAGATGTGGACAATTACACGCCGCAGCAGCGTGCCCGCCGTGCAGCTTGGCTGGCGGGTGAAGATCAAAAGCCGGAAGAAGCGCACCCGTGATTCGCACTGTCCTGATGCTCGCGTTCTGGACCGCGGCTCTGCCCGTCGCCGCGCTGGTAGGCTTCCCCTGGACATTCATTTCCGGTCGGGTGGACCTCCTTTACCGCATGGCCATGTGGGGTGCCTGGACTGGCATCCGTCTGGCGGGAGTGCGGGTAGAAACCGTTGGCCTGGATCGCATCGACCCCACGCGTAACTACATCTTCATGTCCAATCACGTGTCCAATCTAGATCCTCCCATTCTGATCCCATTGATTCCCGGACGCACCTCGGTGATGGTAAAGAAAGAACTATTCAAATATCCCATCCTGGGCAAAACCATGCGGCTGGGATCGCTGGTGCCCGTGGATCGCGGGAATCGCGAGGCAGGTATTGCGGCGGTTCGTGAAGCGTCGGTGGTCTTGCGGCAAGGGATCAACATGACGATTTATGTAGAAGGAAAACGTTCGTTCGATGGCCAGCTGCTGCCGTTTAAGAAGGGCCCGTTCTATTTGGCGATGGAAGCAGGCATCCCGGTAGTTCCCGTGACGACCGCTGGAACCCACTATGTCATGCCCAAGCGGAGGTTCTCGATCAAGCCCGGCACAGTAACTGTGATCTTTCATGAGGCAATTGAGCCGAAGGATTTTGTCTCGCGCGAATGCCTGATGACCAAAGTGTGGGAGGCTATTAACAGTGGCCTGCCACCGGAGTACCGGCAGGAACAGCAACCACCCAGCGAGCCGGCGAAGAATGGGAACAAATCCCTGAGCGCTTGAACAAGCTAGAGCCTGCCTAAGAGTGTCTCGCGTTTCCATCCGGTCGGTCTAACGGAACGTTCTGCTGATGGACTTGGTTCTGAGTGAGCCTGCTAAGAACACTTGGGAGAGTCTGGCCCAACTAATCGGCTACTACTTGGGGTTACTGGTGAGGACCGGAAGTAACTGCACGGCCAGCCAAGGCGTGGGCGTCTGGTTTGGATATAAGTTTTCTATTTGCGTGGATGCACCACCCGGATGGGGATGGAAACTGTTTCTGCGCAGCCAAAACTCGCCACGGAAACGGGCGGAAACCGGCTTCTGCGGCCAAGACTGGAGCTTTACATTTCCTCTGACGCGAATCCATTCTCCCTGCCTGATCTCAAGCATTGTTCCATCGTGATCGGACGACCCATATAGCTCGACAAAGCCATACGAAATCAACTCCGGCGCTTGCGGCATGCCCCGCATTTCTATAACCAGCGCAAGGCTGAAGTAAGAGAATGGAGCCGATTTGTCAGCGGGCTGAAGCTCAGACAAATGTGCTCAGACTGGTTCGGCGTGAGAAGTGTTTCTGTGGAGCCGCCGGCGATCTAGAGCCTCAAGTGGCGTTATTTCGCACCCATCGACGGACGTTCCTGAGTGCCATCAGGCTGTGCGGATTTCCACAGCCGGTACCTGAGTTCGGGAACTCCACTGTATTGACTTTCCCAAATCAGCAGGCTAGGTTTTTGCCTCCAAAATCAACCGGCCGCGTTCCACTGCCCACCCGGTGATTTTCCTGGTGTTACGCGCCCGAGTCTCTCAAGAGGAGGAACCGGATGATCCGCCAGCCGATACGTACCCTGTTCATCCCAATTCTGCTAACCTGCACGTTTGCGACCGCCCAGAACAACAACTCGGCTCCCAGCACATTTAATGAGGCCACCATTGCCCAACTTCAGGCCGACATGTCTTCCGGCAAACTCACTTCCGTCCAACTGACACAGTTCTACCTCACGCGTATCCTCGCGCTGGACCAGAAAGGTCCAGGAGTGAATTCCGTCATTGAGCTGAACCCAGACGCGCTGGTTCTGGCGCGCAATGCCGACGCCATGCGGAGAAGGGGCGCCAGCGGCCCACTTCTGGGGATACCCGTGCTTCTGAAAGACAACATTGATACCGGCGACAAAATGCAAACCACGGCCGGATCCCTCGCGCTCTTTGGCATGCCCGCGCTCGAGGATTCCACGGTGGCAGCAAACCTGAGAAACGCCGGCGCCGTGATCCTTGGTAAGACCAATCTTTCCGAGTGGGCAAACTTTCGCTCATTCTATTCGACGAGCGGTTGGTCAGGACGCGGCGGCCTGGTTCACAACCCATACTCTCTTGATCGCAACGCCTGTGGCTCCAGCTCGGGGTCGGCTGCGGCTGCGGCGGGAAACTTCACCGCGGTGTCTCTGGGTAGCGAAACCGATGGCAGCATTGTTTGTCCGGCAAATGTCAACGGGGTTGTAGGGATTAAACCCACGGTCGGGCTGGTCAGCCGCGGCGGCGTAGTTCCCATCTCCCACACCCAGGATACGGTGGGGCCGCACACCCGTGCCGTGGCCGATGCAGCTACCACTCTCAGTTTCATCGTCAGCCGCACTCCCGATCCACGCGATCTCGCAACCAGCGGTGTCCCTCTGGGCTGGCAGGCTTGCAGCCCCACTTGTTCGCCGGCGGCACCGCTTCCGGGCAAGAGCCGTCCAACCCTTCCCGCCGACTACACGGCGTTTCTGAATCCGGCTGGCCTCAGGGGTGCACGCCTGGGCGTGACGCGGCAGGGCATTGATAGCGCGCCCCCGCAGGTGGTAGCAGCATTCGATGCAGCCATCGAGGCGATAACCAATGCCGGCGCCACCATGGTTGATCTTGATGATCCTGCGAACAACTTCAGCTTCTCGCCGGCCGATGGCGAGTTCATGGTGTTGCTCTACGACTTCAAGTTCGATGTAGCTAAGTATTTCGGTACTCGCGTGGGCGTGCCCGTGGCGGGCGGAACGCTACAGAGCGCCATTGATTTCGACAATGCCAATGCGGCCGCGGAGATGCCATACTTCGGCCAGGAAATTTTTGACTTGGCCGAGACCATGAATCCCGACCCAAACTTCTGCGATCCGCGCTTCACCTCGCCGGTTCTCCCCAGCACTGCCACCTGCATGTCATATAACGACGCGCTGGTGATCGATCACTTGGCGGGCGCCAGCCTGGATTCAGCCCTCAGCCGTTTCAACCTGGATGCTATCGTGGCGCCGACCGACAGCCCCGGCTGGACCACCGATCTGATCCTGTCCGATCACTTCATCTTTGCCAGCTCGGGCTTGGCCGGGGGGCCGGGATATCCCATCATTAATGTGCCCGCGGCGAACGTACTGGGCATGCCCATGGGCATCAGTTTCATCGGAACCGCTTTCAGCGAGCCCACGCTGATCAAGCTGGCTTCCGGCTTTGAATCCGTAACTCACGCTCGCTTCCTGCCAACATTCACGGGAAACGTCACGACGGCGAAGACGTCCGGCACCACCCTGGTACATCCTCCCAAGGTGAGTGCTCCGACGAAGAAGCCGCCCCATCACATGTAACCCTCTTTTTGCCTTCGATTTTCCGAGCAGGGCACTCGAGGGGTAACGAAATACTGTTGCGAAGCATTCAGCGGCGCCGGCATCGCAAAGGCTGGCGATTCTGGCGCCGCCACAGCCTGTGCGCGCATCCTGACCTTTAAGCTGCATTCTGCCAGTTAGGTATCGAACTATCGCGATAACGCCTATTGGGATTCTGAGCGCAAAGGCCTGTTCTAGTAGGTTTGCGCCAGTTAGAATTTTGCGCCGAGGGACGGTTCGAAGAATAAGATCGTGTTCCATGAATGGCATGAACGCGGCAGATGCAGCTCTGGAGACCCTGCGCGGCGACGTGATCGATATCGTCCTCGGAACGATTTTCTTGTCCATTGGGGTGATCGCCTGCGCGATCGCAGCGATCCGCTGGCGCACGGGCGTTGGCATCCTCGTATGGTTGGGAATCTTTAGCGGGCTGTTCGGCGGCCAAAAACTGGTCCAGACCCCCTTGGTGGTGGCGATTCTGCCGCTCGCCCTCAAATCTGCCACTCCCTACGTAAGTACGGCGGTCATGTACCTGCTCCTGGTCTCTGCCTTGTTCGCCTGGCGAGAACTGAGCCTGGGCAAGCTCAGGCTCCTCATCCAGCTGGAAATCTTAGCGGGGGTGACGATTGCTTTGGTAGGTATTGGCACGTTCGTCCTCGGTGGTCCAGCCAGCAAATGGATGCTCTACAATAACCTGCTCGCAATTCTTACCACGCTGCTCCTCTTGGCTGTCGTGCTGGTTCCAAAATTCTCCAGGTTCCTGGTGATCCAGAATCACCGCGTTCTCGCCGCCGGTACGCTCATTTATGCCTTGGAGGTGCTGTACACCAACTTGGGGATCGTGCTGCACTATCGCCCTCTGCCCTTGGTGGACTCGCTGGGCTTTGCCCTCCTTCTGTTTTCGCTGGGGTACGTAGCTCTGGAGATATTGTTTACGAACGAGCGCCGTCTGCTTTCCATCGAGACGGAACTGGAGACGGCCCGGCAGATACAGTTCTCAATTCTTCCGGCGGGAGTTCCCGAGCTGGAGAACCTCCGTATTGCTGCTTCTTACCATCCCATGACCGCCGTTGCGGGTGATTTCTATCAATTCGTCCCCTCAAGCGACAACCATCTGGGCATCCTTGTGGCAGACGTCTCCGGGCATGGCATGCCGGCCGCGCTCATCTCTTCGATGATCAAAGTGGCCATGCAGTCCGTCGCCGTCCATGCCGATGATCCCGCGCAGGTGCTTGGGGGCTTGAATCGTATCCTGTCGAGTGAAGCGCACGGCCAGTTTGCCTCGGCGGCTTATGTCTGGATCGACGCAGAGAACCGCAACGCGCTCTACTCGGCTGCTGGACATCCGCCGCTACTGTGCTGGCGGAGTACGAGGGGCGAAATGCAGCGTATCGAAAGTAACGGGCTGCTGTTCGGAGTTGGACCTGACTCTAACTACCCGGTGTGCAGCGTGCCGCTTGAACCATCCGATCGCTTCCTACTCTACACCGACGGCGTGACCGAAACTGAGAACGGCGCAGGGGAGGCGTTTGGCGACCGGCAACTGGAACGGGTTGTACGCGATAATCGATTGCATCCCGCCTCCGAGCTGTCGCGTCAAGTGCTCTCCGAACTCCAGAGGTGGCGACCTGCTGCAGTGAACCAGCAGGATGACATTACGCTTATCGTCGTCGATGTTCTTTAGCTAACCGGCACCCATCTAAGCCACTAAACAATGCAGTGAGCTTCTGACACCGTCGAACCGACGGATTTGTCCAACTGTTGTTGTAGTGCGTTATCACAAGTTGACCACTGGTCAATGCACTATGAAAGAGCGCCCCGCCTCGGAAGAGTGAGGCCGGATGAGGCGCCGCCTCCGCTCCGCGACGCTGTGGAGGGCTTCGTTGCGCTACGGTGGCGCAGGCTGGTAACGGCAGGTTGTCTTAGTCGGAAGGAATCGTACTAGCTTAGCTGGGGATAGGCGAATCAGCTGGGGAAGTGGCACTCTACTTTGGGTCGCAAGATCATCATAGCTATCCTCAGTGCTTTACGCTCCACGGTTACCCAGTTCACGCCTGTTACAGGCCAACCGACCGCGGTCGCCGCATAGACGCCCTGACAAATCTTTGCAAACGAGAAAGATTTTGGAGGTTAGTAATCACAGATGAGCGCTATGCTTGATAACGACAGTCATGGTGGAATGGACAGACAACTGCTATACTCCCGCGCATCAATCGACAGCAGTGGTGCCACTACGCGAGCCGTTGTTCTCGGCCATCTGATCCTCACCATCCCTAGAGTCTTGATCATTGACGCTAGGTATGCCGGGGTAGGTCGCACGAAGTCCTTTCTAGAATCGATTCGGCAATTCGGATCGAATCCGCGAAGACAGCGGGTGACGGAAGACCGAATCAAAGCACAGCCTTGGTGGCTCGTGGTGTTTTGCTGGTCTCGCTTAACAACCCCCTAAGAGGAAGCAAGGGTCCCGCTTGAAATCACTCGACTGCGACTCTCTGCTAAACTACGCGGCCATGAAAACGTTGCTCATTCGAACCCTTTGCTTAGTGGCGTTCCTGACCACTCTGGCCGCTGCCCAGGATGTCATCCCCCTCTACCCCGCCACGCCGCCTGGCTCGGCGCAGGAGAGCTATCCGGAGAAAGAGTATTTCTCGAGAGTCTGGAACACCGAAGTCGTCACCAACGTAACCAAGCCAAGCCTGACAGTTTTCAAGCCTTCTCCAGAGTTGAGAAACGGCACCGCTCTGGTGATCTGCCCTGGTGGTGGTTTTATGGCCCTCTCCATCAACAGCGAGGGCACCGATGTAGCCAAGTTCATGACCGCGAGAGGCGTGACGGCTTTCGTGTTGAAGTACCGCCTCGCTCACACCGGCGAGGACGCCACACAGGAATTTGGGGCGATGCTTGCTGACCGGCAGAAATTTCAGGAGATGGCAGGGAAGGTCGTTCCCCTAGCCGTCGCCGATGGGTTAGCGGCTGTCACCTACGTTCGGCAGCACGCAGCAGAATGGGGAGTTTTCCCCGACCGCGTCGGCATTATCGGATTCTCCGCTGGGGGAGCGGTGACTGCCGGAGTTGCCTTTCATTATTTGCCTGAAGGCCGGCCCGCCTTCGTAGCCCCGATCTATGCGGGCGGGGAAAAGTTCAAAGATGCCTCTGTTCCCGCGGATGCGCCGCCCATGTTTGTTGCGGCTGCGACTGATGATCAGCTCGGACTCGCGCCGCAAAGTGTTGCTTTGTACCAGAAGTGGTCGGAGGCTCACAAATCCGCTGAATTGCACTTGTACGCCAAGGGTGGCCACGGCTTTGGAATGCGAAAGCAGAACCTCCCGACCGATCATTGGATCGACAGGTTCGCTGATTGGCTCGAGTTACAAGGGTGGTTGAAGAAGTGACTGCCGCGACCGAGGTATCACGCCAGATGGTCCTTCTGTGCTCAGCCAGCTCTCCTGGCCAATCGAAGAAGCCTAGTCAGAGTGATCCCAGTAAATAGCCCGACTTTCCTATCTGTAGTGGATTGCAGGGAATAGAGCACTTCTCCTCGAGTCGGTTTCGCCCTCGATCGCAGCGGTCACTACAAGATCTTCAGAGTTACCAAACATGGTAGCGAGAGCCTGCAAGGGAAACTGTCCGAGGATACCTTTGACCGGGTTAGCAAGCTGCTGGGGAAACTCGATTCTGAGAGCAGCCGAGAAGGCGCTATTCAACGTGGTTCCGAGTCCTTTATCGCGGAGATGGCACGAGCACACGAGACGATTCACTTGGTTGGGGGTCGATTCCGAACATCGGCGGCCGTTTGCGGAGGCTGTCGGTCGACAGGAAATGAAAAATGGTCCCTAAATACAGCGCATTTCACAAGTGGGGTACTCCGATTCGGCCCAGGCGAGGACATTCGGTCAACTGTTATGACATCGCGTTCACACTCATTAACGGGTCTCTATGCTGAAGACTTCGCCCGCAACGCCTTGGCAATCTCGGGCAAGCGATTGAAAACCGCTACACACCGCAACCAGAGCTTGTTATCAATCGCCGGATAGCCGCTGACCACCGCCTTCTCAGGCACGTCATTGGGAATACCGCTCTGCGCGGTAGCAATAACGCCATCACCAATCTTGCAGTGTCCGGCGACACCAACCTGTCCCGCTAGGATTACGTTCTTTCCGACTTTCGTCGAGCCTGCCAAGCCGACCTGTGCGCAGAGCAAAGTGTCTTCGCCGACGCTCGATCCGTGCCCAACCTGAACCAGATTGTCGATCTTGGCGCCACGCGCCACATGGGTTTCGCCAATGCTGGCGCGGTCTACGCAAGCGTTGGCCTGCACTTCGACATCGTCCTCCAGGATGGCTGGTCCGGACTGCACAATTTTCTGCCAACGTCCGCCATCGTCCTTGGCAAAGCCGAATCCGTCGGCTCCAATCACCGCTCCGTTCTGGAGAATTACTGAATCTCCCACCAGGCAGTGCTCCCTGACCACAGCATGAGCGTGGGCGAAGAAATTGTTCCCAATCTTTGCTCCTCGATAAATCACCACGTGCGCCAGCATCACCGCATTCTTCCCAATCTCAACATCTTCATCAATTACGACATACGGCCCAATGTGTGCCCCATGCCCTATCTTCGCCGAGGGATGAACCACCGCCGTGCGGTGCACGCCGGGGGCGTACTTCGGGGGTTGATAGAAAAGTTCCAGCGCGTGCGCAAATGCCAGATAGGGATTCTTCGAACGCAACATGGCAGTGGCCGCGGCAGGGAAGTCTTCTGCAACGATCACCGCGGATGCTCGAGTTGCCTTGGCTGCCGAGGCATACTTTGGATTAGCCAGGAACGTGACATGTCCAGGCGCGGCTTCTTCGATGCCGCATACCCCAGTAATTTCCGTGTTCGGCGAGCCGTTCTCTAGGCGCGCTCCGATTGCCGATGCGAGTTCTGCCAGTTTCATAGATGTGACCTTGCCGAGATTGTAAAGGAGCGTACCGTGCCTACCTAGGAGGGGCGTCTCGACGGTTCGGCCGAGTGCAGCTCAGATGTACTCGGACTATTCAAGCTTCGCCCAGACCAGGATGTCTGGGCCTGGGTCATTCTCCGAATAGCTGAACCTGCCGGACATCTTCTGCGGCAGCCTTACGTCGCCGATGCATGCCGCCGATGACGGCCAAGACAGTCAGGGAAGCAAGGGCGCTTCGGGGAACGAAGATCCTCTGGGTATTGGAGCGCAGGTCAGGCGGGTTAATCAGGAAACCGTCGGCCGTTGACTGGCTGAGATCATTGGGCATCATGCCCTCAAGAACCTCATTGTCCTTGAACCTGAGTCGCACCCACAGGCCCTCAGTCCGCGGACGGCTGGTAAAAGTCTTGCGGCTCAGAGTATCCGAGTCAGCAAACTCCCGGACGAAGTACACGCCCTTGATATCTCTGAGGTCCATAGCGACGACATTGCCCGCTGTGTTGAGCAGTTCGAGCTTACCTTCGTGGACAAAATTCGCGGGCGCAACATAGCCGTTGACCGTGTCGCGGTCCATTTTGCGCACAATGACTTTCTTATGGGTCGAGGGCATCGTGGTAGCTCAAAACCGCTGCCAGCGGGCGCTGCTGACTCGTTGCCCTTCTGATTCTCGCATCTTTCCAGCAAATTCCGGCAGCTCTCTCGATTGCAGTAGCCAAAATATTAACCATATGTTATTTTCATAAGCTTGCCGACCCTCATCCTGGGCAGTATAAGTCTCACGGACAGAGCTACTTACACGGAAGTAGCGGACCGGTTCTGCGGCCTTCACCGACCCTGTGGAAATCTTGGTGCTTCTGAACCCAACGGGCCCCTCAGCTGGGCAGTCTGAACGATAGACATGGCCGATTACATCTACACTTTAGAAATCCGGCTGACTCCGGACCAACAGCGTGCGGTGACACTCGTCCAGGACGTGGCCCGAGCCGCCGGGATGAACGTTTACCTAACCGGTGGGGCGGTGCGTGACATCATCAGTGGCTTTACCATCCGCGACCTGGATTTCACAGTTCAAGGCAATGCTCTCAAGCTGGAGAAGGAACTGGAACGCGGGGGTGCGGCTACCCAGAGCGTTGATGACGATCTGAAGGCTCTCTACCTGACGCTCCCCGGGAATGTGCGCGCGGAAATCAGCATGGCCCGCACGGAACGCTATGAGAAGCCGGGCAAGCCGCCCGTGGTGACGCCCGGAACTATCCTGGAGGACCTCCGCCGCCGGGATTTCACGGTCAACGCCATGGCGCTCTCGCTGAACCCGGGATCCCGCGGCTTGCTCATGGATCCCTTCAACGGTGCGGCAGATATCGAAGCCAAGCTCATACGCGCCTTGCACAACTATGCCTTCGTCGAGGATCCGGCGCGCCTGATTCGGGCCAGCCGCTTTGCCGCGCGTTTTCACTGGCCTTTGGAAGAACGTACGCAGGCTCGCTTCGACTCCGCCAAAGAAAACAAGTACATCGAGTACATCACCAACAAGGCCATTGGTTACGAGATCGAGCAGCTGGCCTACGAAGAAGACCCGCTGCACATCGTGCGCGTGCTGGAAAAGGAAGGCTGGCTTGGCGTGCTCAGTCCGCATTGGACGACTGCCAAAGTGGATACGGTCAGTCTCAGTCAATTGATGAAGACGCGGCAGCAGATGAGCGAGTTTGGTTACAATCCCGATCCTGCGCCGGCGGTTCTCTACTTCCTCACCTCCCGTCTCAGCGATAAGGAAATCTCCGATATCCGGAGATTGATCCCACGCAAGGACCTGGTCGAATGGTGGCGCGATCTGGAAGACAATGCCAAGGAGCTCGCCAAGAGACTAACCGGCAAGGAGGCTGCGACTCCCTCGCGCGCCTGGAGGCTGCTGTCTGAATCGCGCCCAGAAATGATTTTGTTTCTGGAGGTATCCGCGCGCCAGCAGGCGGTCGTACAAAAGATCCGCAACTTCTTCGGGAAATGGCGTCAGCTTCAGCAGAAGTTACCGCTGCCGGAAATGGCAGAGCTGCACATCACGCCGCTGCTGCCAGAGTATCCCAAGATCGTCCAGGATGCGTTCCTGCTCCTGCTGGATGGTAAGCTGCGCTCGCGAACCGAGATTCTGAAATTCCTCAAACCTTTGGCGCCACCTCCGCCTCCGCCACCTCCGCCTCCGCCCCCCAAACGTGGGCGTGCCGCCAAAGCTGCGGCGGCGGCGGGGGCAGCATCGGCACCAGCCGGCCATGAAGCTGGGCAGAAGAAGGGAAAGGGTGCAGCAGCAAAAACGCCGGCGCCGCAGCCGCATGCGAAGGTGGAGGTCAAACCGGTGCATAGGCCAGCCAACCCCAACTCTGCATCGAAGCCGAGCAAGATGGCAGCCAAGGGCAAATCGAAAAGCAAGAAGCGCAGGTAAGTCTGCCGCTTTTGCGCTCTCGCACTAAATCTAAAATCTCAGTTTCAGGCCAATCTGGATAGCCCGCGGGCCACCGCTACCCATCACCGGGTTCGCTGCAGCCACGTCGGGAGTGGCGCTGGCAAAGCCGAACGAGTCTGGCACCGAGGGGTCGACATTGCCGAGCTGCCCTCCGACGCCGTAGGGGTTGCTGAAGTTCGGGTGATTGAGAACATTGAAGAACTCGCCGCGAGCCTGAAGGATTGCGCGGTCCCCGATTCTCCAGTTTTTCATGATGGAAAAATCCCAGTTGCGATAGGCGGGCCCACGGAAGATGTTGCGGCCCATCGTTCCAAACGTTTTTGGCGTGGGCGGAGTCAAAACGCCAGAACCCTCTACGTAGCACCCGAAGGTGGCGAGCTGATTGATCTCAGCTTGACTGCCAGCCGCGGCTATGCACTTGGAACCGCTGGGATCGCGGCTCCCGGTTACGTTGTCAGTGGCATCGACGATAAAACTGCGGGGATCAACATAAGGTATGGACCCGTGCGGCGAGGCTTTGAAATCGGCGGGATTCCCAGTGAAGTTCCAGCGATCGCTAAACTCCCCAGTTTTGCTGATGTCATAGCCGCCGATTAAGCCATCGATCACCCCCCAGGGCATGCCCGTTTGCACAACGACAATGGAATTGATCTGCCAGCCTTCCAGCAACTGTCCCCAACCTTCCCGGCTTGGCAGTTCGTAGAGGAGGGAAAGCGTAAACCGCTGGCGAAGATCGAGGTCACTATTTCCGTATTCTCGTTCCGGGTGCAGGCTATCCTGCGGCTGCCGTGCCCGGTTGAGGGACGCCTGATCCAGGGCATGCGACCAGGTATAACCGGCTAGGAAGTAGAGCCCCCGCCATGATCGCTCTGTCAACGTAGCCTGCAAGGCGTGATACTTGGATTCATAGCCATTGGAGAGAAAGTTCACGAATCCGAGAAAAGGAAAGCAGCCCGGTCCCGCAACACCCGCAGTCGGGCAGTTGTAGGTGAAAGGGCGTCCCGACTGCCCTTCAGCCTTCGACGGATCTACCTGGTTGATGTCATAAATGCTATACAGTTTTGTGCCTTTGTTTCCGACATACGCCACCTGCAGTGCCATGTTATTCCCGAGCCTTTGCTGGATGTTCAAATTCCAGTTAGTCACATAGGGAGTTCTCAAGTTGCGGTTCACTCCCAGAATGTCGCACGGGGTAGCATTGCAATCGATGGTTGCGTTGAAAACGGGGTCTTTAGAGTTCCAAGTCAGGCCGCTGAGGTCCACGTTGGTGGCGGCAGCAACGATTTTGCCGCCTCCGGGAGTGACTCCTGCCGCGCCTGTCGGGATCACATTCAGGCCCTCCGTGGCAGCGTTGGTTAAGAATTTTGGTCCCATAAACGTCGAGATCGGCGGAATTGCGTAGGTGATTGCTGCGCCCGCTCGGAGTACGGTGTTCGACTTACCGGTCGGATCCCAGGCGAAGCCGAGGTGCGGTGCAAAATTGTTGGGATCGAGATTGTAGGGCGCCGAGACATCCCGGCCGACTTGCACTAGTCCTCGATTGGGATCGAAGTTGCCGAGCAGGTTGTCGCGCTCTTTGATGGGTGCACTCAGGTCGTAGCGCAGGCCCAAATTCATGACGAAGCGGGATGAGATCTTCCAGTCGTCCTGCACATAGGCGCCGGATGATTTGAGGTTCACATGGCGCCGGGAATCGCCAACGAAGATGCGACCGCTGACCGGCATGCCCGCCAGAAAATCTTCCAAGGGACTGCTGTGAGTTTCTGCTTCGAAACCCGTCCAGGCCCTTCCTCCCACAAACCGAACGCGCCCTTTGCCATATCGATCGCGGAGATTGAAGGTGCTGCCGTCCCGAAATTCACCGCCAAAGCGAAAAGTATGCCGTCCACGCATGTAGGACACGTTATCGCTGCCCTGCAGTGTCTGGTTCGGTGTTGTTTCCAGGGGCAAGAAGGAGTTTCCGCCAAGAGGCGTAAAGCCGAGTATCGAGATCTGAGGCAGGCCAAAATTGCTTGGATCAGTGACGCCGGTATTGATGCCATAACTCTCGGGACTCCTTGCGTGGTCGACCGTCATGATCGTTTGCCAGAAGCGATTGAAGCCAAACTTGGCTTCGTTGGCCCAGCGTGAGGCAGGCGTCCACGTCCAGTTTGCGCCGGCAACCTGCGCCCGGGTGACGGCTTGCGACTGCCATTCCGGCCGGAGCACGGGAATGTCCTGCTCGATCTGCAGGCTATCGCCCGCGAAGTAGCGCGCGGTTAGCACATGACGTTCCCCGAGGTGGAAATCTAGCTTGCCGAGCCCATTGTCCTCGCGGTTCCTGTTGGGAAAACCTGAGGAAGTGTTGGTAGAGGAACTGTTGTTTTGCGGGAAAAGCGCAAGCAGGGCCGAGCTAACCGGGTTTACCGAAACCTGATGCGACGCCAAGCTTGCCACAGCGTCCGGGATACTGTCGAAGCGGGCGTTCGGCACGCTACCCAGGCTGCTTGTCACCGGCGTCGCCAGCACTTCCGAGTTGCCTACCAGATCGCGAACCCCCTCGTACGCGAGAAAATAGAAGATGCGGTTCTCAGCGATGGGCCCCCCGATGGTCGCGCCGAACTGGTGCATATGCAAAGGCTTCTGCGGATCGGGCCTTTGGTTGAACCAGTTGCGCGCATCCAGGACATTGTTGCGGCCGAAATAGGAAGTAGAGCCGTGCAAGCTATTCGTGCCCGACTTCAGCCCGACATTGATGATCGCCCCCGGCTTCCACCCGTATTCTGCCGAAGGGTTCTCCTGGACATTAAATTCCTGGATAGCGTCGACCGGCAGGTGGGTGGCGGGTGTGCCCTGCACACCCTCGGAGTTGATCACCGTGGTCGCATAGTACGGGTCGTTGTTGTCGGTGCCATCGATGATGAAATTATTGTCTTCAGGGAGATTCCCATTGGAACGAATGGAGAGGAATCCGCCGCCGGGATAACGTTCGAGTCCGGGACGAAGCACCACCAGGTTCTGGAAGTCCCGCCCATTCAGAGGCGAGTCAGTGATTGCTCGGTTCGTGAAGGTACCCCCGAGTGTGTCATTGGTGGTTTCAATCAAGGGTGCCTCACCGGTGACTTCGATCACTTCATCGGGAGCGCCGGGGTGAAGCTGGAAGTCAAGATGGACATCACGAGCCACTTCCAGGCGAAGCGAGGGCCACTTGACGCGTTTGAAGTTACGAGCCTGGGCGCTCACTCGGTACAGCCCGGGCGGGAGCTCCGGCGCAACATATTCGCCCAGTTCATTGCTGTGCACGCGTCGGGAAGTGCCGCGTTCCAGGTCGGTGATTACGACGGTTGCGCCGGCAACTACGGCTCCTGTCTGATCCCTTATGGTGCCCAGGATGCGCCCGGTATTCGTTTGTGCTAAAGCGGCAGCGCAGCACAGGAGCAGGAAGCAACTAATATCCCTGAGCATCGCGTTCTTCACGGGACCCTCTTGCTGGCCGCGGTCGAAGCCCGGAATGGAAAAACCAGGATGCACGAAGCCGGCTCCGCTTCGGGGGTTAACAAGATTAGGGCGGCTACTCGGGGTCTGTCAAACGTGATTTCCGAAATGCAATGCCTTTAACGAGTTGACCATGTGTTCTGCACCATTTTCCGGCGTTGCAGGTTCTTCGCCCTTCGCTAGAATGATAGTAAGAACCTAGTTATCCGGGAGCTCATGTCGCAATTCGTCCACCTGCACCTGCATACTGACTACTCGATGCTCGACGGAGCCTGTGACGTCGAGAAACTCTGCAAGCGTGTCCGGGAATTGGGCATGCCGGCCGTGGCCATGACCGACCACGGCAATATCTTCGGCGCCGTGCACTTCGTAAATGCCGCACATAAAGAGGGCATCAAGCCGATCGTCGGCTGCGAGCTGTACATCTCGAAAAAAGAGGATCACAACATCGAACGCATGCCACCGGAAGGGGACACGTACAACCATCTGCTGGTGCTGGCCGAGACCGAAGAGGGCTACCGGAATCTGGTCAAGATCACTTCTGAAGCCTCACTGCACGGCTTCTACTACAAGCCCCGGGTCAGCAAGAGATTTCTGGCGGAGCATGCGAGCGGACTCATCGGCCTTTCCGGCTGCCTTAAAGGGGAAGTTGCGGAATTTCTCATGGAAGAGAAATTCGAGGCGGCGCGCGAGGCTGCCGCCACCTACCGCGATATTTTTGGGAAAGAAAACTTCTTCCTGGAAATTCAGGACCAGGGCCTGGCCCAGGAACACAAGATTCATCCCGCACTGTTTCGCCTTGAAAAAGACCTAGGCCTCCCTGTCGTGGCTACCAACGACAGCCACTATCTCTGCGAGGACGACGCCCATGCGCAAGACGTGATGGTCTGCATCCAGACCGGCAAGTCCATCCAGGAACCCAATCGAATGAAGTTCCAGGGCAATCAGTTTTTCGTGAAGAGCCATCAGGAGATGGCTCGTGTTTTCAAGGACTCGCCCGATGTGCTGACCCGCACGCTTGCCATCGCGGAGAGGTGCAACATGCGGCTGGAGAAAGTCAGCAGCCCCTTTCCGCATTTTGAAGTTCCCCCCGGCTACACGCTCGATAGCTATTTTGAGCACATCACGCGCGAAGGTTTTACGCGCCGCGTGGAAGCGCTTCGGACTCTTTCTGATCGCGGCCTGCTGAAGCACAGCCTCGCCGATTACGAGCAGCGGTTGGCGCGTGAGATCGGCATCATCCAGCAGATGAAGTTCTCCGGATATTTTCTCATTGTCTGGGACTTCATCCGTTACGCGAAAGAGCGCAACATTCCCGTTGGTCCAGGCCGCGGCTCGGCGGCCGGTTCGCTCGTCTCGTATTCCATGGGCATCACCGATCTTGATCCCTTGCAGCATGAGTTGCTGTTCGAGCGCTTCTTGAATCCTGAACGAGTGTCGATGCCGGATATCGACATCGATTTCTGCATGAACCGGCGGGGCGAAGTAATTGACTACGTCACTCACAAGTACGGCCGCGAGAATGTAGCTCAGATCATCACCTTCGGCACAATGGCGGCGAAGGCAGCCATCAAGGATGTTGGCCGCGCCATGGACATCCCGTACGCCGACGTAGACCGCATCGCCAAGATGGTTCCCAACCAGCTCAACATCAAACTGGAGGACGCGCTCAAGGAATCACCGGCCATGCAGCAGGCCTACCAGAGTGATGCGCAGGTGAAGCAACTCCTGGACACAGCCAAGAAACTCGAGGGCCTGGTGCGCAATGCAGGCGTGCACGCTGCCGGCGTGGTAATCGCTCCGCGCCCGCTGACTGAGCTCGTCCCGCTCTACAAGACCAAGAACGACGAAATTGTAACTGCCTTTGACATGGTTGCTATCGAGAAGATGGGCCTGCTGAAGATGGATTTTCTGGGCCTGACCACCCTCACCATTCTGGATGACACCGCTAAGCTGATCGAACAGACACACGGCCAGAAGATGTCCTTGGAAGCGATTCCGCTGGAGGACCAGGAGACTTACGAAAAGGTTTTTCACAAGGGACTCACTTCAGGGGTGTTCCAGTTTGAATCACATGGCATGCGCGACGTCCTGCGCCGCTATCAGCCTAATTCCATCGAAGATCTCACCGCTTTAAACGCGCTCTATCGTCCGGGCCCGATCCAGGGCGGCATGATCGATGACTTCATCGAGCGCAAGCATGGTCGTCGCAAGATCGAATACGAGCTGCCAGAATTAAAAGAGATTCTTGCGGAGACTCTGGGCGTGATTGTCTACCAGGAGCAGGTGATGCAGATCGCTAACCGCCTGGCGGGATATTCACTCGGAGAAGCCGACCTGTTGCGACGAGCTATGGGGAAGAAAAAGCCGGAAGAGATGGCCCAACAGCGCGAGCGCTTTGTCCAGGGTGCGGTTCAGCGAGGTTATCCTCCCAAGAAGATCGAGAAGATCTTCGATCTGATGGCGCAGTTTGCGGGATACGGCTTTAACAAATCACACTCGGCAGCGTACGCGCTGCTTGCCTATCACACCGCTTACCTGAAAACGCACTATCCGGTAGAGTTCATGGCCGCCCTGTTGACGTCGGTCACGGGAAGCACCGACGACGTCGTCAAGTACATCAACGAGTGCCGGGAGATGGGCATCGCGGTCGAACCGCCCGCCATAAACGTCAGCGATGCGAACTTCACACCGCACGGCGCCGCGATCCGGTTTGGTCTGGCTGCAGTCAAAAACGTTGGTCTCAACGCAATCGAGTCCATCGCGGCGGGGCGCAAGAAACTCGGGCGCTATAAGTCAATTTTCGAATTCTGCGAGTCCGTCGATCTGCGCTTGCTCAACAAGCGGGTTCTGGAATCTCTGATCAAGAGTGGGGCGATGGATTGCCTAGGCAGACGCGCGCAACTTATGGCAGTCCTCGACAAAGCTATTGAGCGTGCACAAGGAGTCCAGCGCGACGCCGAATCCGGGCAACATGGCTTGTTTGGCGTGTTCCAGCAGGAAGAGGTGCGCGAGGACAACAACAAACTTGCCGATATTCCCGATTGGGATGAGCACCTGCGGCTCGCTTCTGAAAAAGAAATTCTGGGATTCTTCATCACGGGTCATCCCCTGGAGAAGTACAGGGACA
This sequence comes from Terriglobales bacterium, assembly GCA_035272945.1. Taxonomy (GTDB): domain Bacteria; phylum Acidobacteriota; class Terriglobia; order Terriglobales; family Acidobacteriaceae; genus Gp1-AA122. The sequence continues at coordinate 18,140 of DATEPX010000130.1, forward strand.
AAATCGAAGACTTCCGAGCCCTCTCGACCGAAGAAATTACCGCCCTCAAGAATTCCACGGGCAAAGACGAAATCTGTGCTGCGGGGATCATCGCGAATGTGCGGGTTCTGAAATCCAAGAAGGGCGAGTTCTACGCGCAGGCCACGTTCGAAGACATGTCGGGCTCGGTGGACATGCTGGTTTTCCCAGAAGCCTATCGGCGCCTGCAGGACAAGGTGAAGCTCGAAGTTCCTGTCCTGGTGCGGGGCGGTGTTCGCATTGAGGAAGGCTCCAACCCTAAGCTCACAGTCAGCGACATCATAGCGCTGGAAGAGGCTAAGCCCAAGCTGCCGCGTTCCATTCGCGTTCGCGTTCCGGTCGAATCTGCTACGGACAATACCGTCGACGCCCTCCATACCCTGTTCACCGAACGTAAGGGAGAGGCCAAGGTATTATTCGATGTAGAACGCCAGGGCGATTTCATGGTGGTGATGGAGGCGGAAGGCTATAATGTCCAACCGGACCGCAATTTCATCGCCCGCGTGGAAGAACTGTGCGGACGCGGCGCGGTGCGCATTATTGACTGATCCAACTCTGCGGAAATGGCATCACGACGAACGCGCGACGGCGGTATGGCGTCTGCAGCCCAGACGCAAGCCGAGGCTCCCGAACGGTTCGCCGTTTCTGACTTTCTGTTGTCTATGGTAGAGAGCCGGTGGGCCTCTTCCGGCAATGGTTCTGGATTCAAGATGGACGCAGCCCTCAAAGCACAACAGGAACTGGAAAAAGTCGAGCAGCAGATTGCCCAGATGGAATCGGTTGCGGGCACGAGCGCGGACGCTCACAAGCAGCTCGAGGAGCTTCGGGAGCGAGTGGAGGCCCTTCGTAAGCAGATCTACGCCCACCTGAATGCTTGGGAAAAAACTGAGTTGGCGCGTCATCCGCAGCGCCCCAATACCCTGGAGTACATTGAGCGCATTTTCACCGACTGGAGTGAGATCCATGGCGACCGCGGCTTCTCCGATGATCCGGCCATCGTCTGTGGCATGGCCCGTTTCCATGGCCAGGACGTGATGATCGTTGGCCACCAGAAGGCTCGCGACACCAAGCAGAAAGTCTATCGAAATTTTGGAATGCCGAATCCCGAGGGCTATCGCAAGGCGCTGCGGGTCATGAAGATCGCCGAGAAGTTCGGCCGGCCGATTTTCACCTTCGTGGACACGCCCGGCGCCTACCCTGGCCTTGGCGCGGAAGAGCGCGGCCAGGCGGAAGCCATTGCACATAACCTGCGCGAAATGGCTCGCCTACGCGCGCCGATCATTACCACCATCACGGGAGAAGGGGGAAGCGGTGGCGCCCTGGCGATTGCTGTCGCCGACCGGGTTCTGATGATGGAGAACGCGATTTATTCCGTCATCTCGCCAGAAGGCTGCGCTTCCATCATGTGGCGCGATGCCAGCAAGAAAGAACTGGCCGCTCGGGCACTGCGCATCACGGCCTCCGACTTGATTCAACTCGGTTGTGTGGACGGCACGGTCCCAGAGCCGGAAGGCGGTGCCCATACCGATCAGGTAGCCGCCGCAGCGCTGCTGGATACCAGCCTGCAGAGACACCTGACCGAGCTCAATCAGCTGTCGCTATCAGAATTAGTCGCGTCACGATATAATAAATTCCGCAACATGGCCCAGTTCTTCAGCAGAGAAAGTTAGTTTCTGATCAGGTACCTGCCGACACAGGGTCCCCGCCTGTCCGCAGTGCCGCTCGTACCGTATAATAAAAAGTTAACCTCGCACCAGACCTTGGGCTGACATTGTCTGCCCTCTCCAAGGAAGGATGGGAATGGCCACAACAGATGTAGCCCTTCGTGAGGCCTCGGGCCTATCCGGGCAAAAACACGTCGTCAACGACTTGAGCATTCAGGTCGCGACGGTAAACGGTTCCGGTTCGCAAAGTTCTAATACGGTCCTGCTGCGCAGTATTTTCCAAATGGGAATTCCCGTTTCCGGCAAGAATCTGTTTCCGTCGAACATTGCCGGGCTACCCACCTGGTACACCATTCGGGCCAGCAAAGATGGCTACATCGCACGCAAAAAGGAAATCGATTTCCTGGTGGCGATGAATCCGGAAACCGCTCAGGAAGATGTCAAATCGCTTGAGTCTCGCGCGGTGGTTGTTTATGACGAGCCTCTGAACCTGCGCGCCCTGCGTGATGATCTGGTCTTTTATGCCGTTCCTTACGACAAGCTGGTCGCGCCCGTGTGTCCCGAGGCTAAGCTCCGCAAGCTGGTCCGGAACATGATCTATGTGGGCGTGGTGGCCAAGCTGCTGGGGATCGAAATGGCCGAGGTAGAGAAGGCCATCCGCAAGCAGTTTGCCAAGAAGGTCAAAGCGGCAAACCTGAACCTGGCCGCGGTGCAGGCCGGTTTTGACTACGCAACCGCGACGCTGCCCAAGCAGGATCCCTATTGCTTGCAGCGCATGGACAAGACGACGGGCAAAATCATCATCGACGGCAACTCCGCCGCCGCGCTGGGTTGCATGTTTGCGGGCGTTACTGTAGTGACCTGGTATCCAATTACTCCCTCTTCCTCGCTGGTGGAAACCCTCATCGATTACATGAAGGAGTACCGCATAGGCTCGGACGGCAAAGCTACCTTCGCTATTGTTCAAGCGGAAGACGAGCTGGCGGCTATTGGGATGGTACTGGGCGCGGGCTGGGCAGGTGCACGCTCCATGACGGCAACTGCCGGGCCGGGAATCTCGCTGATGGCGGAGTTCACCGGGCTTTCGTACTACGCCGAAGTTCCGGGAGTGGTTTGGGATATCCAGCGGGTCGGCCCCTCCACCGGGCTTCCCACGCGCACGTCGCAAGGCGACATTCTTTCGACGGCCTTCCTTTCTCACGGCGACACCAAGCACATCATGCTGATCCCATCCTCGGTCGAAGAGTGTTTCACGATGGCCACCGACGCGTTCAACCTGGCGGAGCAGTTCCAGACGCTCGTGTTCGTGATGTCGGATCTCGACTTGGGGATGAACAACTGGATGTCAGACCCCTTCAAATATCCCGAGACTCCGATCCAGCGCGGCAAGGTGCTGAGCAAGGAAGATCTCGACCGGTTGGGCGGGTTCGCCCGCTACAAGGACGTCGATGGGGATGGCATCGGCTATCGCACTCTCCCAGGGACGGATCATCCCGCCGCCGCTTACTTTGCCCGGGGCAGCGGCCACAACGAAAACTCGCAGTACAGCGAGCGTCCGGACGATTTCGAGCGCAACATGGAGCGCATTAACCGCAAATTTGAGACGGCGCGGTCATTTGTGCCCCGGCCCGAGGTCATGCAGGACGGCAAGTCCAACAAGGTCGGCATTGTTGCCTACGGCACGTCGCACTGGGCCATCCTCGAAGCCCGCGACCAACTCCGCAAGGAGTACAACATCGAGGCCGACTATCTCCGTTTGCGGGCATTCCCGTTTACCCGCGAGGTGCACGAGTTCATCGAGCAGCATGAGCGTGTCTATGTCGTAGAGCAGAACCGCGACGCGCAGATGCTCAGCCTGCTCAAGCTGGATGTCCGCCCTGAGTTGGTCACCCGGTTGCGCAGCATTGCGCACATCCATGGATTGCCGCTGGACGCGCGCTCTGTGACCGACGAACTCACGAGCATGGAGGGGAGATAACATGGCGACTACTCCGACCCGCACTCCTACGCCCAAGACCAACCGCATCGGCTTGACCGTTTTGGATTATCGCGGCGGGAAGACAACGCTGTGCGCCGGTTGCGGCCATAACGCGATTTCCGAGCGCATTATCGATGCCATGTACGAGATGGGTGTGAAGCCGGAGCGCGTAATCAAGCCTAGCGGAATCGGCTGCTCGTCCAAGAGTCCGGCTTATTTCATGAGCCGCTCGCACAGCTTCAATGCGGTCCATGGACGTATGCCTTCCGTCGCCACCGGCGCTATTCTGGCGAACCACAAGTTACTTGCGCTGGGTGTGAGCGGCGATGGGGACACGGCCTCCATCGGCATCGGTCAGTTCGTGCACCTCATGCGCCGCAATCTTCCGATTATCTACATCATTGAAGACAACGGCGTGTACGGTCTCACCAAGGGCCAATTCTCCGCTACCGCAGATCTGGGCTCGAAACTGAAGAGCGGCGTGATTAACGATCTTCCACCCATTGACACCTGTGCGCTGGCTATCGAGTTAGGCGCTACTTTTGTAGGCCGTTCATTCTCTGGCGACAAGAAGCAACTGCTCGCCATGCTGAAAGCGGCCATTGCGCATCGCGGAACTGTCATGCTCGACGTCGTCTCGCCTTGCGTGACGTTCAACGACCACGAGGGCTCGACCAAGTCATACAAGTACATGAAAGATCACGAAGAGCCACTGCAAGACATCAACCTGATCCCGGTGTTTGAGGAAATTGATGTCGAGTACGATCCGGGCACGACCGTGGACGTCACCATGCACGATGGTTCGCACCTTCGCCTCCGCAAGCTGGAGGAAGACTACGATCCGACAAGCAAGATCAATGCGGTCAAGCGCCTCCTGGAAGCCCATGATCGCAACGAAGTGCTGACCGGGGTTTTCTACGTCAACTCGCAGGCCCCGACCTTCATCGATATGCTCAACATAACCGACGAGTCCCTGGCCACCTTGCCGGATTCGGTGGTGCGTCCGGGCAGGGAAGTGCTCGAGCAGGTAATGGAAGAACTCCGCTAGAATCCTGGTACCGGATGAAGCGGCGGTCAGGTCAACGGCAGCAACGCCACCGCGACGAATTCGAGCGGCAATGGGATGGAGATCGTTTGCTTCCCCTCGGAAACGCGCAGGATGGTATCCAGGCTGAGTCGTGGTATCCCCAATAGCTCGAGTTCATCGCCACTGTGGCTCTTTTGCAGAGCATCTCCAGGGGCGCTATCAGCAAAATAAAAGATCCTGGCTCCCTGTTGCAGGACCTCATCGTCGTCGTCGGTGACTACGTCGGCCGATACCCAGCCACCGTCCGAAGTCCCGTCATCGCGCAGGGTTTTCGTGCTGGCACTCGTCACGCGCACCCGCAGGCGCACGTAGTTATAAGCGATCCTGGTCGAGTTCAAGGTCAGTCCCGATTTCGAGCGAGCGATGTTCACTTTCCTGGTCTTGGCCGTGTACACCTTGAAGGCAGACTTCGCATCGTAGACTCCCTGGTTATCAGGAAGCAGAACCATGGAAGTCCTCGCCGCTGCCACGCCATTTACGGCAAACACCGGGTGAATCTCAAACGAATGGTCCGGGTTGGAATCGGATCCCCTGAGTGCCTGCCGGTCGCACATTGCTGGTGCCCCGCTGCCGAAGTTCTGGCACTGCGCGCCACCACCCTTCGGCGGATGCTCGAACCACAGGCGCCATGCACCGTAGATAGTCTTTTGCGAACTTCCCTGGTTAGGCTGCATTTCCTGTCGCACTCGCTTTTGAGACGGTTGAGTGCCATTGAGAATCTCCGCCACCATGGGCAAGCCAACCTGGTTAACTCGGCTTCCACCATGAATGTCGGCGTCCTTCTCTTTGGCGCTGACGTGAAGTATCGTGACCTTGGCTTCAACCGAAAGGCGGTTGCGGTACTTTTGTGCCCAAGCTGTTTTCAGCACCAGAATGCTGCCGGAATCGGCGCACCACACCTGCACAGGAGCCAGAAGCGCGATGCTGAAAAGTATTCTCTTAAGCATGGTTTGCCTCCCCAGCCGGTTTTGCCTTTGAACGCGGCTCAGTAGGGGCACGGCCGGCGTTGCGAAGGTTCATGAAGCGATTCAAAGTGTCGAACCAAAACGGCGCGCCGAGTGAGAGAGCCACAACCGTCAAAATCCATCCCAGCAGATGTTCCTTCAGGACTCTCCCCAGCCACGGTAGCCAGATGGCCTCACCTTGCGATCGCAGTTGCCGCTGGGCGTCGAGCCGTTGGAACTCCGCGGCCCATCCCGTGAGCGAGGCGAGGAGTTCCTTCTCGGAGTCCGTGAAGGTTGCGGTACCCGCCGGCACCGGAGATCCGGCGTCGGTTTTATCAGGTTCGGTGTATTCAACGATGGGAAGCTCTGGCGTTCCGCCGCTGGCCTCAATTCTTGCCTTGGCCTGCTCCACGACCGTCGCACGCAATGTCGGATCTGACCACAGACGCTGAATCAGTTGCGTCGTGTCTAGGTTCAGCAAGAGAACCAGAATAGTTGCCAGAACAAACGTTTGTTTCTGAACGTACCGCTTGTACCACCCCGTTACCCGGTCCATAGTCTGGTCATACCATTCTTGAATGTTCTTGTGGAATTCGTCGGGGCTCCTACCCGACCGCGGGAGTAACGCCTTCAATTGTTGGGCTACGCCCTGCGGCAAACCTTGAATGCCGGTTTCTGCTGCTGCTAAGTCGGTCAGCGGATTCGCCCCTGTCAGTTGATCGAGCAGCGCTTCCGCAAATCTCTGTGCGGGTATGTAGGATGGCAGTGCCTTCCCCTTAAGCGGAGCCAGCGATGCAATGGCAGGGTGCTCATAGAGAGTTTTCACCAAGTCCTCGCTGCCTAACAGTCTGAGCAGGCCCATTTGCAGCATCTTTGCGCGTCTATTGAGGGCGTTGGCGATGATTTCGTTCAATGTTGTACACATTAGCGCGAAGAGCAAATACAGGAATGCCATTCCAATGGCTACGTCCAATATTGGTAAACTCATCATCTGAGATCCTCCAATGTCGGTTAAGTGCTAAATACTGTGGAAGCGAAGCAATGCACTCACCGGGGCCGGACAGGAACCTAGAGAACCATAAGCGGCATGGATGCGACTCCGATGGCCGCTCTGTAAGTTACTTAGGAGGGTAAAAGGGCTCTATTCACTCGAATGAATAGCGAGGGCGATTGTAATCCTGCTCGGTGGGAAGTCAAGTTCTGTGACAGCGCTAATTCGGCTGCAGCAACCCTGGCCGCGCAGTCAGGAAGTTCAAATCGTAGACCATGAGTGAACCAAACTAAGCCACATCTTCCGGCTTCGGCTCCTGTGGTTCACCGCTGGGTTCGGGGTTCTCGCCGGGTTCCGGGAAGTCAGTGTCAAATTGTTTCAGGAGGGGGTTCTGGTCGCGATGTCCCAATTGGCCTTGCAGACTGGCATTGCCGGGTTGTTCACGGTCGTCCTGCTCCAGAGCGCCTTTCAGACGGTCCTGATCCTTGGTCTTTTCCATCGCTGATTGCTCCGGAGTTAATTAGCCGGGTGTAATCTGTCAAGCACTCCTAGCCTATCGTGAAACTTTTTCCGAAGGAAGTGTTTAAAGGGTGCAAATCGAAAGTATTCGTCCCGTTGCGGGGAGGACGCAAAGATGAAATCCTGGCTATTGCCGATAGTCTTACTGCTTGCCTTGAATGGGTGGGCGCAGAATCCGGCTGTTCCGCCGCTTAGCACACAAGACAGACCCGAAATGCGCGAGAGTCGGGCCGACCGCCTGCACCGGAGCAAGCGCCGAAAAGAGCGTCGCGAGCGACGGAGCAAGCGCCATCAGGGCAAACGCGAGCGGGGTCACGGTCAAATATAAGTTCTTACCGCCAGACTCTGCCCGAGGACAACGCACGAACCTTGCGCGTTTGTGCAGTGACCTTGGTTGGTTGGCGCCCGCCGCGGGCGGCAATAAGACTTCGGCATGACAGGGCCAAGTAGATTGCCAAATGTCGATTGCCAATTGAACCGCAATTGGAAATCGACAATCGACAATCGACAATTATCGACAATTGACAATTCTTCTTACTCTCCCCTTCGGCCCGCGCTGACGGCCACGCCCAGCTTCCGCAACTGTTCCCGGGCCTGCAGAGCCTCGTTGGTTCGCGGATAGCGCTGAATCACATGCCGCAGCTCACGGATGCCATCGTCCTTCTGGCCCAGTTGGATGAGCGCCATGCCTTTCTTTAGCTGGGCGGCGGCCGCTTTGTTACCGCTGGGGAAGTTCTGGATTACCTGGTCATAATTCTTGGCGGCTTCCTGGAAATTGTTCTGCCGGAATTGAATTTCTGCCAGGTAGAAGAACGCATTCCCGGCCAGATCCGTGTTGGGATAAAACTTGATGTAATCGTTGAACTCCTGGGTGGCGATGTCATTCTTGCCGGCGTTGTAGTCGCGCAGGGCGTTGTTGTAGAGGACATCGGGCGGCGGCGCCTGCTGCTGCTGTGTGGCCTGCTGCTGTTGGGCGTTCAGATTCTGTTGCGCCGACTGCATGGCTTCTAATTGCTGGCTGAGCTTGTTGAGGCGGGCTTTCAGTTCGTCCATGGTGTCATTCAGCGCCTGGATCTGACCGGATAGCTGGTCGACTTTTCCAGTGGCATCGCCTTGCTGCTTCTGCAACGTAGCCTGCAGTGCGGCGACCGCATTGGCCGCCTTGTTGACCGCGTCCGTATCGGTTTCGACCAGGTTCTTCATTACTCCCATGCGCTCGTCAAAGGTCTGCTGCATGCGCGACATCTGTTCCTGGAGCGCTTGAACCTGGGTTTGCAATTGGACTATTTCCTTGCTCACACCCCAGGCGGGCGTCATTCCGGCAAGGAATACCATGAAAAACACAAGAATCGCGGAAACTCGTTTTGTGCTCATAATCTCTTCCATTGGATGCCCGATAGTTGCTGCAAGTCCAGCGGGAACGGGCCAAGTCTCGTGATTATCTACATCATGAGGATAACGCGTTCAGACGCGCGTGTGTGAGCGGCGGCCCATGCCAGAAGTGCCGGCCGTTCCTTTCCCGTCAACAGCGCCGGACCGAAAGGCTCGAGATGAGTGCAGGACGGCGGCGTCTCCACCGCCGTCCTCATCTGTAACTATCGCTGGTAGACAAAGTGCCCGCGCCGGTTCTGCTGCCAACATTGCTCGTTGGACTCAGTGCAGAACGGTTTTTCCTTGCCGTAGCTGATGGTCTTGATGCGGCTGGCACTCACTCCCGCCTGCACCAGCGCATTCTTCACGGCATTGGCGCGGTTATCGCCCAAGGCAAGGTTGTATTCGGTTGAGCCCCGCTCGTCGCAGTGTCCCTCAACGGTGAAATTAATGTGGGAATGTTGATTGAGGAACTGCGCGTCCGCCTGGACCGCTCCCGCCTGGTCGGCCCGAATGTCGTACTTGTCATAGTCGAAGAAGATGTCCCTCACGTTCTGAGCAAACAGCTCTTCTTCGGTAGCCGAGGGCTTCGGCGGTGGCGGCGGCGGAGGTGTCGTCACCGTAACCCGAGCGGTCGCTTCTTGCGCGCCGCCCGGACCCTTCGCCGTCAAATGGTAAGTAGTGGAGTCGGTGGGCGTGACCTCCTGCGAACCGTTGGGTTTGACCTCTCCGATTCCATCGATATTCACCTCGGTGGCATTGGTAGTTTCCCAGGTCAACGTGGTGGATTTCCCCTTCTCAACGGTGTTGGGATTAGCGGTCAACGAAGCCGTAGGTGCTGCCGGCGGCGGTGGCGGAGGCGGCGGGGGTGGCGCTACCTTTTTCTTGCAAGCACCAAGCGTCATGATCGCGCCCAGCGCAAATACAACCATGATCCACTTCATCCTTCCTTGCTTCACCTTTTCCTCCATGCGAATGCGCGCCCTGTGCTCCAGGCTCGCGGTTATAAGTTATTTCCAGCTCCAATTGGGCTGACTATTAGTACCTGTAAAAGTAAGCTGCGTTTGCTTTGTGCCATCGGCCAGCATGGTCCAAATCTGCAGGCTGCCGGAACGATTGGACTGAAAAATAATGTGCCGCCCGTCCGGCGACCATGAGGGGAAATCGTTGCGTCCTCCATCGTGCGTGAGTTGGACCCATTGCTTGCTGGCGATATCCATAAGATAAATGTCGCTGGCGCCTGGTTCGCCCGGGCCGTACTTGCGAATCCAGGCAAAAGCAAGGAACTGGCCGTTGGGTGACCAGGCGGGTGAAACTGCGTAACCTTGATCGGTCATGCGCTGCACGTTGGTGCCGTCGGCCTCCATGGTGTAAATCTGCGGCAGGCCGGTCCGTCCGCTGACCCAGGCAATCTGCGCCCCGGTTTTGTGGTTCCACACGGGCGATACGTCCGGACCATGGCTGTTTGTGAGCCGCTTCAGATCGCGTCCGGAAGCGTCCACCATGTAAATCTCGGGGTCACCGGCGCGCGACGACGAGAACGCCAAATGCAGACCATCCGGCGTCCAAGCCGGAGAAAGATTAGTCCCGTCGAAGTGTGGGAACGACACCATGCGATTCAAATCCAGGGAATACATCATGATGTCCCAACCACTATTCGTTAGGGCACTGAATGCGATACGGGAATTGTCGGGCGAGATGCGCGGCGACAGGGCATCGGAACCGAGGTGCGTGATCTGGTGCTGGTTAGCGCCGTCATAATCCATCGCCCAGATCTCTTTATGCCCACTGTGGTTGCTGACGTAATAAATCCTGGTTTCAGCTATTCCCTGAATCCCGCCACCCAGGCGGAAGATAATTTCATCGGCAAACCTGTGGGCGATTATGCGCACTGCATCAGCGCTGGCTCTGTCCTGGTACTGCTTGCCAAGAACCGGCGGAGAAGCGCTGTTCTTGACGTCATAGAGCCAGCCCTGCGCAGTGACGTTGTCGCCAGAGACACCCAGATTGCCGAATACGAGCATGGAAGCGTTTGGCGGGGGAGCGTTCCAGGTATCGAACTTGACGTCGGCAGGCTGACCCGGCTGCTGCAGCGGATAAAAACTCTTCGACACCAAGTCGAAGATCCCGGCGTTATCCAAGTCATTCCAGAGCGTGTCATTGAATGCCTTGAGGAGGTCGGGATTCTTGGCATCGTTGGTGGAAGCTTTGAAATCAGGCACCGCCAGGCGGATCTTCTCCACGGCCAGGCCGGTTCCCGTGCGGATCCAATCCTCCTGTGTGAAACCTGGAATCGCTAGGAACAGCAGGAAAAGCAGGCCCACAACAGGCCGCGTGCTCGACCCCGTTTGAGACAAGCGCTTCTTACGGTGCATCCGTATGGTGAATCGTAAGTACAATTTTATCGTATGGCGAGCTATATAGAATTTCAAATTACGGATTGTCATCCTTGGTGCCTAAATGGGAATTGCAGCGATTGGTGCTTGGCTCAGCATCCAGACAGCTAAGAAGCAAAGCCAACCGCTACCTTTTGTAGTCAAACCAAAACTCAACTGAAACTTTGCTACCCGAATAATCCGATGGCAGGGGACCAAACGCATCAATGCGCTGCACTGCCCGGATCGCCGAGATATCCAGCGAAGGTACACCGCTCGACTGCTCAACGCGTACATTTGTGGGCCGTCCATCCCGTGTGATGTCAAAGACGAGATAAAAGCGGTTTGCTTCCTTGATGCGGGGGTCTACTTCATAAGCCAGCCAGTTCTGCCGGACTTTCTGCTGGACCACTTGTACGTACCAGCCGTAGCGCGATCCGAAGTCACCACCTCCGCCGCTGAATCCAAATCCACCTTTGGCGCCACCCGCGGCGAAGGTGCCGTAAGGGCCACTCACTGGGCCACCTTCGCCAAAGGGCACTACGTTGCTTTCTTCCTCAATAGGTTGAGCCTTGGCCTTAGTGGCTGTCGTCACCTTCTTGGGTTTTTTCTTGGATTCGCGCTCCGGAATGGGAATAGCTTCTTTCTCTTCCTCTACCGGTTGGGGCAACGACTTGGTCAATCCCTTCGACTCGTTGGCGAGAACATTTTGCGTCTGCGTCGAGCTGGCAGGCAAGGGAACCGTAGTCACTAGGCTCACACCGATTGCATCACCACCACCACCGGAGCCCCAACTCGCGCCCGGTCCGCCGTGCACGACCGCCGAGTAGAGAAGAATTGCCCCGGCAACCCCGACGTGCAGTAGGGCCGACCAGGTCAGAGGCCGTTTCCACTGCTCGTGCTCGAGAAAGATGTCAGCGCTTGCTGCCATGCTGATCTAGCGGCTGGGTCACGATGCTCACATTGCCAATGCCCGACTGTTTCACAGAATCCATGACCGTGGCGAAGGCACCAAAAGGAACATTCTCATCGGCGCGCACGAAGATGGACTGGTGCTGCGGATCGCGGATTTTCTGCCGCAGCTTAGCCGCAATTTCGTTGATGTTCACAGGGTCATTGCCCAGGAACACGCGCTGCGATTTATCAATGGTGATCACCATTCGTTCTTCGGTGATCTCCTTGACCGTGCGCGTTTTTGGCACGGCAACTTCAATGCCTGACTGCAGCACGGGAGCTGTCACCATGAAGATAATCAGGAGCACCAGCACCACGTCCACCAGAGGAGTGATGTTGATGTCGGAAAGAGAAGTCTCGGTTCGCCCGTTGGAAGTTGTGAAAGCCATTACCGCCGCACCTCTTCCGGCACGCGTGCCGCTTGCGGTTGCTGACGCTCGACCGCGTTCAACACTTCCAAGGCGAAGTCATCCGTGCGCGCGGCAAAATCACGGATCGAATGGCTGATCAGGTTGTAGGCGATGACGGCGGGAATGGCGGTCACCAGACCGGCGGCGGTCGTGATCAGGGCCTCCGAGATTCCGGGGGCCACTGCTCTTAGGGTTGCCGCACCCGCAGTGCCCAGGCCGTGGAACGCATCAATGATGCCCCACACGGTCCCGAAGAGGCCGACAAACGGAGTCACCGCGCCCGTTGTTGCGAGCCAGGGTAAATTGCGCTCCAGTCGCGAGATCTCTTCCGAAGACGCGATCTGCATTGCTCGCTGAACCGCCACCAGGTTGCGGACTGCGCCCGTCGTGCCCATCTGCCGCTTATGTTCGTCGAGTGCGGCCTCGAACACGCCGACCAGCGGGCTCGGACGGAACTGCTCCGCCACCGCGGCTACGTCCTGTATCCGCTGTGCTTTGCGGAAGGCGCGAATGAAGCGCCCGCTCTGGATTCTAGCCCGCTTCAGCTTGCCCCACTTGGATAGAATGAGCGCCCAGGAAAGCACGCTGAAGAGCAGGAGAACAAGGAGAACCGTTTTGGCGACGGCACCGCTTTGCGCAACCAGGTCAACGATTTCGCCGCCCACGAATACTGTCAGCAAGGGAAAAAGATGCATTGGTTTTTGGAGAGTACCTGCGTTCGATTATAGACCAAGGCTGCAGGTCGCACGATGGTGCGAATCCGATGCATTACCCCGATTTTCCCCTTGCAAACGTTCGCGGACCAATGCCAACCCGGCTCCGGACATTGCATCCAAGAAAAGTTTGTATAAACGACTCGAGGGCGAGAACAAAGACCAGATCAGGAGGCAGTAATGACCCACTTCGGCACCTTACGCGATTATCGTTTCTCTGATACCGACAGTGCCAAAGACGACATCCGGGGCTCGAAAGTGTACGGGCCCAACGACGAAAAGCTGGGCAAGATTGCTGACGTAATCTTCGACCACCTAACCGGCGCCATCCGCTACGTGGTGATCGACACGGGCCGCTGGTTGCACAGCCAGAAATTCATCGTTCCTCCCGACCGGTTACACGCGTCCACGCAGCACGAAGACGACTTTCAAATCGACCTGACCAAAGAACAGATTGGGGGCTTCCCCCCTTTCAATGAGAACGATCTCGAGTCCGAGAAAAAGTGGGGTGACTACGAGCGCAAATACCGGTCGAAATGGGAGGAGCATCCGATCATGCATCGTGCAGAAACGGATCGGAACATCACACCCACAACTTCCCAGATGACGAGGGGTACAGGTGCCACTGGCCCAATGATCGGCACTCCGCCTGTGGAACAGCCGGGGGCAGGAATGGATGTTGTACCGAGCGCCCCCGAACGCAAGGTCACGCCCATCCGAAGGGAAACGAAGCTGGACGTCGAACCGCAAGGTCCGGGGCGGCGCTGGACATCGTTTGAAGAGAAGCTGCGGCAGCGCCGCGAGGATATCATTGCGGGTTGTCACTACTGCGGCACGCAACCGTCCGGCGAACGACTGTCAGAAAGGGAACGAAAAGTCGGTTAGGAACTTTTCATGTCCCGGTTCTCAGTTCCCGGCAAAGGTCCATGCGAGTCGTTAACTGGGATCTGAGAACTGACCACTGAGAACTGATTTTCATGTTATGCTTCGCACAACCTCGTCATTCCAGGAAAGCCGGTGCTGCTCGAACTGCGTCTCGAGAATTACGCGGTCATCGACAACGTCGCGGTGGAGTTCGCCGCCGGCCTGAACCTGTTGACCGGCGAAACCGGCGCCGGCAAGTCCATTCTGATTGACGCGCTGTCTCTACTGCTCGGTAATAAAGCCTCTAGTGAGGTCATCCGTTCGGGAGCGGAGCGTGCGGTCATCTCTGCCGTTTTTGAGGTGGCAGAGAAAAAGGTCGCGCACATCCTGGAAGAAAACGGGATTGATCCGGAGGACGGATCTCTCATTTTGCGCCGCGAGATTGCTGCGGGCGGTAAAGGCCGTGTCTTCGTCAACAACCAGGCGGCGACGGTCTCGGTGTTGAAGGCCCTTTCTTCCCACCTTGCAACGGTACATGCGCAGAACGAATCCATCCTGGCCTTCGACGCTGCTGCGCGCGTAGCTCTGCTGGATGAATTTTCGGGTGGGGATCTTGAATCTGTGTCCGCCGCGTTTTCCGGGTGGAACGGCATCCGCCGCCGCATCCTGGAACTGGAAAGCGACGAGCAGGACCGGCTGCGACTGGTGGACCTCTGGACCTTTCAGGGGCGAGAGATTGAAGATGCCAAGCTTCAGCCGGGTGAGGACGAGCGCCTCGAAGCCGAGAAGCGAGTCCTGGCAAATGCCGAGAAGATTTACAACGCCGCCATGAACGCCTTCGATCTCCTGTATGAAGGCGAACGCGCGACGTCATCTTTGCTTCGCGCAGCTCAGAAAAACCTCGAGGAACTCACCCGGTACGAGCCCAAGTTCCGCGAAGCTTTGGCCGCGCTGGAAACGGCTCGCATCAGCGTAGAGGACGTTGGGGCCACCTTGCGCGACTATGCCGGAGGCATCCAGGCCTCGCCCGAGCACCTGGCCGAAGTCGAAGACCGGCTCGCGTTGCTCGGTGGGCTTAAGCGGAAGTACGGGCCGACGCTGGAAGACGTAATCAACCTGGCTGCGGAAGTTGCTCGCAAACTCTGTGAAATAGAAAACAAAGACGAAGTATTGCGAAGCCTTCGTGAAGATCTAGCCAAAGCCGCGACAGGATACTTGGAAGCTGCCCGCGCCGTGTCAAAAAAACGACGCGAGGGTGCCCGCAAGCTGGAGAAATTGGTCGAAGCCGAGATCAACGATCTAGCTATGAAAGCTTCTTTCCGAATCGAACTCACCAGTTTGGAAGAAGAAAATAGCTGGACCAGTTCAGGCTTCGATCAAGTCGTCTACCTCATCTCGCCCAATCCCGGCGAACCGCTCCGGCCTGTCGAGCAGATTGCGTCAGGTGGGGAACTCTCTCGCGTGTTGCTGGCTCTGAAGGCCACCGTGGAGACCAGTACTGGGCGGGGTAACCGGAAGCGGGCCTCAGGAGCGCAGCGCACGCTGGTGTTCGATGAAATCGATACAGGAATTGGCGGCCGGGCAGCGGAGGCGGTAGGCAAGAAGCTGAAGGCTCTCTCGCGAGCCAACCAGGTACTTTGCGTCACTCACTTGCCGCAGATCGCCACTTTTGCCGACCACCATTACGTGATCGAGAAGAAGGAATCCGGCGGCCGTGCCCGAACCTCGGTGCGGCAAGTCGTGGGCGAAGAACGCACGGAGGAAGTCGCCCGTATGCTGTCGGGAGCCAAGCTCACGGAGACCTCGCGCAGGCACGCTGAGCAGATGCTGAAAACCAACGCCTGACCACCCTATGCACAAGTTATTCTGAGCGGAGCATCCGATTCGCCAGCGAACCCCAAGGCGGAGTCGAAGGATACCTGCATCCAAATCGCATCAAGCAGCAAAATGGTTACTGGATCATATCGTGGCTCCAGCGGTCCCGACTGGGAGGGGTCCGTCTCAGCCTCGGTTCGGGGTTTTCCTGGTTGACAAAAGCATCTTAGCCAGCTCCAACAAAAGGGTCATGGTTTCAGGCGCCACCGCTTGGGAGTTGGCGATCAAGGTCAACTTAGGAAAGATCGATGCTCTCGCGTTTGTAGTCGATCTCGGCCGCCATACCGAAGAGGAGGGTCTTGCAGACCTGCCGCTTAGCATCCAGCAGGCAACGAGGGCGGGATTGCTGCCCCCTGCACCATCGTGATCCGTTTGACCGCTCGCTGGTAGCTCAGGCCCAAGCTTTGGGCATACCGATTGTGAATGCTGATGCGGTTTTGGATCGGTATGACATAAAACGCATTTGGGAGAATCTGACACCTCCGCGGCGCAACCGCGACCATTCGCTGCAGAAAACCCGCCACCCGCTGCTAATCCCCGGAGTTTCAAGCGCTTACATTGACCAAGCCGGTTCCGGTCGGGTACTTTTAATGGATACAAACAGTGGGGAGCGTGTAACCTATCAGGAGCAGGGGAAAAGGATTGTGCCAACCCAAAGCAAGACTCTACTTCTATTGAAACCGCGGGGCTTCTGCGCTGGTGTGGTTCGGGCTATTGACATCGTCCGTATCGCCTTGGAGGCCTTTGGTCCGCCCATTTACGTGCGCAAGGAAATTGTCCACAACCGGTTCGTGGTCGAAGAACTGCAGGGGAAAGGCGCTATATTCGTCGACAGCGTCGACGAGGTTCCCAACGGCGAACGTGTCATCTACAGCGCACACGGCGTTTCACCCGAGGTCCGAGACGCCAGCCAGCAGCGCGGTTTGCGGGTAATCGACGCCACCTGTCCGCTGGTCACAAAAGTTCACGTTGAGGCGGTTAAGTTTGCCAAGGAAGGTTACTCGCTCATTCTGATCGGTCACCGCGACCATGACGAGGTGATTGGCACTCTGGGTGAAGCGCCCCTGGTAACTCAGGTGGTAGGCAATCCGGCAGAAGTCGCAGCACTGACCGTACCTGACCCCAACCGAGTCGCATATCTCACCCAGACTACCCTGAGCCTGGACGAGACTAGGGACATCATCGAGGCCCTCCGTGAACGATTCCCCAACATCAAGGGCCCAGCCGCGCAGGATATCTGCTATGCCACCGAGAACCGCCAGGTGGCCGTGAAGCATGTAGCTTCTGAAGCTGACCTGCTGCTGGTAGTGGGTTCTGACAACAGTTCCAACTCCAAACGCTTAGTGGAAGTGGCCCGCAGTCTGGGAACCAGCGCGCACCTGATCGACAGTTACAGGAACATCGAGCCGAATTGGCTGGAGGGCGTGAAGACAATTGCCCTTACGGCCGGGGCGTCGGCGCCCGAATGCCTGGTGGAAGAAGTTGTGAAGTTTCTCGCGGGTAAGGGTTTCGGTAACGTGCAGGAAGTTGAAGTCATGCCAGAGAATGTGCGCTTTGGCTTGCCGCCGGAGATCGTGGAAGCGATCGCTAGCGCGCCGGCCAGCGCAGGTGTGGAGTAAGGCCCGATGGAAGACAACTTCCCCTCGAGGTCAGCTGCCCCGCAGCTGCGCTTCGGTAAGATTGATGACCTGGTGAGCCGAGTAGCTGTTGGCATCGATGCGGCTCGAAAGTATCTTTTTTCTCGCCAGCATGAGCAGGGTTACTGGTCCGGCGAACTGGTCGCCGATACCACTCTCGAATCCGATTACATCCTGCTGCACACACTCCTGGGTACCGGGAACAAGGAGCGTTTCCAAAAATGTGCCAACTACATTCTTCGGCATCAGAACGAAGACGGCGGTTGGCCGATTTACATCAACGGCCCTTCCAACATCAGCGCCTCGGTTAAGGCTTACTTTGGACTTAAGCTGGCTGGCTACAACGCCGACCATCCCGCGCTGGTGCGCGCTCGCAAGAAAATCCTGGAAATGGGCGGCGTGACCGAGGTCAACACCTTTACCAAAATCTATCTCTGTTTCTTGGGCCAGTATGACTACGACGCTGTTCCCGCGGTTCCGCCCGAGATCGTTCTTTTTCCCAATTGGTTCTGGTTCAACATCTACGAGATTTCTTCCTGGTCGCGCGCCATCCTGGTATCTCTGTCCATTTGCTACGCCAAGAAGCCGCTGAAGAAAATTCCCGACGAGATGGGCGTCGAAGAGCTCTTCGTGGGCGGGCGCGACAAGTCGCGCATGCACCTGCACTGGAGCAAGAAACTAATATCCTGGCGCAACTTCTTCCTGGTGTTGGACCGGATGGTCCACTGGGCGGAGCGGGTGCATATCCGTCCGCTGCGCTGGCTTGCGCTCAGACGCGCCGAGAAGTGGATGCTGGAACGCTTCGAGATGAGCGACGGTCTGGGCGCGATCTACCCGTCTATGATGAACGCCATCATCGCACTGCGCTGCCTTGGTTATTCCCTCGACGATCCACAAGTCATCCGTGCCATGGACGAATTTGAAAAACTGGGCATTGAGGAGGGCGACACGTTCCGCATGCAGCCCTGCATGTCGCCCGTCTGGGACACCGCCTACGCGCTGTTTGCCTTGGGCGAAGCGGGCGTTCCGGCCAACGATAAACGCATGATCAAATGCGCCGACTGGCTCTTGCAAAAACAGGTGCGCAATGCCGGCGACTGGAAGGTGAAGAACACCAAAGGCCAGCCGGGCGGCTGGTATTTCGAATTCAACAACGAGTTTTATCCCGACGTAGACGATAGCGCCATGGTGTGCTTGGCTCTGAGCCGCGTGGAACATCCCAATGGGCGCTATCAGCGCGAATCAGTGCAGCGTGCCATCGACTGGATTTTTTCCATGCAGTGCAAGAACGGCGGCTGGGCCTCGTTCGACAAAGACAACGATCGCATGGTTTTTCAGTACATTCCGTTCGCCGATCACAACGCCATGCTCGACCCGCCCACGGTGGACATCACGGGCCGGATCCTGGAGATGCTTGCCACCTATGGCTATGACAAGAATGACAAGCGTGTGAAGCGAGCCATCAACTTCATTCGAAAAGAACAGGAACCGGATGGCTCCTGGTTCGGCCGCTGGGGCGTGAACTACATCTACGGAACGACGCTGGTGCTTCGGGGTTTGGAAGCGATGGGCGTTGACCATCACGAGCCGTACATCCAGCAAGGCGCGGAGTGGTTGCGCATGGTCCAAAATCCCGATGGGGGCTGGGGCGAGACCTGCGAATCCTACGACGATGCCAGCAAGCGTGGTCTGGGTCCCAGCACGCCGTCCCAGACCGCGTGGGCGATCATGGGTCTGCTGGCCGCAAATGACACACGCAGCGACTCGGTCGCGCGCGGCATTGCCTACCTGCTACGCACCCAGAAGAAAGACGGCTCTTGGGACGAGCCTGCAACTACCGGCACCGGCTTCCCGCGTGTCTTCTACCTGGTCTATACGCTGTATCGCGAGTACTTCCCGCTGATTGCGCTGACCACTTACGCCAAGGTCATGGCCGGCGAGACAAACACTCTGAATCGCAGCGCGTAATAGAGTTCTCAGTTGTCAGTTCCCGGTTCTGGGCGTCGTCTCTTTCCTTGAACGGAGAACCGAGAATTGAGAACTATCTTGAAGGCTTTTGTCACAGGAGCGACCGGCTTCGTCGGCAGCCACGTGGCCCGGGTATTGGCTGACCAAGGCGCCGATCTTCGCCTTCTCGTCCGTTCCACCAGCAATCCCAAGAACATAGAAGGTGTTCGAGCGGACCGTGTCGTTGGTGACTTGCGCGATGCGGCCTCCTTGGAAAAAGCTATGTCAGGATGCGACACAGTCTTCCACGTGGCCGCCGATTACCGTCTGTGGATACACGATCCGGAGCAGATGTACCGGTCGAATGTCGAAGGTACACGAGCCATTCTGCAGGCAGCGCGCAAGGACGGCGTTCGGCGAGTGGTCTACACGTCAAGCGTGGCGACTATGGGCTTCACTGGAAACGGCAAGCCCGCGGACGAGAATTCGCCCCTGTCCCTGGACCACATGATCGGCCATTACAAGCGCTCCAAGTTCATGGCCGAACAGATTGCGATTGAAGCAGGGAAGAGCGGCATGGAGGTCGTGATTGTGAATCCCACCACGCCAGTGGGCGAGCAGGACATTAAACCCACGCCGACGGGTCGCATCATCGTTGATTTTCTGAAGAAAAAGTTCCCGGCATACGTCGATACTGGCCTGAACCTGGTGGACGTTACCGAGTGCGCTCACGGGCATGTGGCCGCCTTGGAGAAAGGCCGAAGCGGAGAACGCTATATTCTAGGAGGCGAGAATTTGACGCTGAAGCAGATTCTCGACAAACTGGCGGCAATCACGGGCTTGCCCTCGCCGCATGTCCGGGTGCCATACTTCGTGGCGCTGGCCACAGGAGTGGTGGATGAAATTGTGACCGGCCGCATTCTTCGCCGTGAACCGCGCGCCACGATTGACGCGGTGCGCATGGGCCGCAAGAAAATGTGGGTCTCGTCGGCGAAAGCCGAGCGCGAACTAGGCTGGAAGGTGGTGCCCGTACAGGATGCCCTCCGCCGCGCCGCAGACTGGTTTCGCGCTCACGGTTACGCGTAAGGAATATGGAGGGACGGGCGTCCGTCCAGCCGGGCAAAGCTGGGCAAGTCGCGTAGGTCAGCGAAGGAATGTGCGAAGTCCCGTTGCGGACAAAATTCGTTAGCGCAGCGCGGGAGCGCTGGGTAAGCTTTAGCAGAATGCTCTGAGTCCCGTAGGAACGACACAGTTATGTCCAACCAAATTGCCATCGTCGCCGCCCTGGAGTACGAAGTGAAAGCCGGTCTGAAGAACTGGCGTGTGAACGAGCGTGAACACTCCGGCCACCGCTTCAAATTTTACGAGAGCGAACGCGCTGTCCTTGTCTGCGGCGGAATCGGACCAGAGCCGGCGCGGCGTGCCACCGAGGCGATCATTACCCTGTACAAGCCTATGTTGGTGGTTTCGCTAGGTTTTGCCGGCGCTCTGGATCCCCAATTAAGAGTTGCTAGCCTGTTTACCCCGCGCACAGTCGTTGACGCTGGCGATGGCAGCAGCGTGGGCACAGGGGTTGGAAACGGCGTGCTGGTGAGCTTTGCGGAAGTGGCCAGCACGGCCCAGAAAACTAACCTGGCCAAAGCCTTTAACGCCCAAGCGGTAGACATGGAGGCATCCGCTGTGGCGCGCGGCGCCAAGGCACGCGGTGTTCGCTTCGGAGCGGTAAAAGCTATTTCGGATGAGAGACATTTTGTGATGCCTCCCCTGCAACGTTTCATCCAGGATGGTCAACTGCAATATAGCAGGTTCGCGTTGTTCGCCGCCGCCCAGCCCTGGCTCTGGCCAACCGTGATAATCCTAGCCCTAAACAGTTGGCGTGCCTCAAAGACCCTCTGCGGATGGTTGGATCAGTACAATTGCCAACCAGAGTCTCTGGAGACAAAACCTGCTGAGATGCATCCTATAAGCAAGGACAAAATCTAAGACATGGCAACCGCAGGGCAGACGGTTCTCCGGGGGAGGCAGAAGACTATCCCGACCACCATGCTGGCCGCTGTGTATCGCGGGGTGGACGACGTGCGCATGGAAACCGTTCCTGTGCCTGCCATCGGTCCCGGCGAACTCCTGGTCCGAGTGCATACCTCGGGCATCTGCGGCACAGACCTAAAGAAGATCGCGACTGGCTCCCATTCCGCGCCCCGTATTTTCGGCCACGAGACTTCGGGTGTAGTGGCTGCGGTGGGCAAAGGCGTAAGGAGTTTCCAGCTTGGCGACCGCGTGATGGTCTTCCATCACATCCCTTGCGGTGCGTGCTACTACTGCCGTCATAAGACCTTTGCTCAATGCCCTACTTACAAGAAGGTTGGCTGCACCGCAGGATTCGAGCCGTCGGGCGGGGGATTTGCCGAGTACGTGCGCGTTATGGATTGGATAGCGCAGAGGGGCACGGTCCGCATTCCGGACGGCGTTTCTTACGAGCAGGCCTGCTTTGTCGAACCGGTCAATACCTGCATGAAAGGGATTGAGACCCTCCATCTGGCAAAGGGCGAGACGGTCTTGGTAATCGGACAAGGCCCCATTGGCATCATCCTGGCCGTTTTGGCCCGGCAAGCCGGGACTAGCGTAATCACTTCCGACTTGTATCAGGAAAGGCTTAAAATAAGTAAAACCTTTGGCTTAGGGCTGACAATGGATGCGTCGCGTGGCGACACGGTCAGGTCGATACGCGAGCGAACTGAGGGTCGGGGTGCCGATGCCACCGTTCTTGCCGTGGGTGGCAACAACCTGATTCGTACAGCCATGGATGCAACCCGTCCGGGAGGACGTGTGTTGTTGTTTGCGCAAACCGTGCACGGGGAGGCTACGATTGACCCGGCGGCAGTTTGTGTAGACGAGAAGACACTTTTGGGCTCATATAGCGCGTCCGTTGATTTGCAGGAGGAATCAGTGCGCTTTGTCTTGAGTCAAGCCATGGACTTGACGCGCCTGATCTCCCATCGCTTTCCGCTGGCCGAGAGCGTACAGGCTCTAAACTTGGCTGCCCACCCCCAAGCCGACTCTTTGAAAGTCGTGATTCAGCCGGGCAGCGCGTGGGAAGGAATTTTGTGACAGGCAAGATGACGGCTGCCGTCCTCTACGGCAAAGAGGACGTGAAGATCGAAAAGGTTCCAATCCCTCGCCTGGACGAAGGGGAGGTTCTGATCAAAGTCCAGGTGGCACTCACCTGCGGCACGGACGTGAAAGTGTATCGCCGCGGCTACCACGCCCGCATGATCGCGCCGCCTGCTCTTTTCGGGCACGAGCTGGCGGGGACGATCCACGAAGTCGGACCGGGAGTTCGCAAGTTCAAGAAAGGGGAGCGAGTCGTCGCCCTCAACTCGGCTCCCTGCGGCGTCTGTTTCTTCTGCAAGAAACATCAGGAGAATCTCTGCGAAGACCTGCTGTTCAACAATGGCGCCTATGCTGAATATATTCGCGTTCCGCGCCGCATTGTCGAAACCAATATGTTGACCATCCCCGACTATGTGAGCTACCAGGATGCGGCGATGGTGGAACCCCTGGCTTGTGTGCTGCGCGGTTTGCACGAGACCGGAGTCGAAATCGGCGATACGGTGGCCGTGGTCGGCGGTGGTCCGATTGGGCTGATGTTTGTCCAGGTGGCGCACGCGATCGGCTGCAACGTGATTGCGGTTGTGAAGCGCGATTCCCAGGTGGTGGCGGCCAAGCGCAAGGGTGCCCACGACGTGATTCAGGTTGGCCAGGTTAGCGATCCAGTGGATGCGGCGCGGGTAATTTCTTCAGGTAAGCGCGGCCCGGATGTCGTGATCGAGGCAGTCGGCCGTCCGGAAGCTTGGGAATGGGCGGTTAACATGGTGCGCAAGGGCGGTACCGTGAATTTCTTCGGTGGATGCGCCGCAGGCACTAAGGTGCAGCTCGATACCAACCGCTTGCACTATTCCGAGATCACGCTGAAGGCGACCTTCCATCACACACCGGAAACGGTGCGCCGTGCTTTCGCCTTGATTGCCGAGAAAAAAGTGAAAGGCTCCGACTACATCACGGGAGAAGCCCCTTTGTCTCGCTTGCATGACGTGCTGCGTCTCATGCTGAATCGCAATGGCGATATCAAGACCGCAATCATTCCCGGACACTGACACACGTGCCAGACACGCTCGCTATGCCACCCATCGTCAGTAACGCGACTCAATCTACCAGTTCTGCGCTGCCCGGCTGGGGGAGCCTTCCTCCTGAATACGCAATTCCCGACAGCGCGCCCTCGGAAGACGAAGCTCGCGATTACTGCCGTCGTCTGGCCCGGACCCATTACGAGAACTTCTCGGTTGCCACCTGGTTCTTGCCCAAGCGTCTGCAACAACACTTCTTCAACGTCTACTCCTACTGCCGAATCTCGGATGACCTGGGGGATGAAGTTGGCGATCCAGCCGCCTCTTTGACGCTTCTTGACCAGTGGCAATCTGAGTTGGATGCCTGCTATGCGGGAAGGCCCAAACATCCCGTCTTTGTTGCGCTCGCCGAAACCGTGCAGACCTTTGAGATTCCCAAACACGAATTTTCTGATCTGCTGACCGCATTCCGCCAGGATCAGACGGTTGCGCGCTATGCGACCTTTGAGGATGTGCTGGGCTACTGCAGATTTTCAGCCAACCCTGTGGGGCATCTGGTCCTGTATGTCTGCGGCTATCGCGACCAAGAGTGGCAGAAGCTTTCCGATTTCACTTGCACCGCTCTGCAACTGGCGAATTTTTGGCAAGACGTCAGCGTGGATTACGCGAAAGGGCGCATTTATCTGCCCATCGAAGACCTGCGCCGCTTCAGTGTCGGTGAAGATGACATTGCGACCCAGCGGAACACCGCTCCGTTTGTGGAAATGATGCGCTTCGAAGTGGAACGTGCCCGGGAATGGTTCCGGCAGGGTTTGCCGCTGGTTGAAAAGGTGGACCGCGCCCTCGCCATCGATATCGAATTGTTCAGCCGTGGCGGGCGGGAGATTCTGAACGCTATCGAGCGCCAAGGATATGCGGTGCTCGGCCAGCGTCCCGCCATCTCGAAATCCCGCAAACTGGCGCTGCTGGCCCGCGCCGCCCTGGGAAAGCTGATATGAGTGCCAGCGTGCAACAAGCTCCACTCCAGCCCGCGGTTCCGCCATCGCAACTGGCAGTTGCTTATTCGGTCTGCCGCACCATTACTCGCCGTTCGGCCAAGAATTTCTACTATGCATTCCTGGTCCTTCCACGACGAAAACGTTCCGCTCTGTGCGCCGTGTACGCTTTCATGCGCCGTTGCGATGACATTGCAGATGAACCCGGCATCTCGCTCCGCGACCGGCGCCTGAAACTCGCGGACTGGCTCGATGCCATGCACCGCGTGGTCACCGGCGAGCAGACCGACGATCCGGTGCTGCTCGCCTTATCCGATGCGCATCGTCGCTTCAAGATTCCCGTAGAACTCCTGGACCAGCTTGCCTTCGGCACGGCCATGGATCTGCAGGAAAGCACCACTCCTGTAGATGGAACCCGGGGGTTGGCCGCTAACGAACTCACGGCTCGCTACAAGACTTTTGACGATCTTTACCAGTACTGCTACCGCGTGGCATCCGTTGTGGGACTTGTCTGCATCCGGGTGTTTGGCTATCGCAGTCCGGAGGCCGAACCTTTGGCCGAACGCTGCGGATTGGCGTTCCAGTTGACCAACATCATCCGCGACGTGAGGGAAGACGCAGCGATGAACCGGGTCTATCTGCCTGACGAGGATCTGGCGAAATTCGGTCTCAGCGCGACCGAGTTACGCGGGAATCCCCAGGTCGCTCGCTTCCGGCCGCTGTTGGCCATGGAGGCCGATCGCGCCCGTGAGTACTATCGTTCGGCTGATGAGCTGATACCGCTGATTGATCATGACAGTCAGCCTGCGCTCTGGGTGCTGACCACGATTTACCGGCAACTCTTGGAAAAGATCGCCGTCAGGGAATACGAAGTTTTTGGCGAGAAAGTCAGCCTCACTACCCGGGAAAAGCTGAAGGTCCTGCTTAAAGGCTTTCTGAAACGCCTGGCCGGATGAACCAGCGCTCGGCAGAATCACCCACCGTGGCTGTAGTCGGCGGCGGACTGGCGGGATTGGCCGCCGGATGCGCTCTCTCCGCAGCTGGTTTTCGCGTGACTCTCTTTGAGCGCCGCCCCTTTCTTGGCGGCCGTGCTTCTTCCTATCAACATCCGGGGACGGGTGAAATTGTCGACAATTGCCAGCATGTACTTTTGGGCTGCTGCACCAACCTGATTGAGTTTTATCAGCGTACGGCCGTAGCCGACAAGATTCGCTGGTACGATCGACTCACCTTTCTCGAGCCGGGCGGAAGAGCTTCTGTGATCGGCGCTTCATTCTTGCCCGCCCCGTTCCACACCGCCCCATCATTCTTGGCAGCCGACTGCTTAGGCCTCCGAGACAAACTGGCGATTGCCCGGGCCATGCTCGCTCTTATGCCGCCACCCCCGGGAGACATGGAGGAATCCTTTCTAGATTGGTTGAAGCGCCATCATCAAACGGCGCTTGGCATCGAGCGCTTCTGGAAGACCGTGCTGGTGAGCGCGCTCAATGAAGATCTGGAGCGCATCGCCGTTCCATACGCCGCGCAGGTCTTTCGAGAATCCTTTCTCAAATCAGCTGAAGCTGGACGCATGGGAGTTCCCAGCGTTCCGCTGACCGAGCTCTATAGTGCTGCGGGGAATTACATCCGTGCCCACAATGGAGACGTGCAGTTGCGCGCGGCCATAGATTCTTTTCGAGCCGAGCCCTCGCAAGTCAGCCTGTCGATCAACGGGCAGGAATTTGGTTTTGACTACCTCCTTCTAGCAGTGCCGTTCGACCAATTGGACCGGCTCCTGCCTAATGTGGCGGACGCTCAGCCCTTGCGAGAATCGCTGACCCAATTTGAGCCTTCGCCTATCACTGGAATTCATCTCTGGTTTGATCGTGAGATTAGCGAGCTTGATCATGCTGTGTTGCTCGACCGCACGATCCAGTGGATGTTTCACAAATCCCGCTTGCTTGACCGGGAGCGGCATACGGCCGCTTCCGGCAGTTACATCGAACTCGTGGTTAGCTCCTCCAAATCACTGGTCGAAGAATCTCGTCCTCAAATCATCGACTTGGCTCTGAACGAGACGCGTGAGTTCTTTCCTGCAGCGATGGCGGCAAATCTTGTCAAAGCCACGGTCATCAAGGAAGTGCACGCCACCTATTCACCGCGTCCTGGAATCGATCGCTACCGCCCTGGCAATGCGACGGTCTGGCCACGGGTGTTCCTCGCTGGGGATTGGACCGCGACCGATTGGCCAGCCACCATGGAAGGCGCAGTCCGCAGTGGCTACCGGGCAGCCCAGGCACTCTCTCATGCGGCGGGGCAGAGCGATGCGACTTACCTGGTTCCCAACCTTCCCCCATCCGGCCTGATGCGGCTGTTCCGATAAGAGCATCCTGAAAGAATTGCCGCACAAGACTGTCTTGGTCTTGGATTCAACGTCCCCGCCCCAGACACCTTTCCGCTTGACGTTCGCGGCATCGTCACGACGAGAGTCTCTAAGTAATGAAATTACTGAAGGTTACTAAAGGTCAGGGCTTGTCTGGTAATTGGAAAGGTTCATGCAACAGCTTAGGCTAGAGTCTCTAGGCGCCTTTTGGCATTTGGCTAACTCCTCCAAGTTTCAGCGCCATTGCCTCAGGGACCCTCTGAGGCTGATACCTATGTTTCAGCAGCCCATAAGTACGCGGTGGAGTGTCGATTGACTATTTGGTCCCAAACGCGGCCAGCACGCTTCGCGCGTTGGGCCGCAATGACCGCACTGCTGTTGTCGGTGACATTCGCCGTTTGCCAGGACGCCACTTCCGATTGGCAGCAACGAGTGCGTGAGCACGTGAAGAATCAAGAACTAGATGCCGCCCTGGCCAGCATCGAGCAGCGCCTCACCGGCCATCCTGAGGACCTCGAAGCTCGTGCCTGGCACGGGCGTGTGCTCGCCTGGAAAGGACGATGGGCGGAAGCTGAGACGGAATATCGCAACGTGCTCGACCAAGCTCCCAATGACACCGAGACCATGACCTCGCTTTCGGACGTGCTGCTATGGCAGGGACGACCCCAGGATGCGCTTCGCATTCTGAATCGTGCATCAAGTCTGGCGCCGCAGCGGGCCGAGGTCCTGGTGCGCCGCGCTCGAGTTCTACGTGCCCTGGGACGAACCACCGAAGCCAAGAACGACTTTCGACAAGTACTGGTCTTTGACCCTGAGAATAAAGAAGCCAAGACCGGACTGGCCGGACTGGCAGAGGAGACTCACCACGAATTACGTCTCGGCATCGATGTCGACACGTTTAATTACACCGATACAGCGCAAGCGCAAGCCCTGACTCTCGGTTCCCGCTGGAGTCCCCGCTGGTCCACGCTCGTAGGGGCAAATTTCTACCAGAGATTCGGGGAGAATCCGGGCAAGTTTTTCGCCAGCTCGGCATTCCGTTTCAGCCACAAAGACTGGCTCAACGTGGGTGGCGCGATCGCGAACCAGAACGATGTTATTCCGACCAACGGGGCATTTTTCGAGTATGGGCACGGATTCAAGTTCGAAAACACCTGGGTGCGCGGTCTGGAAGCTTCCTACCAGCAGCGCTGGCTGTGGTATCGCGGAGCCCATGTTCTTACTCTGGGCCTCACCCAGATCTATTACTTGCCCCAGGACTGGACTTGGGCGCTTACGGTAACCGGCGCGCGCAGTGGTTTTGCCGGCACCAGCATCGAATGGGTTCCCTCCGGATCCAGCAGGCTTGGTTTTCCGCTATACCGCCGATTGAGCGGCAACTTTTCCTTCGCGGTAGGCAGCGAAAATTTCGCGCAAGTCGACCAGATTGGCCGTTTTTCGGCACGTACTTTCGGGGGTGGAATTCGCTATCGTTTTACCAGTCGTCAGGATCTCAGCGGCTACATGGCCTCGCAGTATCGCTCGCAGGGCCGAACCCAGAACAGTTTCGGGTTGAGCTATGGATTTCGTTTTTAGGCTGGTCTCTCAACTCGGTCCTGTAGCCGGGATGGTGCTGAAGGCCATCTTCTTTTCTCTGCTGGGCATATTCCTGCTCGTCGCCTTCATCGTGACTCGCCGCTGGTATCGCGCCCGCTACTTCCGCCGGCTCAACGCGCGCACTTTTGCCTTGCGCTCGGTTTGGGACGACCTTGTTGCCGGACGTGTCCCCGCGAAAGAATGGCGATTGAAACCGTTGGATTGTGACATCGTCGAAGCCATTCTGCTGGACAACATCGAGACCGCGACTCCCGATCAATTACAGCCATTGCTGTCGTGTCTGCGCAACAGCGGATTATTGGACATGCGCATTCGAGAGGCCAGGATTTCCGGCAACTGGAATCGGCGCACCGCCCTGGTGGCACTAGGAAGAACTCGCGCGCCGGAAGCGGTCCCTGCGCTGGCCGAGGCCCTGGACTCGACTTCAGAAGAAACACGCGTGGCAGCGGTACGCGGACTGGGGCGCACCGGCCTTCCTGGTGCGGCTGTACCGTTGCTCGATCGTCTGGTCGGCAACGAATTGAAAGCGCCTGAGCACACCATAAAGAACGCACTGGCGAATTGCTGTCGGAAGTCACCGGGTGTGCTGATCAGTTACATGAACAAGTCCACCGGGCAAACTCGTGAGCTGATTGCCCGCGTGTTGGGAGAAGTGGCGAACGCGGAACTGGGCGACGAATTGATGATCCTTGCCGCCGACCCGCTGGCGGAAGTACGCGCCTCGGCAGCGCGAGCCCTGGCCGCAGCGCCGCCCTCCATCGCTCTGCCGGCCTTAACCGTCCTGGTCTGCGACGACGAGTGGTTTGTGCGGTTGCGGGCAGTGGTCGCTCTAGGATCGATGCGACACCAAGGACGAGTGAGGCCGCTGATCCGGGCGCTGTGCGACAGGAACCGCTACGTGCGACAGCGGGCGGCATGGGCATTGGCTCGGCTTGGCCCGCAGCTCGAGGACGTGCTTGAGCAGGTGGTCGACACGCGAGACAGTTACGCCCTGCAAGCGTTCGTCTCGGAACTGGAGCGTTCGGGAGCGATAGAAAGAGTGATTGCGGCTCTACCAGAATCGGGCAGCGACTCCTCGGCGGGAAACGTCCTGCTGGACGCTCTGAATGCCGGCAGGAAGCGCGTGGAAGCAGCCTTGGTCTCTGCAGCTGCTGCAGGGAGCCGCTGATGCGCCGAATTCTCGATCTGGCGAACAACACGCTATTCGTCTATTACCTTGTTTCCAATCTCATTTACCTGGGGCTGCTGGTAACTGCACTCACCAAGAACACCTTGCATCGTCACCGGCTGGGTAGTTTGCGTTTGGAACGTCTGAAGAACTCGCCGTTTACACCGCCCATTACGATAGTGGTCCCGGCGCATAACGAGCAAAACTCTATCGTAGACAGTATCCGCTCACTGCTGACCCTCGACTACCCGGAGATGGAGGTGGTGGTGGTCAACGATGGCTCGCGCGACAACACGCTGGAAGAGCTGAAGCGGGCCTTCGAATTGCGTCCTGCCCGGCTTCTGTACATTCCGGATGTTCCGAGTGCTCCGGTGAGGACAATCTACACCAGCTGGACCGAGCCTCGCCTGCTCGTTCTGGACAAGGATTCTGCGGGAAGTAAGGCCGACGCTATCAATGCGGGGCTGAACCTTGCTACCAGCCCGTATGTTTGCGTGGTCGACGCGGATTGCATTCTGGAGAAGGAATCGCTGCTCCGTATTATGGCGGGCATCTTCTCCGACCCGAGCCGCGTGGTGGCAGTCGGTGGTATTGTGCGCGTACTCAACGGCTGCCAGGTCGAGCACGGAGAACTCCGGGAGGTCCGCCTTCCAAGACGTGGGATCGAGGTTCTGCAGGTAATCGAATACCTGCGTGCGTTCCTGATCGGCCGGGAAGCGTGGGCGCATTTCAACGCGTTGCCAATCATCTCCGGCGCCTTCGGAATCTTCCGCAAGGACCTGATCAAAAAGGTGGGTGGTTTTCGTGCCCACGCGATTGGGGAGGACTTTGACCTCGTAGTGCGCCTGCATCGCTACTTGCAGGAGAAAAATCAGGACTATCACATCAGCTTTATTCCCGATCCGACCTGCTGGACGGAAGTGCCGTCCGACATTAGATCGTTGGCGCGCCAACGTGCGCGTTGGCATAAAGGGCTGCTGGATGCGCTATGGCCCAACCGCGACATGCTCTTCAACCCGCACTACGGCCGCGTCGGTTCCCTGATTCTTCCTTACATGTGGCTATTTGAATTATTCGCTCCCCTCGTGGAGTTCGTAGGCTATGCGAGCATCCTGGTGGCCGCGATCCTTGGCTTGCTGAGCCATCAGTTCCTGCTGTTGTTTCTCATATTCGGATACGCTTTCGCCACCCTGATCTCCATCGGTTCAGTCCTGCTGGAAGAGATGACTTACCGCCGTTACAGCGATTGGCGAGAAGTCGCTCGCCTCCTTCTCTACTGCCTGGTTGAACATTTCCCGTACCGGCAGCTGACCATGATCTGGCGCCTGCAGGGTTTGTGGCAGTACCTGCGTGGGGACCTGAAGTGGGGCGAGTTGAAGCGCGTCGGAGCGAGCGCCGGAGCCTGATAGGGGCCGCTTAGAGAGTGAATAATGGACAGAGTGGTCAGTTGTCGGTTATGCGGCTAGCAGCAAGACTCCAGCGGCTACAAACACGGCCGCCATCCAGCGCCGCCCGTCGACTCTCTCTTTGAGAAAGATACGTGCCCCGAACGCGTTCGCCACAAAGGTAAGGGAAGCGGCCGCTGGACCCACCAAGCTAACGTCATTCCACGACAAGGCGAACAATAGGCTGTAGAAGGCAACCGCCATGCAGCAGAGGCCAAGGAGAAAAGTACGGGTACCGAGTACGCGTCCGATTACCACCAGAATTCCGCAGCGCCGTCGTAACTCGCCGACGTCCCCGACCTGTTTCATGGCACTCGAGAGGAGAACATCACCCGACGTGGAGGCCAGCACGACAGCGAAGACCGAGCACCATGTATATAGCTCTTTCATGCCCGTCCCCCACTCGAAACTGTCTCGGGTTCGCACTCTTCTTTCGGTTGCGGAGACTGCTCATGATGATGATGCTTAGTCAGTTCTGGACCGCCGGCAACAAAACCCACACCAATTGTGATCGATACAATGCCTACCCAGCGGGCGGTATTGATGTGTTCGTGCAACTGGTACTTCGCAATGAATGCCAGCAGAACGTAGCCGACTGAAGTCGCGGGCAGAACATAAGTCAGATCAGCCCAGGAGAGCGCGGTCATATAGCAAGCGAAGAACGTCAGCAAGAAAAGAATGCCGAGCGCGACCCAGGGGTTGAGTATGGCCAGGACGAGGTGCTGGGCGTTTCCGATGGAGATGTTGCCTACTTCCTTCATGCCGCGAGAAAGCAGGGAATCACCCATAGCGGAGAAGAGGGTTACGCCAGCCAGCACCAAGTACTTGCGAAGGGTCACATGGCTCCCTAAGCGTTGACGGGTTCGGCCGGTTCGGGAGCCTCGGCTGCGACCTTGGCCTTCTCTTTGACCAACTTGTTGCGCATCGAGCGCACCTTGAGGAACGTCTTGGCTTCTTTGTAGAGACGCTTGCGCTCGTCGCCGTCAAAAGCAGCTTTCTTCAGGATCCGGAACACGGCCTTCGGGCGGAAATAGTACTCATCGTAGAAGCGGTGGACCGAACCCAGGATCTCGTCGGCCGGCAGACCCGGGTACTGGATATGCGCCAGTTGATGCCCGCCCTCGTCGACCATCTTGCCACTGCTGACCATGAAGCCATTCTTCATAGCGTAGTCATAAAGCTCGGTGCCAGGGTACGCATGCGCAACCGAAACCTGAATGGTATCGACATCGAGTTCCTTGGCAAAGGCGATGGTGTTGTTGATGGTCTGGCGAGTTTCCCCGGGCAAGCCAAGGATGAAATCACCATGGATCACCAGTCCGAGCTTGTGGCAGTCCTTGGTAAACTGGCGGGCCCGCTCGACGGTCGCACCTTTCTTGATATTTTTGAGAATCTGCGGATCGCCGGACTCGAAGCCTACGATGAGTAACCGGCAGCCCGCATCCTTCATGGCCTTCAGCGTTTCGTAGTCCGTGGTAACGCGCGAAGTGCATGACCAGGTCAGGTTCAGCGGCTTCAACTTGGCACACAGCTCGATCGTTCGCGCTTTCTGGATGTTGAAAGTATCGTCGTCGAAAAAGAACTCTTTTACATTTGGCCAGTGTTCCTTGGCCTTCGCCATCTCGCGCGCCACGTCATCAGTGGAACGCTTTCGCCAAGGATGTCCGCTCAGAGTCTGTGGCCACAGGCAGAATGTACACTGAGCCGGACAGCCACGCGTCGTATAGAGCGAAACATAGGGATTCAGCAGGAATGGAACGTTGTAGCGCGTGACGTCAAGGTCGCGCTTGTAAACGTCGGTCACATGCGGCAAGGCGTCCAGATCCTGGACTTGGGGAGCATCGGGATTATGGACGACCTTGCCGTCCTCTCGATAGGAGACACCCAGGATCTCATCCAGCGGCTTGCCAATCGCGTAGTCAACGACCGCGTAGTCAAATTCCTTGCGGCAAACGAAATCGATGGCCGAACAATCCCGCAAAGACTTCTCTGGAAGCACGCTGACATGCGGCCCAACAAAGGCAATCCTGATCCCAGGGTTAGCTTTTTTTATCGCCTGGGCGAGCTGGATATCACCGGGGAACCCCGGTGTACTGGTGAACAGCACCAGGAACTCGTACCCTTTCGCGATGTTGATTGTTTCCTCCGCCGAGATGTAGTGCGGCGGAGCGTCCAAAAGCCGGGCTCCCTCCAGCATTCCCGTCGGATAAGCCAGCCACACGGGATACCAGTAGGACTCAATTTCGCGGGTAGCTGGCCAACGTGAACCAGCTCCTCCGTCGAAATTCTCGAAGGACGGAGGATTCAGAAACAGTGTTTTCAATGGCATATAAGATATCGGGCTATAGTAACACCCGCCCTCAGACTGCGGAACTTACCCCGTTATGCTCTTGGGTACACTTTCGCCGGGATGAACTTAAGTATAAGACACACAGCCGATTGCGACCGCCTCTTTACGCCGAACGCGCACTTTTAGGGGGTGGAAGGCGGATAAGGGCAGTGGGCGGGAGCGTAGGTAACACCGAGTAGCCAGTACCGAGTATCCCCGCCGCGCGTCTTTTCCAGGTACCGGGTACTCGGTGCTACTTTCCTCTGAGCGCCCATTGCTCCAGCTCGCCCGTGTTGCGAAGCAGCTGCACTCTCGCCTTGTCGAGCGCCAGGTTGGCGTCGATCAGAGCGTTGTAAGTCTGTTCCACCTTGCCGCGTGCGTCTTGCTCTTCGCGCAGCGTCCCGGTCTCAGCCTGTACTCGAACTTGAGCAGCCTGCAACTCCGATTGCGCCAGGTCGTACTCTAGCTGGGCGACTTCTACCGATGTTGCCAGTTGCTGCACTATGCGCTGCAAGCGCAGAGTTTCTAATGAGACTTTCTGTTTTGCCTCTTCTGCTTGTCTGCCACTGCGGATCGCTTCTGCCTTGGCCTCGGCGGCGCGGGCTCGCTGCACCGGATCAAAGAAGGGAAGCCGGAAGACCAGACCGCCGGTCGCGTTGTGATGCTGGAAATTCCTGATGTACACGTCGTAGTTGTTGAAGTTCGCCAGCAGAGCATATTGGGCGGCAAAGTCCACCGACGGCAGCAATGATTTGTATTCTCCCTCCGCGTTGAACCGCTTGGCGACTGCCTGCTGCTCGGCGGCCTTGACCGCAGGATTTACCTGCATCGCCTTGCGGGCGAGATCCTCATCCTGCTTGAACTCGGGAAGAGAAGGGATCGAGTTAGGATCCGTTGCCAGCTCTTCCACGGGCAATCCGGTAAGCTGCGCCAAATGCAGGCGCATTACATCCGCTGAACCTTGGGCTTCGGCCATGCGCATGCGCACCCGTGCCGTGGCCAGTTTGACCTTATTCAGTTCCACCGGTTTATCCACTCCTGCTTGAATACGTTCCTGCTCGACATGTTCCATCTTCTGATTGTTGCCCAGTTCCGCCTTCAGCAGATCGAGTTCCTGATTCCATTTGTTCAGCTCGACGTAAGTGAGCACGGCATCCTGAATCAGCGCATCACGCTGATCCTGCCCTTGCCATTTGGCAGATTGATAGCCGGAGTTCGCGGAGCGCACAAAGGACTTCTGCGCCGGACTGAACAGCACCTGTTGCGACGTGACATTGAAGAGGGAAGGGGCAGCATTTTCCAGGCTCAGCGGGAAACCGTAGCTTCCCCCGATTCCCGATCCCATAACCAGGCGCGGCAAATACGCGCTGCGAGCCTCACGGTACGCGGCGTAAGCGCGTGCCTGGTCCGGGTCGGCCATTCCCGTTACCCCGCTGTGGCTGAGGGTGAGTTCCACAGCGCGGCGCAACGTGATGGTCTGCGCAGCAGCACAGGTTGCTATCAATGCTATGAGTGACAAACCGTAACCAGCGTGGAGAATGCGACAGAGAACGAGCCTCATCAGGTTCACCTCAAAGCAAGATGATCAAAATAGAATCGGGAATCTACTTATCGCTACAAATTATCGCTACAAAGGCGAAGCGGTCGAGGCGTTCTAACGGCTGACGCGCTGAAGCGCCTGCCGGGCGCTGGAAAAACCGCTGGCGAGTGCCAGGGCGGCGGTGTACTCCCGGGCGGCGCCCTGTCTGTCGCCTTGCTTCTCGAGCGCGGTCCCCAGGACATAGTGCGCCTTAAACAGGGGAGACTTTTCGGTCGCGGAGTTGGACGTAAAGTAGCGACGCACAAATTGGGCGGCGGTGCGCGCATTGCGATTCGTACGCAGCAGGATCTCCGCGCATTCGACCAGGACTTCGTTCTGCGCGGTGCGCGCGTTGGCAGCCTGCTCCAGGGCCTGCTCCATGTTCTCAAACTGGTTTATGTGCTTGTAGAAGAGCGCCAAGTTCAGCCAGTCGTTGGCATTGCCTTTACTGTCCTCGATAGCAGCGCGGTATTCCTTCTCCGCAGCGACCCGGTCCTTGTTCTTCTCGGCGATTCGCCCGTTAACGTAGTGAGCCTTAGCTTGCGAAAGCGAACCAAGCGCGGCGGCTTGTGCGCGGGCTTTATCCTGTCCCCCGCCGACGATCCCTGGCGCATCCAGATAGAATTCGGCGAGATCGGCTCTCGCCTCTACACTTCTTGGATTCAACTGAACAGCGCGTTCGAACTCACGTCGCACCTTACCTGCCAGGCTTGCGGCAGAGAAAGGATTGACCCGGTCAGCTTTTTCGCCGTAAGCGCGTCCCAGCCAGAGATGGTAGTCACTACTGTCCGGTGCCAGCGCCACGGATTTCTCGCAAGCGGCAACGGCGTGGTCCCAGTCCGCCAGCGCGAAATAGGCGCGGCAAAGATAGTTGTAGGAAGCCGCATCATTAGGAGAAGACTTCAGTTGGGCCTGCAGCGACGCGATAGCGTCATCCACGCGGCCCGCCGCCAACAGATCGCGGGGCGACGCGGCAGCCTCGGTTGCAGGCAACAGCAGAGCGAACAAAATACCTAAAGCGACGGATTTCACAACAGACCACATCGTTAATAAACCACTTTCACGGGTTGCCCATCGCGCATGGGCTTGTTATTAAGCGGACCCAATGCCAGAAGATCCTTGTCATTCAAACCGCCCGTGACCTCCACCTGCGTGAGATTAGAAAGCGAAGTCTGCACCTCGCGGCGGTGCAGCTCGTCGTCCGCAATGCGGTAGACGTAGGGCTTGCTGGCGTCCATACGAACGGCCTCCCGAGGAGCAATGAGCACGTTCTCGTGCTCGGCAGTAATCACCTCTACCGTAACGTTGGTATTCGGCAGTAGCTTGAAATCGGAGTTGTCCAACTCAGTCGTGATTTCGCCGACGTTGCGTGTGCCGAAAAGCTCGATCGTGGAAGGTACCGTGGTGAGCGAACCTTGCCAAATGCGGCCTGGTAGGCCGTCCCACTTCACTTCGATCTTCTGGCCTGGCGTGAGACGTCCTACATCGGGTTCGTCGACGAAGGCGCGTAGCCTGACTTTGGAGAGGTCCGCCTCCTGGAGCAGCAACTGTCCCGGCGAGACGTAGTTGCCCTGCTGCACTGGTATGGCATAGACGATGCCGTCAAACGGCGCCCGGATGTTGGACTTGTTGAG
This sequence comes from Terriglobales bacterium, assembly GCA_035272945.1. Lineage (GTDB taxonomy): Bacteria > Acidobacteriota > Terriglobia > Terriglobales > Acidobacteriaceae > Gp1-AA122. Next base: position 54,719 of record DATEPX010000130.1, read on the forward strand.
GATATCCTGGGCGGCATCGTAGGCCGCCTGGGCCTCGCTCTGCAGGGCTTCCACCTTGGCGACTTCCGGCTGAGAGTAACGAGCTTTCAGTTTCTGTTCCAGCAGATTTACATTGGCCTGCGCCGTATTGTATTCAGCCTCGGCAGCACGCACCTCGCCGGCCGAGGCAGCCCCGTCTTTTTGCAATCGCTGCACGGCATCCAGGTTGCGTTTGGCATTGTCGCGATCAGCCCGAGCTTTGACGAGTTGTGCGTCCGTCGTCAGCACTTCCTCGCGTGTCCCCCCATGGGTTACGGCATGGATGTCGGCCTGGGCGCCACGAAGTTGCGCAATAGCTTTGGCGGCGGCAGAGTGAGCCTCGGCGTCATCGAGCTGCATCAACAGCTGCCCGCGCTTGACCTGTTGACCTTCCTTTACGAGGGTGCGCTTGATCGTGGCAGCAACTGGGGAGTGAGCTTCGAAATGCTGGATGGGCTCGATCTTTCCGTTCGTGGAAATCAGGCTACGGATATTACCGCGCACCACCCGGGCCGCGCGCACCGGGATGATGTCGCCCCGCATGGAGTTGAAGGCGGCTAGCAAGACCACCGCGGCAACAATGGCGGCAGCTATCATCCACCACCGGTTCCGCGCAAAGAAGCTGGAATATTCTCTTGGCAAAGTTGCCCTTGGCCTCAATCCCCACTGTTTAAGTTAACACCGTATGCGCAGCGGTGGGCACTACTAACTTGATTACGTCCTTCTAGTTGGATGCATCAGCACGATTCCTGGACCGAAAATTTCCGCACTCCTGGAGGTGCAAATACCTGTCATGATTACAATGGAAACATGGTGAAATCGCCGCGCTATACGACGGAGCACGCGAAAGCAGGACTGGACGCGCGTTTCCCCGAAATAGAAACCTGGCCCAATCAGTTTCCCGGATACGAGATCGTAGTTGACGATCCGGAGTTCACCTCCGTATGTCCCAAAACCGGACTGCCCGACTTCGGCACCATCACTATCCGCTACAGGCCGCACAAGCAATGTTTGGAACTGAAGTCTCTAAAGGAATACTTGCAGTTCTATCGGAACCTGGGGATCTTCCAGGAAAATATCGTGAACCGCGTCCTGGATGATGTGGTGCGCTGCGCCAAACCAGTCTGGGCCGAGGTGAAAGGCGAATTTCGCCCACGCGGCGGCATTTCAACGGTAGTAGTGGCGAAGTGGCCCAGACCCAAGAAGTGATGTATCTCCGGATGGTGGCGCAAGCGCTGAATCCGAGCATGCTATAGTCCCTCCCGCGTGTCCTCTACTCGCCTCTATCCGCGCATGGCGCTGGTAGTTCTGACGGCGCTGAATCTGCTTAACTACATCGACCGCTCCGTATTGAATGCCGTTCAGCCGTTAATCCAGAACGAATTTCACGTCAGTGACGCTCAGATCGGCCGCCTCACGACCGTCTTTCTCATCTTCTATACCCTTGCTGCCCCGGTCATGGGACCGCTGGCCGACCGCTATTCGCGCCGGCTCATCATCGCGCTGGGCGCATTCGCGTGGAGCGGAGTAACCCTGCTGACCGCCTTTGTGCACACGTACGACTCATTGCTAATCCGGCATACTTTGGTCGGTGTCGGCGAGGCGAGTTTCGTAACCATCTCGCCGACCTTCGTGGCTGACCTGTTTTCTGAATCCAAGCGTGGCCGCGTTTTGGGAGTCTTCTATCTCGCGATTCCGGTCGGCTTCGCCCTTGGCTACCTGGTAGGTGGCTACTTCGGAACTCGCTTTGGCTGGCGCGCTCCTTTCTACGTTGCCGCAGGCCCCGGATTTCTGCTCGCTACCGTCATGTTGTTCATGCCGGAACCGGAGCGCGGCCACTTTGATACCTTGGGCGAGACTCCGGAGCGCGCCAGTGTCCTTGGCTTGGCTCGTAACCCGGCCTTTCTGACTGCCACTC
>DATEPX010000131.1:0-9204 GCA_035272945.1 Terriglobales bacterium
TGGCCGCGCCGCGTGGACCGAAAGCCGTCTGGCTGCCCATTCCGCCGAATGCGGCGGCGATATCCCCGCTCTTTCCGCTTTGCAACAGCACAACGATAATCAGAAAGAAACAAACAAATATATGAATCAGCGTAATTAAGATGATCATTTTTTCGATTTCCAGTGGTCAATTGCCAATCGGCAAAACTGGCAATCGTCAGCAAATTTCGACTCAATCAATTAGATGATCGCCATGGTGCGGAAGGGGGGATTTGAACCCCCACGCCTTTCGGCGCCACCCCCTCAAGATGGTGTGTCTGCCAGTTCCACCACTTCCGCAGGTATTAAATTACTTGGAATCAATAACTTAGCTAAATCGGTCTCTGAGGGCCTCTCCGACTGCACCGGATTTTGCACCGACCTTTTGCATTCTACCCGCCCCTCCGGCCGCTCCAGATTCCCGAGCCGCACAAACAGTTTCTCTACCGCCTCTTCGCGTGGGTGCACGTAGCGCATCGTGGTCTTAATGTTATCGTGTCCCGCTACGTACTGCAACGTAAAGGGGTCGGTGTATTCCCCGGCCTCGGTCAGAAACGTGTGCCGCAGTGCATGCAGGCCCGCGTCCGCGTGCGTCTTGATCTTTTTGCGCAGCTGCGCCATCTGCTCTTCGAGCACCCAGGGCCCTAGCGGTTTCGCCGGATCCTGCGGGCTCGTGAACACGTACTCGCAGTCTGACTGCGCCATGAGCCGCTCGAGTACTGTCTTGATCTCGCGATCAATGACCAGCTTCCGTTTTCGCGCCCGCCGCTTCAAACCGCGCTTGATGGTGAGCTCGCCCGAAGCCTTCCCATTGCCCTGACGCGCTGGATCGAAGCGCACGCAGTCCTTCATCAGCTTCAGCATCTCGTTCCGGCAGATGCCGGAGTGGCGCGCGAAAATCGAGGCCGAGCGCAACGGCTCAGCGGCCGTCCCGATCCAGTCGATGTACTCGCGGGGGCTGAAGACGTAATCGGTTTCGCGCTCCGCTCCTTCATCCCGGGTGTACTGCTCGATCACCGGCACCTTGTCGATGATCTTGAGCTTGCGATGGGCGTAACGGAGGGCCTTGCGCAGGGTGGCGAGGTAACGATTCACCGTGGTCTTCGAGACCGGCGTGCCTTTTCCATTCCGCCGGCGGCCGGCATGCTTCAGGGCCCAGGTCTTGAAGGCTTCGATTTCCGGCTCCTCGATTTCTGCGAGCGTGAGGTGGGACCAGGGCCGGTAGTCGAGGAGCCTCTGATAGCTTTCCCGGTAAAACTTGACCGTGCCCTTCTGTTCCGCCTTGGCGGTTCCGACCCACTCGTCAAACGTGGTTTGAAACTCGGCGAGCGTCGGAATGGGTTTGTGTGGCTCTTCAGGGGGAAGGGCTTTTGGCGGCGGCTCCGGTTCTTCGAGTCCAGCCTCCTGGCGAATGATGCGCGCCCGCGCCGCGGCCGCGATCGATTCGGCCTCGCGCCGGTTTTCCGTGCCCGTCGAACGATAGTATTCCCGGCCTCGGTACTGGAACTTGTAAGCGTAGTATGAGCTTCCGGGTCGTTTGAATACTTTCATCAGCCTGCCGCGCGTCGGGTGTTCGAGTTCACAAACTGGCGGATGGTTTCCGGCTGGATCATGACTCGGGTGCCGACTTTCACGTAGTCGATCCTACGGCCCTGAATCCAGTCGCGCAAGGTCTTGACCGAAATGCCCAGCAGGTGGGCAGCCCTCGTGACGTCGAGGAGAGGTTCGATGGGACCAAGGACAGAGTCGGGCGGCATCGCTTCGTGCAATGCCATAGTGCGCCTCCTTCCAGGGAGCGAGAATATGTCCTAGCAGCGTCCCTGTGATTTGCCGCACTCGTCTCCGACGTTCAGCTTTTTCTCCCGTGTGCGCACTCGGTGGCCGCGACAGCGGATCCTGCCTCGTCGATTCAGAGCCGGGCTGGTATGAGGTTCTGTTTAGCCCGAGAACGGGTTTGAGTCAAACGGTCTCAGCACCTGTCTCCGGTGCTCGATGTGAGCAAAACCGTCGTCGCCAGTAACCCTCTGTAGCGGTTTGTTTTGGCTCCTTACCGCTACGGACCGCAAAGGACCTGACACCGTCCACCACCTAAAGTGCGTACGGCCACAAAATTCCCCAACCTAAAGGAGTCGGAATTAGCGCCAATGCCGTCTACGGTGGTTCTGTTCCACGCCCAATATAATCATGGAATGGCGGATCGCATCGCGTGCTCGTGCGTCACCTGCCCGAAGTGCGGGACTTGGGTGGTCGTCAGACAGCCATCTGAGGCTGGACTGGGCGTGAAAAATTCCGAGCGAGTTGCCCGGTGCCGGAGTGTGGAAAGGAATTTGAGTTCGAGGCTGGTGAGACACGAGTTTTCGAGATACCCCTGCCATTCTTTAAACGGCGCATTTCTACGGTTCAGAATTGCGCTGAAGCACGACGTGGCACCACGTTCAAGATAATCCGACCTTTAGTTAGGCCGTCAATGGATCAGCAGTGACGGATTCCGCCTTTGTGGGCAGATGCTGTTGGAGCAGGGATGTGAGATGGGGACTCAGGCCGAGTACCTCGCTCTCGTGCTCCATCATCCCGCGAGAGTCGCTGGCCGTCTTGAGTGCGTAGCGCAGGTATGACAAGCGCATGAGCCACAGAGCGTGCTGGAGGTCTCCTTCATCCCGGACGTGAAACGTAGTCCACCCTGAATTGGGGACCCAGCGGTGCTCTTCCGCAAGGCCTTCCGCCAGGAGCGCATCGCGAACGCTGCGGGGGAACGGAATGTCAACTGTACCGCCGACATGCACATGTCCGAGTTCGGCGTTTCCGAAGCGGAACTCCCGCCCGCCGAAGCGATGTGGATGAACCGATACATGCGGCCATGCCCCTACTTGCTCTTCGAGCTTCCTCATTTTTGTCATTGTCGATCCAACTCCTTGCTCCATAACTTCGATGAGCGGACAGCCTGGCTCGATTCAGGGCAGTACATTCTCTGAGTGGCTAAATGCATTGCGACGCGCAACGCCCGCCATTTCGTGCTATATTCACGTTGTGAAGCGCCTGCTTCAATTTCGATCGTCATTACGACTCCGTCGATCCCGACTGAGTTATTAACTCCTGCACAATTTCTAGCTTCAGGCCCGTGACGGAACTGGCATACGTAGCTGCCTCAAGAGCAGCCTTTTGTGGGTTCAAATCCAACCGGGCCTACCAGAATTCCCTTGTTCTTTGAGAATTCAACGGAGAGTGGGCCGGACGGTAAGGCAGCGAGTCTGCTAATCGTCTTCTGTTGAACCAGGTTCTCGCAAGAGGCTAACGGGTTCGACTCCCGTACTCTCCGCCATGCGGAAGGTACTGCTGAATGGCCGGCAACTGGTCCTGAAAACCGGGGCATCGTGATGAGCGATGGGCGTTCGATTCGTCTACCTTCCGCCAAGTTTGTACAGGTGCGTGAGCCCGGCTGAAACTGACCGGCGGTAACCCGGTTTCCCTGCGTGGGACGCGGAGGTTCAAATCCTTCCCTGTGCACCAGAGTGCCAGCGTCTGCGAATTGGAATAGCAGCCTGTCTTAGAAACAGGTGTGTGAGAGTTCGAATCTCTCCGCTGGCACCAGATCCCACCCTTACCCGGCCTTAGAGACGCGGTGCTCACCCGATAGATATCGGAGTAACAAAGTCGTCTCGCATCCGGAAGGACGCAGATGATCCGTTCTCAACGAACAGGTCAAGCAGGAATAGCACCGCGTCCCGAAGCTCGGAATTGCTTTTCAGCTCTAAGGGTTTTGCATAAACGTGGCGCTGGAGAAGGACCTCCAACATGAAAACAGTGTTGCTTTTGGCCAACATCTTCTTGGCATCGCCCACCGTTAGCCGCTTCGCGATCCGGATAAAAGCATCGGGGAGCGACTGGTCGCCGACGTGATACAAGAAACGTACATAGTGATCCAGCACTGTCGATGAGGGTGGCAAACTTTCGGTCTCCTTTTCAGGAACGGCTTTCGCTTGTCAGGCAAAGCCAACTTACACCCTCTCGCCTTTTACACAATCAACGTTACGTCACCCGATTGCGCAACCGGTGCACGAGAGAACAGTTCGTCTCTGTCCGGGAAAAGTCCCCAGCTTCAATTCCGCCAAAGCCGAGAGCAGGTTCACCACCCATTTCCGATACGGCCTAAGTCAGAACCGACTCGCGCACCCACCCATATTGTTTCCGAACGCGCGATTGCTTAGTTCGGAACCCCACCTCGCGCGTTGACCTGAACCAACTAATCAGAAATGAGGATTGTCATGAGGATTCGTGTGACCACGAGGGCCGACCTGTTTGAGAAACGCAAACAACAACATATCGAGCGCGGCTACGGAATTGAAGATGAGCGGCCCATACCGGTGAACGGGTTTTGCTCGTTCGTCGCCGTGAGGGAAACATCCGCTGCAGATTCACTTGGCGAACTCGTCGCTCAGGCGATCAATGGAAAAAGCTGTTCTTACGGTGATTGTGAGGTGCGCGATGTCACTCAGAATCCGCTTTCGTTTCGACGGCAAATGTATCTTGCACCCTCGCTATGACCCAGGGCGGGATGGACGGCCACAGCATGGAAATTGTGAAGGGTGTGAATCTCTGCACGTCATTAATCTTTACATCCGGATCGCGAACAGAAGGGCCACAGAAGGGAAGGGAATTGTGGTTCGAACGCTCACCCACCCCGACGAACAACGCGGAGTCGACGAAAATGCACCACCTTAAAATATCGACCCTAGCTGAGTGCAAGTACGGCAGGCAGGAATTGACGGTCCGCGTCAGAAACAAGCAGTGAACGACTCTGAGGAAATTAAGCAGCGGAGGAAGAATCATGGAAAACAATGCAGGTGGCAAGAAAGGTGCCCTAAGCCCACAGGAGGAGATTGCGAAAGCCGCCATTCTTGCCGAATGCGACAAGCTTGCGAAAGCAGGCGTGACTTTTGTGGCGGTTCATTTTGATGGATATGGGGACGATGGCGCCACCGCGGAGGTGAAGTGTTTCGACAGCGAATATTACGCATACGCAGAGCAAGAAGCCGTCGACCATGACGTTTCGCTTCTGCAAGAACACTTTGAAACCCTGGTGCCCTTTGGCTACGAGAACGATTGTGGCGGGTTCGGAGATGTAATCCTCGACGTGACCTCCCGCAAGCTGACTGTCGAGCGCAACGATCGGTTCGAGGATTACGCGACCTCCACGTATGAGGTGTAGCTATGGCTCATCCTCTTAAACCTGCTGAGAGCAGCGCCCACAAATTTGGCGGCAGGCCCGAGGACTACTTAACCATTCATAACTGGTTCGACGAATCGAAATCGTTCCTAGGCGACTTCCGCCATCGTGCGCTCCGCCACCACACTGAAGGGATTTTCCTGGCGGAGAGAATCTTCGGAGTCGCCATCAAGAATAGCGAGGGGAAGCAGGTTCCAGTCCGGTACCTGGGGGAACAGCACGTGAAGGAGGATCTGGGTCGGATCCCAACGGCAGCCGACTGGCTGTCACAAATCAGACCACAGCGCTGGATGTACGGCCAGATTCTCACGAGAGCAGAGATGCCTGGGCTCAAGGTCTGCGGCCGAATGGTTGCATTCCATCGAACTCCACGACCAATGGCGCGAGAGCAAACGACAGCCATTCGCACGCCGAATCGGTTGTTGCCGAAATCGAGAGCATGGCGGAACAGTTGGGCCGGGGACTCTACCGCGGACTGTTGCGCGATCTGGCGAAGGTCTGGAGCCCGCGCGAGATCGAGGACGGCAAAGGGTGCTGGAGCACATGCGGGCTGCGGAACGGGGCCTAAGACGTCTCGAAGCCGCGCTCGACAAGACCGGCCCTGAAGCCCTGATCCCCATTCTCAAGGCACTCGGGCTTAAGTCGATTGAACGCGTCGACAATCTCGAAACCCTCAAGCGAATCGTCGTCGATCTGGAAGGCTCCGCCTACAGCAAGCCTTAGCTTTCGCTCGCCCTGTTGACCATGTCAGGGCGATCCGCTTCGCTCCCCATGAACTCCGCGTGCTCGGCGCTGATGTCTCTGGCAGCGCCGGGAGACGGCTCTTCGCCACCCTCCATCGATAGCGTTCAAGTCTTGAACAGGAGCTGAAATGAATTCTCTACCCACTATTCCACTGTTTCCCGCAGGTCAAATCGTTGCCACACCCGGCGCCCTCGCACTCTTGGAGGAGGCCAAGACGCCGTTGGAATTTCTTTCCCGCCATCTTCGTGGTGATTGGGGCGATGTTTGCCAGGACGATAAGGCTGAAAACAAACTGAGCCTCAAATACGGGTTCCGCCTGATGAGCAGTTATCAGATCACGGACGCAGAAAAGCTCTGGATCATTACCGAAGGGGATCGCTCGGTGACCACGTTGCTGCTCCCAACTGAATATTAGCGGCGAGCAAGGAAGGAGGGTTCAGGTGCGTGCTCATGGCAAGATCAAACTAGGCTTTTTCCCACTCCCGATAGCCGAAGCTGAGCGGCTCAGAGCGTGGCTGTCATTCTCTTCGGAGTTCTCGGCCCTGGATCCGTGCGTGGGAGACGGCGTGGCGTTCACGAATTTACTCAAAGGATCACAAGCCTCTCGCTATGGCATTGAAATTGACGCCAACCGCGCTGAGCAAGCAAGAAATCTGGGAATCAAAACTCTGCAAGCCAACACCATGGATGTGCGCTGCCCGGCGGAGGCATTCTCCCTCCTCTATCTCAATCCACCGTATGACCTCGAAGTGGGGCAAACCAATAATCAAAGGCTGGAGCTTGTTTTTCTAGAGCATACCCATCGTTGGATGAAGTGCGGTGGTGTCCTGATATTTGTTATTCCGCAACCCCAATTGAAAGGCTGTGCGCGGATTTTGAGCGAGCACTTTACCGATCTCTCAGTGTCCAAGCTCACGGAACCTTCGAGCGTCCAGTACAAGCAAGTTGCCGTGTTGGGCGTGCGGCGTAACCGACACCAGCACGTGCGAGATTCCGCGCTGCTAGACGCCGTGCGCCGGTTAGAGACGCTGTCGTCGAAAACGGATTTGCAGGTCCTGAGCAGCGAACCGTCAGGCTGCTACGAGGTTCCGCCTTCTGGACCAGCCGCACTGACGAATACAGGAATTCCGTTGGATGAAATGGAAGATCTGCTTTTTGATTCGGCTGCATACCGCCAGGCGAGCCGTCTGTTTCTCCCCAAGCAGCGGGATGTCCGCGGCCGTCCACTCACGCCATTGCATGGCGGACATGTTGTCACGATAAGGGACCTTGTTAATTGTTGGTGAAAAGTATTGTAAATGCCGACTTTTCCTATAGGGCGACGCTTAATATGCACCAGGGTTATCCCAACTGATCACGTTCTGAACGACCAATCATCGTCATTTCGTCTCTGACGCTGCTTGCGGTGACGAGACGATGTGATGGGGATGGGTCGCTGGGAGAAGACGCGGTGCTCAAGCTGATCGCTACTCCATCTCTAGCTCATCAGTACCAGGTCGTGCGGGATGACGGCCTTCCGGATGTGATGCTGACCGTGTTCGCGGACGAGATGTTAAAGTCCCTGTCGCCAGCATCTGTGCCGATCTACATGCGAGAGATCATCTCGCTGTTCAACTGGGCGCTCACCGATACGGAGGTCCAGCGGAATCACTGGCAGTTGTCTGGCCCGGCAGTCGAGGTGCGCAATATCGTCCGGGAGTATCTAACCGTCGCCGCGCGATGCAAGTTGACAAGCAGGGCCGACCGGCTGGGGCTGAAGGCAATCTACGTGAGCGAGACCGATGAGACCCGAATCAACATTCGCATTCTGCTCGCCGCTCTGCGACGCTTCTATGATCATCTGATTTCGTCGCAGAGCTATGCACCACCGAATCCGTTGCTACACGAGGATTTCGGCCGCGTAACCCAGGAACTTCGAGCTCATTACCGCCGGGCCGTGAAGGAAGCGGAAGACCGTGAGCCGATGCCGGCACTAAGCGGCGTGGATCCACCTTCCGGGATCCGTCTTTCGGCGAACTTCTTCCGCTGTGTGGATCGACAGTGGCTGCCCAAGACGATTGACGATCCGGATTTTCCCCATTTGGTTTATCACGCAGGCAAGCAGTTCGGGTGGGGTCTGCGAGAACTCTGCGTGGTGCGGATTCTCTTCGAAGGCGGTGGAAGAATTGGCGAGGTGCTGAATCTGACGGCCCTGGATTGGTCAACCAGTCAGTTCATGAACCAGTTTCAAGCACGCAACAAAGGCAGTTTTGGGGCTAGAACGAAACGGTTCGTGGTTTCATCGGCAACAGCGAAGTTGTTGCGCAGATACTTCGATGACGATACCGAGGGACGGCGGGCACACGATCGGGGACGGCTCTCGCTTGGCGACTTAGGAAAAATGGACGCTGCCGGCCTGGCGAACGTCCGGTTATTTTTGACCTCGCGCGGAGATCCAGTCACTCCGCGGATGTTCCGGAGCGACTACTGGAGTCCAGCGCTGCGTGCAGCCGGGATCGTCGCCCCGCCACACATTGTGCGGCACTGGTTCGTAACCAATGCGCCTCGAACGATTGAGCGGACCGCGGCCAATGAGAATGAAATGGTCCGCCGCAAAACGGAGCTGGTCCAGTACATGGCGTGGAAGACGGCGGAGAGAACGCTCAAAGCATATGAGCACGTGGTGCGCGATAAAGACTTTATCACTACCACGCTCCAGTCAATTCACGAAGCTATGAAACGGCGTGAGCAACAGGTGAAGAAGGATCCGGGCCTGTTGATGCAGTTTGCGATGGTTCCACCCAGTGAGCCACGGAAACCGATCGATGAGGACTTCGCGATTCTGACGGAAGCACTTCAGTGACCTCCAACGATATCGCCGTCCGGATTCAGGCCGACTTAGGGCCAACGTGGCCGAGGAACCGGCCTCTTCCCCGGGAGGTAGTGGCGGAGATTTGCGAAGCGCTGTGGCAGGAGGGCATCAGTCCGAACCGCCGCATCGTGCAGCAGCGAATGCCGATATGGAACGATCACGCATTCGGCCCTGGCATCGTGGCCTGGCGGAAGGAAAAGGGGCTCCCCGAGCAAGGGATTCAAGTCCGCTACGCCTTGCCCACGAATCTGAGCGAGCTGGCAAAGATCATCAATCCTGCAATCGCCAAAGCGCCATTGACGTGTTGCGACCACGAACGCGCCAACTGCTGGCAGGTCCCTGCGGTCAAGGTTCTCTCTTATCTAGG
>DATEPX010000132.1:0-68809 GCA_035272945.1 Terriglobales bacterium
AAGCGGGAGTAACTCAGCGGTAGAGTGCGACCTTGCCAAGGTCGAAGTCGCGGGTTCAAATCCCGTCTCCCGCTCCAGGAATTAAAAAGGCCCGCACTTTTGCGGGCTTTTCTCATTGCGGCAGTGATTAGAATTTAGCTCTGGACTGCGTTAGGGGGAACGTCCGGCGAGGTTTAACGGTTTAACTCTGCCCAGTGGACTTTTTAAGGGCGTGACGCTAATTTAGGTACAGGGCGCGGTACCCAAGTGGTAAGGGAGAGGTCTGCAAAACCTTTATACGTCGGTTCGATTCCGACCCGCGCCTCCAGCCTTTTTCCCGCATCTGGGCCTAGCCTCTGACCACGCTCTACATTCGACTTTTTGCCGGTTTACGGATCGATAAGTTGGGTGAGCAGAGGTATGCCACCACGAGCGCGCCCAGCTGGAACGATGCCAGGATTATTCGGTCAGTAGTGTCTTGCACCGCAGGGCTTCCAAACGGCGGGAACAAGAAAAAAGCGAAAATGAGCGTGGCCACGGTTGCGCCTAACACGGCTGACAGACGTCCACATAAGTGGGTTATCGGAATCACCAGCAGGAGAAACAGCCAGGGTATGACTGATCGAATCTGCTCGCCGTGCAGGAAATAAGAAAACACACCTGCCAGGACCGCATAGACAACCACGCCCATCAGTGCCTTGGGATTGAACTTTAGCCCCACGTCGGCCAGGCCCCCCCACAGTTCCTCACCGTAACCTTAGTCTCAGCCGGGAAGATCAGAAATGGCTCGAACGTGCCACGGTCAAAGGCCGCGGCAGCCTCGGCGGAAACGCCGGTGTGGCTGAATCGGACTACCAATGTTCGCTTGACCTGAATATCCCGTAGGCATAGAGTGCCCTGCAGGAGGACTCTCCCCCATGACTAACCCCTCCTGTGATAGGCATAAGAACGTCCAAATGATCCCGTTCACGCTCGAATACCCCGGCGGCAGGATTTTTGGGCACACCTGCCCGGTTGACGGCTGCGGTCGGCACCATGTTGCAGAAGGTTATTTCGACGTGAGCGCTGATGAGGCAATAGGGAAAAACCTGACAACGAGAGTCGGACCTTCGGTTGGAAAGGAGATCCGAAAGGCGCTTCGCGCAATGACGGGAATGTGAATACTGGCGCCCAAGGTGCTGGTCAACCCCTTACCTGCAAATTCTCTCTGCGACTCACATCACACGGACGGAATTCAGCGTTGTTCCTCTGTGCACGCGGCATTCCTGTACCGCAAAGCGTTATCTCCAAGGAGTTTTAGCTCAGCCAGGGCCTTTTCCGGGTAGAGTTGCTGCAACTGCGTGAGGACCTTCATAAAGACGTCATCGGTGCTTGGCGTCCGCTTGGAGAGAATTAGCGACAGAAACATCAGAAGCGTGTGTCTCGTATCGGATAGCTGTCTCCTGATTGCGCGGCGCCAGCGGACTCTGTAGCTATCGTCCAGCAGGTCATCGGCTACGCTCAATCCGCAAACTGGGCATACGGAGTAGAGTTCCGCGCTCAAAACCGTAGTGGCCACCGTATATTCGCGAGCCGTGTCCGGATGATATCTCTGAAGGCAGCAGGCACATTCGAGAGCGTTCTCCTGAATGAGTGTTAGGGTTGCAAGTTGTTGCCGGCGCAATCCAGACTCCTGGTAGAAGCGAAAATGTATGGCAAGGTATATCTCCATGGCAACGCCTTGCAGAAGTCCACTTTCGTGCCAGAAACCAAACAGTGACATGGTAAGTGATTTTGGGTACGGGAAGTTTTTCCCTGCCTTTGGGGAGCACGGCTTCACAGGCTGCGAAAAAGTCTGGATTTAGGGTGGCGCAGCGCTTTAAAGTGTGCGTGAGGACTGGTGTCGTCCCGCCGGGACTCGCTCCGCTCCCACTTTACCCAGGACTGCCGTCCTGGGCTAACCTATTTCGCCCCTGCGGGGCTGGTATCTTGCGGATTCTGTTCCACCCTTTTTGATCCACAGAGTAGTTCTCACGCACACACTTTAGCGCTGCAATATGCACTTTATTATTTTCAAGGGGCTTCTAGCCGCTGAGGTCCGACCAGGTCAGAGAGATTCGGAGACGTAGGCAACGATAGCGGCGGCGGCTGCTATTGCCAACGCGTCCTCCATAAGAGCAACGGTCAATTCGGGCATTCCGCGGCTCAACCTTCTTCGCAAGTGATAGCCGCCGAACGCCCCGATTAAAGCCCCCAATCCCCCGAAAATTGCGCCTTCGGCTAAGGGGCGATCTGCCGCACTGGAGAGAACCGCGCCACAGGCCGCGCCGGACAAAATTCGCGTCGCGAGTGGACCAGGTTCAATTCGGTCGCGCGAAAACGGCAGCTTGTCGGCGACAAGTTCCGCCAGCGCGAGCTGGATGGCCTTGTCTGATACCTTACCCGAAATGATTTCTACCAGCGGCCAACTGCCGAAACGGATGGCCTTGCGTTTAGCAGCCCAGGCAATTGCCGCCGGTGCAGTCATGGACCGCAACCCCGCGACTACTCCCATGCCGGCTGCCAGAGCGGGAATGTAGGAGGGCACCTTTTTCTTCATGAGCCACCTTTGTCTCTCGACGCCAGTCTAAACCAAGGCTTGGCTGGAACTAGAAAAACTCGTTCATGTCAGGCGCAGTGGCGGCGGAGGAACCGGATCAGGGCTCACGAACAAATCAACGTGAGTGGATCGTCCCATCTGCAAAACTCCATAGTAGGTCAGTGGCTGACGTCGGGTACGTTCTGCCGCTACTCTGTTTGTCAGGAACATTGTTTGCCAGGAACATTGAGAAATGTGTAAGTGTGAGATGGTTCTTGAACGCACCAATGCTGCCACTCAGGCGGGAGTTGCTGGTGTGGTCGCAACCCTTATCGGTAAAGAAATACGAGGAACAGGTTCGCAGCGATCTGCTGCGAAATTTCCTCCTCACGTTCTTTATTACGGGATGACTTCTTGGAGTCCAATCCGGGGATGGATAGTTCCGTTCTCGATGTAGGCTGAGGCAACTTGACGGGGGCCTGACTCGACTCTTCCTGGCGCACGGCCGTACTCCCTGCTGCAGTAATGTTCAGCAGGTCACTTGGATGTCGCTCTGGGCCGGGTAGATGTCCGCTGCAGTGGGTTCGAGGCCAGAATTCGAGAGTGTCTGGTCCCTGGCAACGATCCAACCAACGGTCCCGCTATACTGTAAACTCTCCGACTGCGAAATTCTTGCCAGGAGGCTAGGCTTGCGCTCCCTTACGGTCTTTTCATTATCCGCCTGCCTGTTGGTTGCGCCACTTATGTCCCAGGAGACTGCAATGGCTGTCGCTGAGCAACCGAATCTTCTCTGGATGAAAGAGTCCATGATCCGCCTGGAACAAGAGCTCGTCGCCAAGTACGGCCAATCACGGAGAGCTCAGATCGACCGCGGCCTGCACCAGGTCATGGAGTACTGGCGGCCGCAGGATGGTGATGCGGCAACTTTCGAAGAATTTGTTCGCGCTAATTTTGCCGGCGATCAGACAACACTAGACAGCATGTTTAATCGTTTTGAGCGCCTGCTCGAACAAATCGATGGACACATGCACGAAATCAACCGCGAATTCCGCCAGCAGGCTGACCTCGATCTCGGTCCGGTGCTCCCGTTCGACCAGGCTTTTGCTGGCTACGATCCCTCTGCTCACCTACTGGATGATTTCTTCGAAAACAAGCTGGCCTTCACGGTTCTGCTCAATTTCCCGCTGACGACCCTTCATCAACGCCTTACGGAAGGTCCAAAGTGGACGCGTCGTCAGTGGGCGGAAGCACGTCTGGCACAACGCTTCTCCAAACGCATTCCAGCGGAGGTGAATCTGGCCATTGCCCAGGCGGCATCGGATTCCGACCAGTACATCGCGCAATACAATATTTGGATGGGACAGCTTCTCAGCAATGACGGAAAACGGCTCTTTCCCGCCGACATGCGACTGTTAAGTCACTGGAATTTACGCGATCAGATCAAGGCCGATTACGCCGATCCGCAAAATGGATTGCCGCGACAACGGATGATTCAGCAAGTGATGGAGCGGATCGTGACTCAGACGATTCCGCAAAGCGTCATCAATAACCCGGCACTCCTGTGGAACCCGTACACCAACGCGGTCCAAGCTGCCGAGGAAGGGAAGAACCCGGGCAACGTTTCGATTGCTCCTGAGCCGAACACACGCTATGCGATGCTGCTCAAAACTTTTGTCGCGGCCAAGAAAGCAGATCCGTATTCGCCTACGGCCCCGACCCTGATCGCCCGGCGGTTCGACGAAGATCGCGAAATTCCGGAAGATCGAGTGCGCGCCATGCTCGAGGACGTCGTTTCTTCCCCTCTGGTTCCCAAGGTTGCGAAACTTATTCAGTCACGCCTCGGGCGTCCTCTGGAGCCTTTCGACATCTGGTACGACGGTTTCCGTCCGCGCGGCTCCCGCACGGAAGCAGAACTGGATGCGATCGTTTCCAAGAAGTACCCAACCCCGGAGGCCTATCAGAAGGACATTCCCAACCTTCTTATGAGGCTTGGCTTCAGGCCGGAGAAGGCGCAATACCTGGCCAGTCACATCGTTGTGGACCCGGCCCGCGGATCAGGCCATGCCATGGGCGCAAGCATGCGCTCAGAGAAGGCTCATCTTCGCACACGGGTCGAAAAGACTGGCATGAATTACAAAGGCTTCAATATTGCCGTCCACGAGATGGGACATAACGTCGAGCAGACGTTCTCTCTCGACGAGGTGGACCACACCCTCTTGCAAGGCGTCCCGAACACGGCGTTCACCGAGGCGCTTGCTTTTGTTTTTCAGGGGCACGATTTGGAACTCCTGGGTCTGGCAGCACCCGATGCCAAAACCGAGGCGCTCAAGAGCCTCAGTGATTTCTGGGCGACTTATGAAATCTCCGGCGTGGCCCTGGTGGATATGGCGGTCTGGCATTGGATGTACGATCACCCGAGCGCTCCTCCTGCGCAGCTGAAAGAGGCGACCCTCGAAATCTCCAAAGATATTTGGAACCGCTATTACGCTCCGGTGTTCGGCAAGAAGGATGTCGTATTGCTCGGAGTTTACTCACACATGATCGATTCTTTTCTCTACCTTCCGGACTATCCAGTCGGCCACCTGATCGCGCATCAGATCGAAGAGCAGATGAAGAAGGCGGGCAGCATTGGTCCGGAGTTTGAGCGCATGGCGAAGATGGGCGACGTCACGCCCGATCTCTGGATGGGAAATGCTACCGGAAAGCCTGTGGGAGCAGACGCGCTGTTGTCCGCGACAGAGAACGCTTTGGGAGAAGTGGCTGGGCCATGACCGTTGCAGCAACCACGATGATGAGCGACAGGTGAGCTGTGATGGCCGAGAGTTAAGCTTGCACGCCGTGCTGTCGGATGAGGTCGCTGCTCGGATGAACTCAGGTCCGAACTTGCGAATTGCTCCTCACTCGCCCGCAATCTGCGCTGAGGGACAAAAGAGGACCTATCCATTAGGCCCGTTAAATCAGGCGCTAGTTTGGCATACTGCCGGGCGAAAAATTCCAGACCGTTCCCACCTCATATCAATGCGGCTTAAATGTCTTCCCGGTTTCAAGCAGCGTCTTCAGACGGGAAAGAATACGTGGCCATCCATCGGCGCAGGCAGCGTAAGTGGGGTCATCCTCGGCCCACTCATCATGCGTCACCGTTACTTTGGTGGCTTCGGTCTCGGGCATCAGTTCGATAGTTGCGCGTGACGCCTTATCATTTTGGCCCATTCGGAAGGTGTACTGAAAAACTTTTGGCGGCTCAAACCGCAGGACCTTCCCTCCGACGTAGGTCATGGGCTTGCCATCGGGTCCCGCGCCCACCCATGCGAGCAAGCCACCGATCTTAAAGTCCGCCTGAAGTTCAGCGCCCGAGAAGAGGATGCGGTTCGACTCCCGCGACACAAAGCCTTCCCATACCTTCTCTGGGGTGGCGGCAATGTAGAAGATATATTTCAGGGGTGCTTGATGGGCCATGATTGCTCCTGATTCTCCTGCGCCATCTTATATCCACAGGCAAGAACCTCCCGCTCCAGTTCATTGGTATCAATGGCATGTTTGAGTTGACCAATCTGCTCCAGCGAATCAACATGGGCTTTGAGCTTCGGCCAACTGGTAAACCCATACGCGCGGGCAATCTTGAATTGAGCTTCGCCAATGGAGCCAGCAGCGCCAGATTTCTGCAGATCCTTCGCTTGGTCTTTTAGGTGCCGGAGGTTGGGCCGGTCCGGGAGTGGGTGATGTGCTTCGTTGCAATCGGTCGACACAGCGACCTCCTTTCGTTGAACTGCCCGTTGTCCGCAAGTCGGGCTGAAAGAAGGTTCGCGAAGATTTGCTCTTTAGAGGTGGGCTTCTACCCTTTCCGCGGACCGGATGCGTCCTTCACGCTGAAACAATCCTACCAGAAAAAGAGGATGAGCCTCGTACTACAAGCGGGCTTCGAAGAAGAGCAGAATCGACCAACTCCTGGGTCGACAATAGGGAAGCTGAGATTCGCTCACGTAGGGAAGGCCGCAAAGCGGTTGTCAGGAAAATAGAGACTGATTGACTCTGTCGGTCAGGTCGGATTCAAGCTATTAGAGGCGAGCGCATCCGAACTGAGCCCTTTTGCAGAGCGCTTGCCCATCCACCACTGCAGCAGCAGATGGGTAGGGAAATACACCAGCAGAGGCGCAACGATGAGGTATCCCAACAAGTAAATCAGTCCCGGCACCACATGCTGTTCGTGGAAGAAAAGCCCGCGTGCCCAGTTCACGTTGTATTCACGTCGCCAGAAGTAGTTGATCGGAACCACAATCCAGGTAGTGAGGGTCTGGAACTTCCAGCCGCGAGAATCATAACCGAGGCGCCACACTGCCCACACAAGTAACGGCGGCATGACTACATGAAACAGGCTTAGCAAACGCACCGCCAGCGGGATAGTGGGATCGAACATGTACTCGGTGCCGCCGATCGGATGCTTATGGAACAGAAGCGAAATAATAAGGTCAAGCGTATAGAGGGTCTGAAACAGCAAGAGCCCTGTAGCCTGCCAGGAAAAGATCAGGGCGCTCTCGGTCCAGAGCGCAACCGCAACCAAAAAGTTTCCGAGGTCGCAAAAGAACAGGAAATTCTGTGCACCATACTGCTTCCAGTAAACCGGCATCCAGATCATTACCCACAAAGTCCAGGCAAGTTTCATCCAAAGTGGTAGGCGCATGCCCGGAATTTTACTCGCGCCAAGTGCCATTGGCAGGCTTCGGTGACCCCGGAACGATACGAGTTTGATCTGGAGCGTGCTTCGCCGTCACGTATTACTTGCGTAACTTGAAGGGTCACCCGAGCGTACCTACGATTACCTTGATATGGCCTTCCAAGCACTACTGTTCTGCCCGGACGAAAAAACCGCTCGGGTAACCACGCAAGTCCTTACTGAACTGGAATTTAGCGTCGAGGCCTCGACCGAGCCCTTCGCTGCAGTCAAGAAGCTGATGGGGCAACATTTCGACGCGATCGTGGTGGATTGCGAGAACGAGCAAAATGCCAGTTTGCTGTTTAAGAGCGCGCGCAATTCGAGTTCGAACCAGACTGCATTGGCCGTCGCAGTGGTGGAAGGTCAGGCAGGCGTAGCGAACGCTTTCCGAATCGGGGCGAATCTCGTTCTCACCAAGCCAATCAATGTTGAGCAGGCCAAGAGCACTTTGCGCGTGGCACGCGGATTATTGAAGAAAGGTACGGATGGCGCGAAACCCATATTGGTCCAGCCCGCAAGCGCCCCTGAGCCCGCCCCCCCAGTTCCGGCCGCGCGCCCCTCGTCCCAGCCAGCCACGACGCGCTCGGTGACTGCGCCGCCGCCCGCCACACCGAAACCCGCGTTTGGCGTATTCCCGAGCCCGAAGACGCAGCCGGCCACCACGGTTGCCAGGACCAGGGTGGAAGCCGGCGGCGCGTTCGATGTGGAACAAGAGCCAACTCCTGCTCCTGAGCCCGCGGAAGAGATTTTGTTGGAGTCCATGGAGGAGAACTCTCCTGCCATACGAGCGCCGCAGGCGGGCAAGCCGCCCTTGCCCGGTCTGGCCGAATCGGTGAACAAGCAGATCATCGAATCTAAAGCACAAGGTTCCAAGAGTCCGGTCCGGACTCCGGTTTCAATTCCAGACAGCCGGCCCGGAATCATTCGGGGACACGCAAGCGCAGCCGCTGCCCCCGCGCCCGCAAGAGAAAATCGAGAGTCTGCTTCGGCCATAGAAAAGGGTTTCCCAACAGCTCCTGCTTTCGAGAACCAGCGTCTAACGAGGTCAGTGGCCGCAGCCGCAGCCAGTGCCTTTCCGCCGTCCAGGTCACTGGCGGCTCCCAGTTTTGGCAGTCTTGACGACGATGATGCAGCGTCTGATGGTGGCAGCAAGAAGAGAATTCTGGTGGGGGTAGCGGCGATTTTGTTGGTGGCGGCCGGATACTTCGGCTACACCAAGTTCCACAAGAAGACGGTCGCCCAGCCGCCAGTCGAGGTGCAATCACAACCTGCGGCACCGGGCACTACAACTGTATCTGACACTAGTAGCGCCTCGGTAGAGCAGCAGCTCTTAGCGCAAGCTCCGCAGCAGATGCGGACGGAACCAGCATCAGGTGCCGCTGAAAAGACCGCAGCGCCGAGAAGTAGTGCTCAGGATGGCGAAGCCGATTCCGCTACCGCCGATGTTGAGGATGCTCGACCCGCGACCAAGACTATGATTGTCAAGGGCGGTTCGAGCCGGGCCAAGACTCCGGAGGAGGTGGCCGTGAGTTCAGAAGTTCCTGCCCCTCCTGCCCTGGGCAACGTCAGCGGCGCGGACCAGAGAGCCATCTCAAGCATTGTTCAGTCGGCAACCCCGGCAGCGGTTCCGAAGGTTGCTCCGACAGAAATGCTGAAGGTCTCGCAGGGCGTCACCCAGGGACTTCTGCTGAATCGAGTTCAGCCGACTTATCCGCGGCAGGCCCTGCAGATGCACCTGCAGGGAGCGGTGCAAATGCAGGCCGTCATCGGCAAGGACGGAGTCATCAGCACCGTGAGGATCTTGAGTGGCGAACCCATCCTGGCTCGGGCTGCGGCGGACGCCGTCCTTCAGTGGAAGTACAAGCCCTACCTTCTCGATGGCGAGCCGGTCGATATTCAGACGCAGATCACAGTCAATTTCAAGCTTCCCTAGACAATTGGATATTGGAGCAGCGTTCCAGCGCAGGAATCGTTCCTGCGCTTTTGATTTGTGTGCCGATTGTGACACCCGGATGTTCCTGATCTAGGCGACCGTATCGTTGGCGTTAGCCGAATCGGAAGGCTTACCTCGACGGGAACGGCTGGCGGATGTGCTCTCACACCGATACTTGTGATAGAGCAGATGGAGCTCCTCACTGAGCAGGCGCACGATCTGCATGCAGAACGCCTGGTGCTGGCGCAAAAACTCCAGAAGGTTTTCGCGACTGATGAACGCAACTTGCGTCCGGTCTGCAGCCCGCGCCGTTAACTTACAGAGATCACCTGAAATAGCTTCGCTGAGTCCCAGCATGACTCCGGGACCGGCCTTCTCGAAAAACCGCTCGCGCCCGGCTGAGGTCGGAAGAAGAAGGTCAACTTCTCCTTTCTGAACCAGGTACACACCCAGAGCTGGCCGCCCAAATTGAAACAGGAGCCTGCCTTTGGCATAAGTCCCCGGCAAACAAATGGCTTCTAGAGCGCTCCACAATCCGGAGGGCAACTTATTGGGGTACTTTTCGACCACAGTCCTCACTCCGTGGGTACCTGAATATCGCTTTGTGCACTACCGTTCTGTGATGGCCATCACCAATGCGAGTGACAAATGGGAGAGCATTTCCGCCTCAAGCAGCAGGTTCGGGCGCGGATTTGTAGGGGGTAAAAAGGTGAGATGGGACGAGAAACCTTATTCGGGTTCCAGGTTTTCGTTGAGTTCAACTTTCGAGCCGCGTTCGACGCTGATTATGCGGTGAATGGGCTTGTAGCCGGAGAGCGCGAGGTCGACTATGTAGTTGCCCGGATTCAGGTAAAAGTCCAGGGGAGCGGCCTTATCCAGCATGCGCCGGTTCACTGTGACCTGCGCCCCTCTGGGCTGTGTCTTGACTACCACCTTGCCCATGCCCGCAGTAGATTCGCCGCCGAATAACTTTTTGAACTTGCCACCCATTTTTATGTCGTCCGTAACGCCAAGCGCTTTCAGGATGGGCGAAAACCGGAACGTCTGGCCCAGGACCGCGTCAGCCGTGGTGGTCTCATCCAGATAGCCTTGCTTGCGGACCAGCAGCGTGTGCTTTCCCTTCTGCGTAACGAGGATTTGGGCGGGGGTCAGCTTGCCAGTGTCCTTGCCATCCAGGTAGACGCTCGCCCCCCCGGGCTCACTCGTCACGGCCACGGTGGCGCCTGTTTGCGTCAGGTGGATGACCAGGAACGATTTGCTGCCCGAGGACACATCAACGCTTCGAGTCTCCGAGGCGTAGCCAACCTTGCTGAGCCCAATCGAATGCTGGCCTGGATTAAGGCCGGTCAACCTGTAAGGTGTCACCCACGAGAGATCGGTGCGTCCATCAATTTGAATCTGCGCGCCTTCCGGGCTCGAATTGACAGCCAGTTCGCCGGGAATGATTGCCAGTCGGGCTGGCGCTCGAGCCTTGACTTTCTTGGGCGCGTACTTTGGCGTAACTGTGACCTCGGGAGCTGGCGCGGGTTCGGGCTCGGCAGCCGCAGGCTGAGCAACGGCCGGCTCAGCAATGGCGGGCTGAACGGGAGCGGGACCCGGGCGAACAGGCTCTTGAGCTACTGCCGGTGGGGGTAGGGCAGCGGTTTCGTCATCCGAATTCCGGTGATAAATGTGATAGGCGATTCCGACAATAATGACAATCGCGGCGGCTACTGCATAAATAACCAGCCGCGGCGGCACTCCCTTAATTTCCTTAACCGCCCTGCGGGCGTTCTCGCGCGTGATGACTTTGGGCTTGTCTTCCTTTACCACTCTCGGTTTCAGGGAGACCGTCTGTGTGGGAGGCAGTTCGTCCTCAACCGATGGCGCTGGAGGAGGTGGCGGTGCGACATAGACGTCTTCCAGCGGGGGCAGTTCCACTAGATCGGAGAAGCTGACCGCCTTGGTTGCGTTCTGCCCGGGCTCCGCCATCATGGGATCAGTCAGGAACTTCGGTTGCTCCGTAGGCGGAGGTGGAGCGGCTGCCGCGGACATTTTCGCCGGTTGACGCGTGGTTCCAGAGGTTTTCACCCCGGCAGAGTTAATCGGCGGATTCTGCGGCGTTGGTTTTGAAACCGACTTGTCGTTTCCGCCTCCGGCCGCAGCGGCAGCAGCCTTTTTCGAAGATTTTGTGACTTCCGCTCCCGCCGCATTCAATACTCTTGGCGCTTCATCAGGCTCCCCAGCTGCCGCAGCTTCCGATTCTGCGCCGGCTGGAACAATAAACTTGTTTCTGACGACCGAAGTCTTGATCTTTTCCGGAATTACCAGTCCGCTCGGTGGCTGGCTGGATGGTTTCGCGACCTCGGTCTGAGTCGTATCCTTGGTGCTTTCGAGATCGATGACCAGCTCTTGCCCGTGCTGATAGCGCTCTTCCGGATCCTTGGCCAGGGCCTGCATGATGACCCGGCTTACTCCGAGATTGATGCGCGGATTGATCGTGGCCGGGGGCTCAGGAGTTTCTTCCACGATCCTCTGCCGAACGGTTTGTACATCGTCGCCGACGAAAGGCTTGCGATCGGTGACCATCTCGTAGAGAACGGCGCCCCAACTGAAAATGTTTGAGCGGACGTCCATGATGTCGCCCTTCACCTGCTCCGGTGACATGTAATAGAAGAGGGGCGGGACGTTCGCGCCTTTCCTGGGGATGGCGCTGACCATGGTCGAAACACCATAACCCAGCACTTTCACCGTGCCGTCCCATTGCATCATGATCTTGGCTGGTTCCAGGCTGCGGTGCAGCACGCCATGCGAGTCGGCGTGATCGATGGCGAGGCATACCTGGCGGCTGATGTCGAGCAAGTCCCAGATCGAGAAACCTTCCTGGCGGGCAATCATGTTGGCCAGGCTGTTGCCTTCCACGTACTCCATGGCGGCGCAGAACTTGCCGTCCATGTCGCCAGCGCCATAGAGCACGGCAATATTTTGACTGTTGAGGGCCTTGGTGCTCTCAGCTTCCTGCAGGATGAGTTGGATCAGGACGCGGGCCAGATCAGGAGGCAAGTCCAGGACGATTGTCTTCAGGGCGACAGTACGCCCCGCGCTCGGGTCGTTGGCTTTGTACACCGCACCCGACGCAGATTTAGCCAGCTCACTTACGATTTCGAAACGGCCGATTTTAGCGGGCATCGCAATTTGCCGGCGAAGGCTCCACTGCCTGTATTCCTGCGTTAACAGCAAGACACAACAGGCCCTTAAAGGGGGAGAAACACTCAAAGGATACCCTGAGCTGATTACTGGTGTGGAGTTACCGAAGTATTGTGCCGATGGGTAAGGTTCGCCGCGTGGGTCGGATAAGACTAGCGGCATTGGCGGTTAGAAGCCAGTTAGGCTCAGCTGAGAGACGTTGGATTTGGGCTCCGCTCCTGGTGGCCCCCTGTCATGGAGCGTGTCAGTCAGGGCCGAAACATCTGCCCATCCAACGCCTTTCTCGGTAGACGCG
The DNA here is from genome assembly GCA_035272945.1 of Terriglobales bacterium. Taxonomy (GTDB): domain Bacteria; phylum Acidobacteriota; class Terriglobia; order Terriglobales; family Acidobacteriaceae; genus Gp1-AA122. The sequence continues at coordinate 12,662 of DATEPX010000132.1, forward strand.
GCCAACCGCGTTTCTACCTGTGCGCTACGGCATCAAGCGGGTGCCGTCAGCCAGGTTTGCAAGAGTTGGCGCACCTTGGCGCCTTCCGTTCGACGGCGAACCGCGTCCATAACAGACACCCGAGCGCGCATGCCAGATCCCCGAAATCCTACCCAGTAGGGAATGTGCAAGTCTCCCGGCAAGAGGCTTGCGACCGTGTTCAACTCTCGCATACGAAAAAAACCTCTGCTGAACAGCGCGCGTTGGAACTTGTCGACGACCAGTTCCTGAGCGCGAACATCATCCAGTCGGGATTCCGGATGATTGCGCGTGTCCACGGAAATAATCTCCGACGCGCCTGGGATCTGCGCAAAGTGATAAAGGTCGAGTACTCCCATGACGGCCTCCAGGCCAAGAATGTGCCGCTCCCGCCTGTCGGCGTTACGAACCTCGATTTGGAACAGCCGAAAAGGAACATAGAAATCAGCAACCGAGCGCAGCGGTCCGAAGATTAGGCGACGGACGGCCCCCAGCGGACCAGCGGGAGAGAACTCCTCGACAGCCTCTTCCCTGGTGACATTGGGCCGGAGGCTGCGGATGCGGGCCATCGGAGTTACCGGAAGTAGATCCAGAGCCCGACCACGGTTGCGACGAGGGCCACGCTGAAGATCACATTCAAGCGATGTTCTGTGGCGGTCTCGGCTGCGGGCTTCTGGCGAAGTTCGTGGACCGAGGTGACATCCATTTTTTCATCGACCGTGGCGAAGGTCAGGCCAGCCAATTTCCTGCGTTCCGGCGCCGGCGCCGTGAAGCTCATCAAGATCAACACCAGAGAGCAAATCACGAACATCAGAATTGCGTAGTGAAGAAAGTTCATCTTCACCAGCCAATTCACAAATGAACTGGTGAAATACTGGCCGCCGTGGGAGGCGTCCACCAGTTCCAGAACGAAGCGGATTGCCCCGAGCACGAAGCCGGTCAACAGAGAACTGATCGCACCTCGGCCATTCAGTCTCGGCCAGAGGATCCCCAGGATGAAGCACACCGCAATCGGCGGACTAATGTAGGCCTGCACACTTTGCAGATAGATGTACAACTGGCTGCTGATGAGGTGGATGAATGGTACCCAGGCGATTCCTAGCAATACCATCACGCCGGTGGCAAACCGGCCAATGGCGACCAGTCGGCTCTCCGAGGCATCCGGGCGGAGCTTCTTGTAAAAATCCAGCGTGACCAGGGTGGAGGCGGAATTGAACACCGAGGCCATGCCACCCATGAGTGCTGCCAGCAGCGCGGCGATCATCAGCCCTACCAGGCCGGTGGGAAGAAGATTAATGATAAGCGTCGGAAAAGCTATGTCCCCGTTCAGCACCTGTCCATTCGGACCGAACTTGAACAGATCTCGAAACAGGGCGACAGCGATCAGACCGGGCACCACCAGCAGGAATACCGGAAGGATCTTCAGGAATCCCGCAAAAATCGTGCCCGCTTTGGCGTGACCTTCGTCGCGAGCGGAGAGCACGCGTTGCACGATCACCTGATCGGTGCACCAGTACCAGATGCCGAGGATTGGGGCTCCAAGAAAGATGCCCGTCCAGGGGAACTCGGGATCGCTGATGGGTTTGATCATGTGGAAATAAGCGGCAGGCACATCGGCACGCAGTCCGGCAAATCCTCCCACGCGGTGCAGGCCAATAAAGGTGAGCGCGATGGCGCCGGTCAGCAAAACCAGAGTCTGCACGACTTCGGTGTAGATCACGGCCGACAGCCCGCCCGCGATGGTGTAGATACCGGTCACGATCACGAGCACGATGGCTGCTTTCAGCGGACTCCAGCCGACTACTCTTTCCAGCACGATGGCGGCAGCCCACAGGTGGACTGAGATCTTGGTCAGGATGTAGGCAATGATGGAGATGCTTGCCAGATAAACCGCCGAGCCGCGGTTGAAGCGGCGCTCCAGGAATTCCGGCATGGTGAACACGTTGGAGCGCAGGTAGAACGGCACAAAAACCCAGCCCAAAATCAGCAGGATCAGACAGGCCAGCCACTCGAAGTGGCCGACCGCGAGTCCGGTGGTCGCGCCCGAACCAGCAAGTCCGATGAAATGCTCGGTAGAAATGTTGGAAACGAATAGCGAGGCTCCGATAGCAAACCAGCCGACGGTGCGGCTGGCCAGGAAGTAATCGGTGGAGGTGCGCTCTTTGCGGGCGAAATAAAAACCGATGCCGAAAACGACTGCGAAATAAAGGCCGATAATGGTGAGGTCAATACTGGTGAGCGCCTTGTGGGTGACATGCACAGCCTGGTCCATGCTCGTACCTCGGAAGGTTTCTCACGACACGTACTGCCTGGTTCAACTGGGCCACTAAAGCGATTGACCGTGCTGCCGTTAGCTGGCCGGAGTGCTGAACAAGGTAGCAGAGTTCATGGTGGGGAGCAAACGGAGCAAGAACTCGTTCTGAGCGGGTCGATCTCGGCCAGCACAGAGCCGCAGGGTACTGGATGGTGTGATGGCTGTTCACAAGAATTGCGAATGGCCGTCACCGAATCTGCCAACTTGAGAAGTTCCCGGGTGTCCGCTGGGAGTGTGGCTGGTATGTTGAATGATAGGATTGCTTCATGCCCAATACGCTGCTCCACTCTGTAGTCAGCCAACTCCAAAAGGAACGCATGCGACTGGAGGACGAACTCCACCGCGTAACGGCCGCCCTGACCGCCTTCGGGAGAGTCTACCTGCAGGGGAGCAAACCTCACCCCGCAGCAACTCGCAAGAAGCGAACCATTTCGGCTGCCGGACGCAAGAGGATACGAGAGGCTCAGAAGGCGAGATGGGCAAAGATTCGGGAAAAGAAGAAATGAGTTGGCGGAGCCTCCACCTGTCATCAGAACTCTAGGGAAGCCGCGCCTCCCATTTTCCCTAGAGTGGACTCGATCTGTCCGACGCTTTCGTAATCGGAATCATTCTCAGTAATGAATTCCATGCCGTAGGTGTAGCGTTGGCGGTTCCGAACAAAGCACCGGACCCTTACCGATTGGCCGGAGTATGGCGGGGTGAATTCCACAGCGACCTGCGCACCGATCGCTAGTTCGACCCTGCCAGATACCGCCATTCCTCCGCAGTTCAGTGCCGACCCGCGACCCTGGACGATAACAACATTGGTGGGCTCTTGCGTGACCAATTGAACGGGTATATCGGTCTCATAGCGTGGCCAGCGTCGTTCCGTTGCTTGTTCCGTTTGGCGCGGAATCGATTGAATCGCCATCGTCAATCAACGTCCAGGATACAAGCCTATTCAACGGCAGCGAGTGTCGGAAGGTCACAAAAGTAGTGGAGAGTCTTAGTCCAAAATGCCGACGCACACCTTCCAACCTCCTGGTTTTTGACCGATTCATTTTCTGCAGCAATTCTCAACTGCTGTAAAGACCGGTTCTCAACAGCGATTCCGAGCAGACGGAAGAGTTCGGCGGCCAAGCCTGAGGAATCGGAGTAGCATATAGCTCACGAGAGGTGGCAGCATGAAACGCAGAATTGTGCTGTGGGGTTCTGTGGGCTTCATCGTCGGGGGTTGCTGGGTGATTCTTAGCTGGGCGATTCCAATATCAACGGAACCTATCTTGTGGAGTCTCGCTCGTTTGACTTGTCCGATTGTGCCTGTCAGCATGGCTCTTCACTTCGGAGTCAAGTGGTATTGGGTCGTTCTTACGAACGTTCCCGCCTATGCGCTGGTCGGTCTAGCGGTAGAAGCTCTGATGCAATTGCGAAATTCGTTCCAAGCGGTGGGACGATAACCGCTGCCAAATCGCAGTTACATTCGTTACACCGAGTTGGGAATGCAAAGAGCCGTTTGGGGACAATGTTTCATTTTGCATCAGTTTGAAATCACGGATAGCGGCAGCCACGGGGCAACAGCAAGAAAAAAATGACAAGCAGGACGCCAAACGATGGGTAGATGACCCACTCGTGTTTATTCAGGGCGATCGTGAATTTTGGCCAGACCAGCGACAGATTTCGCTTCGAGTACGCCAACGAAGTCTTCCAACGCCTGAACGTGGTCTGCAAAATCTGGGCCTCTTGTTTCCCGCGAGACGAGGTTACTCCTAATTGCGGGGAACTTGTTCTCATGCAGGGCCCCTAGCTTGAGGCTAAGTCCTTTACCTACCGACGAATTCCTGTAGTTTGCCCGCGATGGCCTGCCCCTCGCCGATCCCCGGTTGTGAGGTTCCCCGCAAATCGTTTATCCTCTCAGTCTAGATAGAAGGTTCGGCCCGGTTTAGCGCTTCGGCCTTTGACTGCAACCCCTAGCCGTTAACAAAAAGATTCGCGCCGCTATGACCCTAACCTCTCGAACACCGCAGCCTGACCTGGCTACGCTCAAGATCGCCGACCACTCGCGCAGTGGCGGCAAGGCCGGAAAGCGGTTTGCTCTGTTTGCGGCGGTGTTGGGCGCGGCCGTCCTGCTGGGCGGCGCGATCCTCGCTTTACGCGGCCAGAAGCCGGTCGTCGAGGTCACGACAGCACGGCCCGCAGGCGATCCTCGCAGTGAAGCACTGCTGAATGCGAGCGGATACGTCACCCCTCGCCGTCGAGCCACGGTGGCGGCAAAAATCACGGGCCGCGTTACCGCCGTTAACACCGACGAGGGCATGCGAGTGAAAGAGGGCCAGGTTCTGGCCACTCTGGACGACTCCGATGCGCGGGTGCGCCTGATTTCTGCTATGGCCGATCGCGATGCCTCAGCCGCCGCGATCCATGATTTGGAAGTCAACCTAGCTAACGCGGAACGCGAGTTGACACGCACCCAGGGACTACACGCTTCAGGGATACAAACTCAGCAAGCCCTCGACCAGGCGCAGACCACCGTCGCCAGCCTGAAGGCTCGCATTGAACTCACCCAGCAGCAGGTGCGTGCGGCCGATGCGCGCATTCAAGTTGCCCAACAGGATGTGGAGAATGCGACCATCCGGGCACCTTTTGAAGGACTGATCGTTTCCAAGGACGCCCAGGTAGGCGAAATGGTGTCACCCATTTCTGCCGGAGGCGGATTCACTCGCACCGGTATTGCCACGCTGGTTGACATGAAGTCGCTCGAGATTGAAGTAGACGTGAACGAGTCCTATATCGCACGGGTAAAGCCGGGACAGAAGGTGATTGCCACGCTCGACGCCTACCCCAACTGGCAAATTCCGGCGAAGGTCCGCACGGTTATTCCAACCGCCGATCGCCAGAAGGCGACCGTGAAGGTGCGCATCACCTTCGATCAGTTGGATCCGCGGATTCTGCCCGACATGGGCGTGAAAGTCGCTTTCCTTGGAGAGGAGAGCCCAAAGGGAAGGGCCGCCGAGGCCAAAGCGCTGATTCTGAAGTCGACGGTGCGGAGCGATGCCGGAAAATCCACCGTCTTTCTGGTTAAGGACAACAAACTGGAGCGGCGCGCCGTCAGCCTCGGTGCGGAACATGGAGACGATGTCGAGGTCATGGCCGGGATCGCGCCCGGCGATACTCTGGTCCTTCGTGGACCCGAGAACTTGCGTGAAGGCCAAACCGTAGAGGTAAAGAAGTAAGGAGAGCGTGATGGTACGTGTGGATGGAAATGGAAATTCGAGCCTGATTCAGGTGCGCGGACTGGACAAGAAGTACCAGCGCGGCAGCGAGGAGATTCACGTCCTGCAGGGGCTCAACCTGGACGTCGAAAAAGGTGAGTTTGTGGCCTTCATGGGGCCTAGTGGGTCTGGCAAAACGACGCTTTTGAACCTGCTTGGCGGAGTGGATGTGCCTACCGCGGGCAGCATCACCGTGGCGGGCGACGAGATTACCCACATGTCGCGCAGCAAGCTGACGAATTGGCGGGCCAGGCACGTCGGCTTTGTCTTCCAGGTTTTCAATCTGATTCCGGTGCTGACCGCCTACCAAAACGTGGAATTGCCGCTCCTGCTGACAAAACTTAGCAAGGCGGAGCGGAAAAAGCATGTCGAAACAGCGTTGGCGGTCGTCGGTCTAACCGACCGTATACATCACTACCCGCGGCAACTCTCGGGTGGACAGGAACAGCGCGTGGCGATTGCGCGAGCTATTGTCTCCGATCCGACTTTCCTGTTGTGCGACGAGCCGACTGGCGATCTTGATCGCAAGAGCGCCGACGAGGTCATGAACCTGATCCAACGCTTGGTCGCCGAATACGGCAAAACGGTTTTGATGGTCACCCACGACCCGCTGGTGGCGAAGCGGGCACATACCACGTTGCACCTGGAGAAAGGCGCTCTGGTCGAGGCCGCCAGGAAGGAAGTCGGCGCCTCATGAAATTCCTGCCCTTCATCTTCGCCAATCTGTTTCGCAAGAAGATCCGCACCGTGCTGACAGTGGGCTCCTTCGCGGTAGCGCTGTTTCTGTTTGGCTTGTTGTTCGTGGTGCGCGGGGCGTTCACTGGGGGTGTCGATATCGCGGGCGCGGACCGCCTGGTAACAATTAACCGGACTTCGATCATCCAGCCCCTGCCGCTCTCCTATCGAGACCGGCTGCTGAAAATCCCTGGCGTAAAGCAGGTCACATTCGCGAACTGGTTCGGCGGAGTCTATCAGGACGAACGCAATTTCTTCCCGCAGTTCGCGGTCGATACCGACACTATGCACCAGATGTTTCCGGAACTCGTTATCTCCGATGATCAGTGGCGGGCCTTTGTCGCTGACCGAGAGGGAGCCGTGGTCGGGGAAAACACGGCCAAGAGGTTTGGCTGGAAAATCGGCGATCGCATTCCCATTCGAGGCACGTTCATTCCGGGGATCTGGGAATTCAATATTCGTGCCATCTATCACGGCACGCGCCCGGCCGATGACACCACCCAGTTCTGGTTTCACTGGAGATATTTCGATGAACGCAAGCCGTTCGGGAAGGGGGCTGTCGGATGGTACACGATCCGCATTGATAACCCCGACCGAGCGGTAGAAATCATCAAGACAATTGACCAGGAATTTGCCAATTCGCCGTGGGAAACCAAGACGGATACGGAGAAAGCCTTTGCCGCGTCCTGGGTAAAGCAGTTCGGCAACATTCAATTCCTGATCCTCACCATCGGCGGCGTCGTGTTCTTCACCCTCCTCCTTGTCACCGGCAACACGATGGCGATTGCCGTTCGTGAGCGCATTGGCGAACTTGCCGTATTGAAGGCCATCGGATATTCCGATGGTTTTGTTCTGCGGCTGATCCTGGCGGAATCGCTGATGGTAGCGGCCGTTGGCGGAGTGCTGGGAATGTTGCTGGCCAAATTATTTACTTTGGCCGGCGATCCCACGCGCGGTCTGCTGCCGTTTTTCTATTTGCCTGCCAGCGCGATCGTGGCGGGGATGGTCACGGCGTTGGCGGTCGGCATCATTGCCGGTATGCTGCCGGCGGTTAGCGCGATGCGCTTGCGCGTAGTCGATGCGCTGCGGAGGGTGTGACGATGGCGATCCCGGTTATCTACAACATGCGCAGCGTCAAAGCGCGCTGGACTTCCGCTGTGGTGGCAGTTTTGGGCATTGCAGGAACCGTGGGCGTATTCGTTGCCATGTTGTCGCTGGCCCGCGGATTCAAAGCTACCCTGGTGCACTCCGGATCAGCCCGCAACGCTATGGTGCGCCGCGCCGGTTCCACCTCTGAGATGGACAGCGTTATTCAGCTCGATCAAGAGAAGATCCTGGAAGATGCTCCCGGTGTCGCCCGCTCTGCCGATGGACCGTTGGTGAGTCCGGAAGTGGTGGTTATTGCCCCCTTCCCCATGAAGTCGACGGGCACCGATGCCAACGTGCAGATCCGCGGCGTATCGGCGAAGGCGCCGCTGGTTCATGAGAAAGTAAAAATCATTGCCGGCCGTTTTTTCCAGCCAGGCCTGGATGAACTCGTGGTCGGAAAGAATGCGATGCATAGCTATTCCGGTCTGGAGTTGGGAAACACGGTACGATTCGGCGGTGGCCAGTGGAAGATCGTCGGAGTCTTCGATGCGGGCGGAACAGCTTTTGATTCGGAAGTCTGGTGTGACTCCAATATTTTGAGCCAGGTTTACAACCGGCCCGCCAATATCTTTTCATCGCTGGCAGTGCGGCTGACTTCGCCGGACGCGCTGGGTGCGTTTAAGGATGCGCTCACCTCGGACCCGCGGCTCACTCTCCAGGCAGAGAGGGAAGTGGACTACTACGACAAGCAGTCACGCGTCCTGACTACCTTGATTACTGTGTTGGGATCGATCGTGGCGGCAGTGATGGGCATCGGGGCGGTGTTCGGCGCGCTGAACACCATGTACTCGGCGGTGGCGGAGCGCTCCCGCGAAATCGCCACGATTCGTGCACTAGGATTTGGAGCCGCTAGCGTGGTGTTCTCCTTCGTGCTGGAAGCCTTGCTGATTTCTTCGGTGGGTGGCGCATTGGGATGCATTGCCGTCCTCCCGCTAAACGGCCTGACCACCGGCGCCATGAATTGGCAGACTTTTTCTCACTTGGCGTTTGCGTTCCGGGTGACGCCGATTCTGCTGGCTGGGGGGATTGTCTTTGCCTTGGCGATGGGCCTGGTAGGCGGACTGCCTCCCGCAATCCGGGCGGCGCGCCGTCCCATAGCGGCCGCTTTGCGCGCGCTGTGACCGGGCTGACAAATCGGCTCGGCGAAGAAAGCAGCCACGGGTTACGCCGATCATCATCCCTGTTCGTCCGGGTCAATTCGTGGCCGGTTTTTTATCAAACATCAGCAAGACGCTGACCCAGGCAAGGGCGATTGCCCACCCACCGACCACGTCACCGGGGTAGTGCACGCCCAGGTACACACGGGAGAAGCCAATCGCCAGCACCAGCAACCCTGCGAAAATCCACACCAGCACTCGAGAAAACTGCCTCTCTAGCCTTGTAGCCAGAAGGGCAGCCAGCATTCCGTAAAAACAAATGGAGAACAGGGCGTGTCCACTGGGAAAACTGTACGTATGCGGCGGGGAAATGCCAAAAAATGGTTGCGGACGGGGCCGATGAAAGAGGTCTTTGAGGAACGTATTCAGCGCAAGGGCTACCACCAGGTCAATGGCGAGCAGCATCGCGGCACGTTTCCATTTCAGTCGGAGAAAGCCGATCACGGTTACGACCGCTAGCCCAGTGACGATAAGGGTTGATCCCAGTTGCGTAACGCGAAGCATCAACCCGGTGCGCGCAGGGGACGCCCAGGCGTGGACTGTGTTTCGCACCAGGTTGTCCATATCTTGCGTGCGACGGGTATGAACGTCGTTACCCAACCAGAGGAATAGAAGCAGCGAGACAAGCGCGAGGACGGCGAGGCTCGCGGTTCGAACGTTTCTCTTCTCAGAGACGTCCTGCTGCTGTGCGACGACAGGCTCCATCCGAGTCAGAGTATCAAAAGCAGCAACCTCTCCCGCGAACCAGCGCACTGAAACCCGCAAAATAGGGAGACAATAAACGGTAAGGCTGCTCCACAGTTTTCCCGGAGGCCGCACATGGATCCGACAAGGTGGGAACTCGATCTAACTAAGAGCCAACGGCGCCGCTTTCCCCGATTCAAGCTGGACACCGCCATCAGGGTCACCGAAGTCCACTCCGGACTGTCCCAGACTGTAAAAGGCCGCTCGCGCGAGATTAGCGAAGGCGGAATGGGTGGGATTCTGGCCGGAGAGCTCTCCGCGGGAAAAACTGTGCTGGTGGAATTTCCGCTGCCTACCTCGCGCCAGGAATTGACCCTGCGGGCGCTGGTCCACCGCCACTCGATGTCGCACTACGGCTTTGAGTTCCTGCAAACCAGTTCCGTCGTGCTTCAGGACATTCGGCGCGCTTGCGAGAAACTGCCGACGCACACCTAATTCTTGTGCGAAGAAGACAGCCGAGTGACTCCTGGCTTACATTTAAGAAGCGCGCTTCTCGGCCTGCGCCGCTAAGGTTCCGGAATTCGCCGCGTCCGACACCCACTCCCACGCGCGACGGCCGTTTTCTTTGAACACGGTGCGCGCTTCGCCATATTCCACCAGGCGATTGAGAACCGTCGTAACCGATGCCAGCGGATCTTTGTGGCGCACGAGCAAGGGCGGAACCTTCTGCTGAATATGTTCGCAGACTTCTCTCGCGCCCAGCGGTTTGCCCGCTTCCATCAGCACCATGCGGCAAGCCTTGGTGAACCCGGGCTGACGCCCATTGGTCTTGCGGTCGATTAGCTCCAGCAGTTCATCGCTCAGGATCGTGTCGCCGAACATGTTGGCCAGGCCGACAATCGTCTGCTTGACCGTCCCGATACGCTTCATAATGTCGGCGCGTTGCTTGAGAAGGCTCCGTAATTCGTCGTGTGCTGATTTCACGACTTCTTGAACGTGATCTTCTGCCGTACCTGACTTAACTGCGCTTCCGTTCGTTCCGTGGCTTCCGGTTCTTCCCAGATCCATGACCATCCTCCGGTGTGCTTTACGGTGCTGCAAGAGGTAGCGGCAAGGCCAAAAAACCGTACCGCTCCTCGTGATCAATACGTAGACCCATGCGCGGTTGTTTCAGCTAAATACCGGGCGTGAATCCACCGGTGTACGTCCGAGAGCACGCTACGTCCTGGATGGGTGGGAATCCAGACACGACTCGGAACCCTTTTCCACATTAGACGTCGTGGGTTGACAAAAGTAACCTCGAAATTTTGTAAAGAATATAGATGGCAGTGCACTCTCGAGACGAACTTGGTGGGGACCGTGTTTATTTGCTTGCATCATGCAAATATATTTGCTAGCCTGAGACCATGCCGCAAGAATCGCAGCTCCAGAGTTGGTCGCAGGAATTGGAACAGCTGGCGCGTGTTCTGAGTCGCGTCGGTCCGGATGAGGTTTGCTGCGAGGGGATGACGGCGCGGCAATGCAGCATTCTGCGCACGCTGGTCGACAAGCTGGGGGCGCGGCTATCAGACCTCGCGGCCGACTCGGGCATTACTCCCAGCGCCATGACGCGTGTGCTGGAAAGACTCGAGGCCCAAGGACTGGTACAGCGGGTTCGCGGGAAGAGCAAAGATGGCCGCGCCGCCATGGTCTCGATCACACCCGCAGGACGGGAAGTACGCCGCCGTATCGATCAACTGATGCTGGAACGCACTCAGAAAATCGTGAGCGCCATTCCTGCCGGATGGCGGCCGCAGCTTCTGGCGGCGCTGCGCGTGCTCAACCAGTCCATGGGCCCGGAAGGCTGCTGCGAAGTTAACGGAGAGTGGCCGGATGTTGCCGTGAGTTGCAAGGTTATGGATGGAAAGAAGCCGGACACAAGGAGAAAAACCAATGCCAGGTAATGAAAGCGGAATCGTGGACGTTGTGCGCCAGCGCTATGGCGCAATTGCGCGTGGTGAACAATCGGGTTGCGGATGTTCTGCTCCAACGGACGTCGCCAAAGCCATTGGCTATTCCGAGGAAGAACTGGCTGTCGCCCAGAAGGCCAATCTGGGCCTCGGATGTGGGAATCCGCTCGCCGTGGCAGCGGTTCAACCGGGCATGACCGTGCTGGATTTGGGCAGTGGGGCAGGATTTGATGCCTTTCTGGCCTGGCAGCGGGTTGGTCCGGCGGGGCGTGTGATCGGTGTGGATATGACCGACGAGATGCTGGGGCAGGCGCGCAAGAACGCTGCTGAGTTAGGCGCAATGAACGTCGAATTCCGCAAAGGGCAGATTGAGAAGCTCCCGGTGGAAGATAGGTCGGTCGATTGGGTGATCAGCAATTGCGTTATCAACCTAAGTGTCGACAAGCCGGCCGTGTTCCGCGAGATTCGGCGCGTGCTCAAACCCGGCGGCCAGTTTGCCGTCAGCGATCTGGTCCTGCTGAAGAAACTGCCGCCTGAAATAGAAAAAGATGTGAATGCTTATGTCGGTTGTGTTGCCGGAGCAAGCCTGTTGAACGATTACATCCGATTCGCGTTGGAGGCAGGTTTGGCTGAGCTCAATGTCCCGCAGATCGTGCCCACCAGCAAGCTACTGGTTGCCTATGGCCTCGAGGAAAAGCCGCCAGAATCCTGTTGTGGCGGAGGCGGAGCTGACCACTGGATGTATGAGGCAGCGCTGGCAGTCGTATCGGTGAGACTGCACGGGAAGCGGGCAGAATGAAAGGCGGCGGTTGCGCCGCGATGAATAAAGCAGACGCCGACTGTGTTGAACCTTGAGGTGAGCTAAATGCGCTGCTCCCGCACGGCATGGCTGTTTGGGTTCGCATTTCTTGCGGTTTCATTGTGCGCTCCAACCGCGACCCCTGGATTCAGTCCGGTGCAACTCTACGAGAAAGGCATGAATGCCTTGACTGGTCCTGGCGTAAACCGAAGCGATCTCAACGCGACGGAGTATATCCGCCGCTCCTCTGAACGGGGATATGCTCCCGCCCAGGTGACTCTGGGCTATTTTTATGAGACCGGAACCATTCTGACGCGCGAACCGGAGCAAGCCGCGCGTTGGTACAAGAAAGCCGCTCAGCAAGACGATCTGTTAGGGGAATGGCTTCCCGGTCGCGCTGTATTCACCGGCCAGGGGACAATGCGGGATCTGAAGCAAGCCGCCAATTGCCTGCTAAAGTCTGTCTCCCACGGTGATCCTTTTAGCCAATACCATTGGCATGATCCGGCTGGAACGGAACGACACTACACGCAAGCGGCAGAATGGTTCCGGAAAGCTGCTAATCAGGGTTTGCCCCAAGCACGGCAGCACTGGGACAACTTTTGAAACAAGGCAAGGGCGTGAACGTAGACAGGTTCGAAGCCTACGTGTGGCTGCCGGTGACTCTTGTGCTGGAAATAGCGCCGTTGCTGCTGATCTCCAGCAACTGGAAGCAGACTTAGGCAGCAACCAGGTGGAGCAAGCCAAAACCAAAGCTCGCAAACTCGAGTCATTTGTGGCTCGGGCTGTGGTTGCCAAGGGATGCACCGGGTGGGCGGGAGAAGTTGATCCCATTCCCACTCCGCCGCCGCCAGCTGTGCAACGTTTCTGTCGATAATAAGCAGGTGCTCGAGTTGCGAGTACACGATCCGGCTGGATGCCGCCAGGGTCAGTACGCGAACCCGTCCGGCTGAGTCACAGCCTCCAAATGCGCATGCTCGTCGACGAACCGTCGGCCACTAGCGAGCGCTTCACGATTGACCTCAAGCAAGTCTTTGCGCTTAACTATTCTTTCCAGAGTCGCCATTGCCGTTGTGGGGGCAAGACACTCGGTCTCCTCCAGCAAAGCGCCCATCATGATGACGTTCGCTACTTTGGCCGAGCCCAGCTTATCGGCGATCTCCGATGCTGGAATACAGATCAGCTGCGCTTGTGGCCGCTGGAAATCGACGGGCAGGCTATCCCGGTTGTAGAGAATCAGTCCGCCGGGCGCAACCTGCGGAGCAAATTTGCGTAACGACAGCTCATTCATGGCAATGAGCACATCGGGATGCGAAATCAGCGGCGAACCGATACGTTCTTTGGAAAGGCACACGTGACAATGGGCGCTGCCGCTGCGCATCTCCGGTCCATAGGAGGGCAGCCAGCTCACCTCCAGACCTTCCCTCATTCCCATTTCAATCATCAACTGCCCCAACAGCAGAACGCCCTGTCCACCGAAACCCGCCACCTTGATGGTCATCTGTTTGAAATGATGTGCATGCCGCGGGCCGCCATTCGTGCCTGCGGCCTTTTCCGTCAGTAGCTCTAAAGCTTCCGGAACCGGACGCTGGGGTGGATTGTCAACCTGCGGGATTTCCGGCTTCCGATCGCGAAAAACATTCAGGGGAAATACTGGAATCATTTTCTCCCCCACCCACTTTCGTGCGTCCACCGGATCTTTGCCCCAGATGGTCGGGCAGGGCGAGAGGATCTCGACGAAGGAGAATCCGACTCCGTCGCGCTGGTTCTCCAGAGCTTTGCGAATGGCCCGGCGCGCCTTCATGATGTTTTTGTTGTCCGAAAGCGCCACGCGTTCTATGTAGGCTGGCGCTTCGAGAGTAGACAGCAGTTCACAGACATGCAGCGGGAAGCCTTCATTCACCGGCCGCCGTCCCCAGGGAGAGGTCGTGCTCTTCTGGCCCACAAGCGTGGTGGGCGCCATCTGGCCGCCCGTCATCCCGTAAATAGCGTTATTCACAAAGAAACAGGTAACTCTCTCTCCGCGATTGGCGGCATGAACAATTTCCGCTGTGCCGATGGCGGCCAAGTCGCCGTCGCCCTGATACGAAATCACCATCTTGTCGGGGCATGCGCGCTTCAGGCCGGTAGCCGCGGCAGGGGCGCGTCCGTGCGGCACTTGCACGTTGCCTACGTCAAAGTAGTAGTAGGCGAACACCGAGCAGCCCACCGGACTGACAAAAATGGTGCGATCCTGCACTCCCATATCTTGGATCGCCTCGGCAATCAGCTTGTGCACAATGCCGTGTCCGCAGCCAGGACAGTAGTGGGTCTGATGCTTCAGCTCGGATTTACGGTCGTAGAAGTCGTAAAACGCCGGCGACTTGGAGTGGATCACTTGGTATTCCGGCTCAGGGCTTGCCTTGATTTCCGATTCCATCACCTTGGTGTCGTCCGCCATGGAGTTTTCCTTTTCAGACCAGCGAAAGGGTGCGCGCCACCAGTTCGGCCTGGATTTCTTCTACCGATGGCACGTTGCCGCCCACGCGCCCGTAAAATTCCACGGGAACTTTGCCGTTCACCGCGAGGCGCACGTCTTCGACCATCTGACCGTTGCTGAGTTCGACCACCAGCACCTTTTGCACCCGGCTTGCGGCTTCCACCAATGCCTTGGACGGGAACGGCCACAGCGTGATGGGGCGGAATAAGCCTGCGCGCAGGCCTTCTTTCCGGGCTTCTTCCACGCTCGAACGCAGCACGCGAGAAACAATTCCGAAGCCGACTACCAGGACATCGGCGTCCTCTGTCAGGTAGAGCTCGTGCCGCGTTTCCTCTTGCTGCGCGCGAATGTACTTGGCTTCCATCTGGCGCTCGTGCTGTTCCAGTTCGTCAGGCTCGAGATAAATCGAGTTGATCAAGTTGGCGCGTGTCTCCGGGGTTCCCTTCACGGCCCAGAGTTTTTCTGGGGGCGTGAATTCCCTATATTCGAGATCCAGCGGCTCCATCATCTGGCCAACGAAGCCGTCCGCCAGCACCACCGCCGGATTGCGGTACTTGTCGGCCAGATCGAAGGCCAGCATGGTGAGCTCGGCCATCTCCTGCACGGAAGCCGGCGCCACGACGAGGTTGCGGTAATTGCCATGGCCCCCGCCTTTGACCATCGCGAAGTAATCGCTCTGCTCGGGCGCGATGTTTCCCAGGCCGGGTCCGCCGCGCACCACGTCGACGATGACGCAGGGCAGCTCAGAACCGGCAAGGTAGGAGATGCCCTCTTGCATAAGGCTGAGGCCGGGACCGGATGAGGCGGTCATGACGCGAATCCCGGCCGCAGCCGCACCGTACACCATGTTGATGGCGGCGACCTCGCTCTCCGCCTGAATGAAGGTCCCGCCGACCTGCGGCAAGTACAGCGCCGCCGATTCGGCGATTTCACTGGCCGGAGTGATGGGATATCCGTAGTAGGCGCGGCAACCGGCGAGGATGGCGCCTTTCACCACCGCAACGTTGCCCTTACACAGCTGGCGCATGTTCGCCTCCTTTAGCCACGACCAGCTTAAGCGGAGGCAGCAGGCGGAAAACTGTGATGGCTCCCGGCTCCGGGCAGCAATAGAAGCAGATGCCGCAGCCGGTGCACCCCTGGCCGGTATAGCGTGCGGGATGCACGCCATAGGAGCTCAGCTCGGGCATCAGTTCGAGACACTTGGGTGGGCACGACTCCACACACAGCCCACATCCTTTGCACTCTTCCACGTTGATCGCGACTCTACCGCGCGATTGCGCCATGTTCACCTCGCCGGTGCGGTTGACATTGCCTGAGGACGCTGCAGCCACTTCGTGTGTTCACAATATGCGTAGAGCTCTTCACGAAACTTGGGATGGGCAACCTCGATCAGCGCTTTTGCCCGTTCACGAATCGATTTGCCATGGAGATAGGCGACGCCGTATTCGGTCACCACATAGCGGATTAAACCGCGAGACGTGACCACGCCGGCCCCGGGGCTGAGCATCGGCGCAATGCGCGAGACCGTGCCGCCCTTGGCCGTCGAAGACAACGCGATGATCGGCTTGCCGCCTTTGGAGCGAGACGATCCACGCAGGAAATCCACCTGCCCGCCAATTCCGCTGTAAAAGTACGTTCCAATTGAGTCGGAGCACACCTGCCCGGTCAGATCGATCTCCAGGGCGGAGTTGATCGCCACCATCTTGTCGTTGCGGGCGATCAGCCCCGGATCGTTGGTGTAGGCATTGGGGTGGAATTCGAAAATCGGATTGTTATCCACAAAATCAAAAAGATTCTTGGAGCCCAGCACAAATCCCACGATGATCTTGCGAGGCTTGAAGTTCTTGCGTGCGCCGTTGATTACGCCAGCCTCGATCAGCGGGATCACGCTGTCAGAGACCAGCTCGGTGTGCACCCCCAGATCTTTGCGATCCATCAGAAACGGCAGCACCGCATCCGGGATGCCGCCTATGCCAGTCTGGATCACCGAACCGTCTTCAATGAGACTCGCGACGTTGCGAGCGATGGCCACGTGCATGTCGGTAATCTCGGGCTTTTTCAGCTCGCACAGCGGCTGCGAGGTCTCCACAACCACATCGAGCTGGTTCACATGAATGAAGCTGTCGCCGTAGGTGCGAGGCATCTGATCGTTCACCTGGGCAACAACGTAGCGGGCGCACTTGGCAGCGGTGAGAGTCGTGTCTACTCCCACGCCAAAACTGCAGAAGCCGTGAGCGTCGGGTGGCGAAACCTGGATCAAGGCCACATCCAGCGGCATCGCTCCGCTTTCAAATAAGTCCTCGACTTCGCTCAGGTAAACCGGAGTGTAGTCGGCCCGGCCTTCATTGACCGCTTTGCGCACATTGCCGCCGATGAAGATGGCATTGTGGCGGAAGTGGCTTTCGAGTTCAGGAGCGATGTAGCCAGCGTCCCCCATGGTCATCAGATGGACGATTTCTACATCCTCAACTGCCGGTCCGCAGGCGATCAGCGCTTTTACCAGTACTTCAGGCTCGGCGCAGCCAGGATGGATGTACATCCGCATGCCCGACTGCACGCAGCGCAGAGCCTCTTCGGGTGTTCGCAATTTTTTCTTGTACTCAATTTCCCACGACATTCCCCTTACCCCTTTTCTTTATTTTGCGGCAGCGATCGCCACCAGACGGTGCGTGGCGCAGTACTGCTCGTAGCCGACTGCGCCGTGATAGACAGCGCGATCAAAGAACTGATCGAGCATCTGCAACATTTCCAGTTCGCCAAAGACTTCCGTTGGCCGGTCCATGACCGCTTCCTTCTTGAGGAACTCCCACAAGGTTTCTTTGGTCAGAACGATGACCCAATTGAGCTGGCTCAAGGGCACTTCCTGGGCGGCGCGGCGGGCGCCGATTTCCGCGTATCGCCGTTCAATATCGCGCTCGCTCTTGTTGAGCAGCCAGTCGCCCAGGTGGCGATAAATCTCGTGGACCGTCTCCTGGAGTTCCTCGGGAGGCACTTTTTGATATTGCGTAAGCAGCGGGGAATTCTGGACTTTCTTCAGGAGCCCGGCCGCCAAAGCGTCAGAGTGAGTTTCGATGAGCCGGACAAGCCGGTACGCGAGCATCATGACCGCCTCCTTTGTCCCCATTACAGTCCAGTTTCGGCTCCCGGGCTGTAAAAGGCCGTGATAGATGGCACCACCGAGTGTGATCCTCATCACATTGCTAAATATCTGGTAAGCGGGAACTTGTTACCGACGGCAGGTTTCACGTTCGCCCTATACATCGGCAATTTGCGTCCCGACTATCAGGTCTTTCGATAGTCGCGGCGTGCCTGGTTAAGGTAGCTGAGAGACGAAATTGGCCGCCCGAATTTGAGCCTCTTGGGTTCGAATTCGAGCGGCCCATCAGGAGGTCCCTACCGGTCCCCTGCTTGACCTATGACAAGAAAAATTCTTTCGCCAGCTGCATCCAGTCCTGGTCGGGGATTTGAGCTGTCACGTTGTCCATCGCGACGCCGCCATCCTGGGCAAGAGCCCCCAGGGCCATCGGCATCTTGCGCTGCAAGCGGCTGGCCGATTCTTCCGTCCACCAACGAGCCAACGCGCCGCCCAGCAGGTTGCGGAAGTTGGTCTTGGCATCGGGCGACTGCACAGTAACAAACCAGCCTTCGCCGTAGGGATCGCGCAACGCCAGTTTGGGATCGCGCGCGAGCGCGTCGTTGATATCAGCTACGCTGCCTTCGATTGGAGACACCATGTCTACTGTGCTTCCATCACGGTGCACGGTGCAGATCTTCTGGCCCTGGCGAATCCACTGACCCCGTTGCGGCAGCGTCACACGCTCCATCGTCCCCACCAGCTTGGAGGCAAAATCGTCCATCCCCACCCGTACCAGGCTGGGGCTCTCGTTCAGTGCCCAGGTGTGGCCAGGGTGATAGCGCAGGTTCTCCGGAACCTGGAACCCGCCCACCAGGCCTGGCTGCAGACGCGCGGCTTCGTGCTTGGAAGGCGCAACCTGCAACACCGGCTGCACTGCATGTTTCCGGCTGTAGAAATGATCGATGATCAGGAATGTCACGAAAGTTAAGAGGACCAGTAGGACTGTCATAAGTCACCTCCCTCGAGGGCTTTTTCTGAGCCGCTCGTCACCCTCTGTAAAGGCAATTGCCATGCCGCAACTCCACAAATCGCGAGCTGCCCCACTAATGATCGCGATGTGATTGAGTAACAGGCAGATACGCGAGAGATGATTTCAGTCAGACGAAACTTGTGATGAAAGTTTCAACTGGATTTTGATGAGAATCGCAACGACGTTTTTCTCCACATCTGCCGGGTTGGAGAGCACTTCCAAGGAAAGGAACACAAAATCAGCGTGTTGCCGAGACCAACCTGGCTGCTGAATCCCGCAACAGGCAAAGATGAGGAATGCAACGCCGAATTCACACGGGTGGAAGCGGGTCTTCGCCCACCTCGGCGGGATATCTGAAGTTAACCCTATCTAGCAAAGCTTCATCTGGCAAAGCTTCCGATGAAGGCACTACGCTTGCCATGCAGATCCCAGGAGACACCCAGCCCAGGACCCCGGTACTGATCTGTGACCGCAACCGCCGGCATCGAATGGGCCAATTCTGTCAATGGCGGATAGAACGTCACTTCATTGCCGCAGAGGTGATCCTTCTCGCCCAGCGAGCGGGTCTGTACCGTGACGAACTGGCCGGCGCGCAGCAGCGCGAACCCGTGTTGTTGCTGGCTGACCTCGAATTCGACGGGCGCCGCAATCACGCGCTCCACGTGCTCCAGCAGTTTGCCACCCATGTGGTGAGCGAAGTCTTCCAAGGCAGAGCGCTGGCGGTCGTTGGCCTGGTCGTCGACCATGAGAACGGCTTGTGCGGGATAAGGATTCTCGTAGGGATCACCCAGCGTGCCCTTTGCCCGTACGGCCGCCGCGACCGAAAGGCCGTCGAGTGGCACGCCATTCCACGTTCCACTTTGCACGTGCCAGGCAAGGATGGCCTCGTTTCCCACCAGGTTCACTTCGCCATTGGCGAAACACTGGCCAGTGTAGACATCGGCACTGCGCGTTTCCAGATAGTCGCCGCTAATCTGCTGAGCGGCTGCGGAAAGAGAAACCCCAAGAACTGCCACCAAGGCACTGACCGGCACACGGTAACGCATACGGAACTCCTCGCCCCACTTAGGCTCATTCTATTGTACGGGAAAACCGGAGCTGGTTGTAAGCAGTCAATCCGCAAATTTCCTAAATTGTGGAGAGAGAAACGTAAAATCAAGCGCTGAAGCCGATGGGGCAATGACAGAGGTTAATTGTCTAGTTTGTTCCCCGGGTACTTGAGTTAATAGAAGCTGGAAACTATTCCCCGTCGACTAACGTACAGGTAACAAGCGAACGTGTGGTTTCTGACGCGTTCTGTTTGACTACCATGCGGCGACCACCTACCATCGGAAATACCAGTCTTCCAGGCGCGGACTACCCATGATCAGCGAAACCATCTCCCATTATCGTGTCCTGCACCAACTCGGTGGAGGAGGTATGGGCGTGGTCTACGAAGCCGAGGACCTCAACCTCGGCCGCCACGTCGCGCTCAAGTTCCTGCCCGAAGACATGGAGAAAGATCCGCAGGCGCTGGAGCGCTTTCAGCGCGAGGCAAGATCCGCTTCGGCGCTGAATCACTCGAATATCTGCACCATTTACGAAATCGCAGAGGAAAACGGGCGGCATTTCATCGCCATGGAGTTGCTGCAGGGCGGAACCCTGAAGAGCCTGATCGAAAAAGGGTCGCTGGAGATGAGCCAGGTATTGGAACTGGCGATCCAGATCGCCGATGGCCTCGAAGCAGCCCACGCCAAGGGAATCGTGCATCGCGACATCAAGCCCGCCAACATCTTCGTCACGCAGCGGGTGCAGGCGAAGATTCTCGACTTCGGCTTGGCGAAGTCGGCCCGACCTGCTTCGGTCGCGATCGGGAGCAACACGACGATGGGCAGCTCGCGGCCGAGTGACGTCATGCTCACGCATCCGGGCAGTACGGTTGGCACGGTCGCGTATATGTCTCCCGAGCAGGCCAAAGGAAAAGAACTGGATGCGCGCACCGATCTGTTTTCGTTCGGCGCCGTCTTGTACGAGATGGCTACCGGCAACCTTCCTTTTCGCGGCGACACTTCCGCCATCATTTTTGAAGCCATTCTGAACCGCACTCCGGTGTCTCCGGTTCGGTTAAACCCCGAAGTCCTACCCAAACTGGAAGAAATTATCGGCAAGCTGCTGGAGAAAGATCGCGACCTGCGCTATCAGAGTGCCGCCGAAGTTCGAGCGGATTTGAAGCGCCTCAAGCGAGACAGTGAGTCATCGCAATTGGCCGCGATTTCCAGCGGGGAAGTCCCGGTTCCTGATACCAGGCCAGTTCCCAGAACGACAACTCTGGGCAAGTATGTGGCTATTGCCGGAGTGTTGGTGGTCGCGTTGGCCCTGGCAATGTTCGTCTCCGTGCGCCGGGGACGCGCCATGACCGAGAAGGACACGATTCTGGTCACCGATTTCGTGAACACCACTGCCGATCCGGTCTTTGATGGAACGCTGAAAAAAGCGCTGGCAGTCGATCTCGAGCAATCCCCTTACCTGAATGTTTTTCCGGAACGAAAAGCGCAACAGACGTTGCAATTCATGGGACGGGCGCCGGACGAGCGCGTCACCAGTGAAATCGGGCGCGAAATCTGCCAGCGCAACGGCATCAGGGCGATGCTTACCGGCTCGATCGCGAATCTGGGGAATCAATTTGTAATCACTCTGGAGGCGATGAATGCCGCCAGCGGCGATTCTCTGGCTCGTGAACAAATTCAGTCGGGCAGTAAAGAAGAAGTTCTGAACGCGCTGCACAAAGCCACGTCCGCGCTACGCGGCAAGCTGGGTGAGTCGCTGGCGTCGGTGCAGAAATTCGATAAGCCGCTTTCGGAAGCGACCACTTCTTCCCTGGAAGCACTGAAGGCTTTCACCCTCGGCGACATGACGCACGCGGCGGGTCTGGAACTGGAAGCCCTGCCCAGTTATCAGCGCGCGGTGGAACTGGATCCTAACTTCGCGATGGCCTATGCGCGATTGGGTGCCGTGTACAACAACCTGGGCCAGTCACAATTATCCGAACAGAACCGGCAAAGAGCGTTCGAACTGCGCGATCGGGCCAGCGGACGCGAAAAGCTGTACATCATGTCGCACTATTACGCCGACGCTGGGCAACTCGACAAGGGCATTACCGCGCTGGAGATGTACAAGCAGACCTATCCGCGAGATTCCATTCCCTACAATAACCTGGCCAGCATCTACCTGCAGTTGGGACAATTCGAGAATGCCGTGCAGAACGCGCGCCTATCGATCGAGACAGATCCCTCCAGCGGGTCTGGCTACGAGAACCTGGCGGCCGCGTACATGGGTTTGAACCGGCTGGACGAAGCCAAGTCTACTTTGAATGCTGCACTTCAGCACAATTTGAATTTTCCCAGCCTGCATACCATGTCCGCCACCTTGGCTTGGGCTCAGGGCGACGACGCGACCCTGGAGAAGGAGTTACAACAGGCCGCAGCAGCGCCTAATGGCGAGTACATGGTGGTTGGTTATCGAGCCAGCTTGGCCGATGCGCGGGGACAGTTGAAACAGGCCCGCGGCTTTATTCGTAAGGCCAACGACGCGGCGGTCCGTCTCAACCTGAAGGAACTGGCCCCTCTTATGCTGGCGCAACAGGCCGACTCTGAAGCGGTAGTCGGCAATCATGCTCAGGCCGTGAACTGGGCAAGCGAGGCTTTGAAGGCGACGAATTCCCCCCAGGTCGAAGTCAGTGCTGCTTATGCGCTGGCGATATCAGGCGAGGAAAAAAAGGCGCTCAGCCTGGCCGACGATGTTAGTCGCCGTCGTCCCAACGACACGATGACGCAGTTCGTTTATGTTCCGATGATCCGCACGTTGGTCCAGTTGCAGCATGGCGACACGGCTAAGGCTATTGACCTGCTGGATACCGCAGCCGTTTACGGTCGCGCGAATTCCGGTGTGAGCTATACGCGTGGCTGGACTTACCTTAAGGCAAAGCAGGGGGCGGAAGCGGCGCAGGAGTTTCAGAAGATTCTGGATCTCAAAGCTTGGTACGGTCTTGATGTGCTGGTTCCGCTTGCACGTCTCGGATTGGCGCGTGCGTACGCTCTTCAAGGCGATAACGCGCGCAGCCGCGTAGCCTATCAGGATTTCTTTGCTGCGTGGAAGGATGCGGATCCAGATGTTCCTGTGCTTAAGCAAGCCAGAGCTGAGTATGAGAAGGTAAAGTAGGCGCCAGGCTTTAGCCTCTCGGCTCTAGCTTGTGCTCGGTGTGCTCGCTTGCGAAGCCAAAAGATCGAGACCGGGTGCAAAGTTTCGGCCGGCCGATTTCGAGAAAACACGGAAATCCGGCCGGCCGAAACAACCAGAGTTAATAGCGAAGGGCCTTCCGCTTATTTCTTCAAAGTCCGGATGTACTTCACCAGTTCCTGGATCTGCTCCTTGGTGAGTTTGCCTTCATAAGCCGGCATGGGCTTTTTGCCCTTCTCCATCACAGTGGCGAGCTCCTCGTCCGACAGCTTCTGCACCTCAGGCGAGCTCAGATCTTTCAACTTCAGCTTCGTGCCCATGGGGGTATCGCCTGCGCCGGTTGCTCCGTGGCACGACGCACATTTCGTCTTGTACAGATCGGCTCCCGTGTCAGCCGCAAACGACGAGGTGGCAAATAACACTGCGAATGTCAGGACTACGATTGAGGCCCGGATAAGATTCTTCATCTGTTTGCTTCTCCTATAGGATTTCGCGAAGGTGGCCAAGGGCGCGCCTCCATATTAAGTAAGATGCACTTGCCCCGCCACAACTACGCGTTTTGTATGTCGCTGCAAAGTAAGCTATATGGAGGCCAGGAAGCAAGAGGATGTTGTCTTTGGCGGGGAAAAACACACGCAGCGAGTGTGATATCCCGCAATCAGCGGCCATCTGGGAAACGGAGCAGAACGGCTTCGCCCTTCCAACTATCTGAAAACAAGAAACCTTCGAGCGCGCCGCAGGGGCACGTTCTTTGGCAACCAGGGTGCGATTGTCACACCGGAGTTTCTCCGGGAGAGTGCCTTGGAACCCAGCTTGATGGTCATTGGCCTGAACTTCCGCACGGCCCCGGTTGCCATTCGAGAACGTTTCTGGATCAGCGAAAATCGCCGGTGTGAAGCCCTGGTGCAACTGTCCCGTGCCGAAGGAATCGACGAGATCGTGGTGCTGGCCACCTGCAACCGGACCGAATTCCTGCTTTGGGCCAATGATGCGACTCTGGCCTCCAACTCGGTACTGCGCTTCCTGACTGCGGAATACGATCTCCGGCTGTGCGAGTGGAAGCATTTCTACCGCTTGCTGAACGAAGCTGCTCTGCTCCATATCTTCCGCGTGGCTTCTAGCTTGGACTCGATGGTGATCGGTGAGCCGCAGATTATTGCCCAAGTGAAGGGGGCATGGCAGCTGGCGCAAAAGGTTGGGACCACCGGCCGGTTCCTGGACGCGGTGCTCCAGAAGGGGTTGACCGTCTCTAAGAAAGTGCGCAACGAAACGGCTATCGGAAATGCGGCAATATCGATCCCTTATGCTGCCGTTGAAACCGCCCGTCAATTGTTTGGTTCGCTGGAAGGCCGCAAGGTCCTGCTGTTGGGTGCGGGCAAGATGAGCGAATTGTCCGCACGCTGCCTGGCCAACCACGGCGCGAAGTCAGTGTGTGTTATCAATCGGACTCTGGCCCACGCCGCGGACTTGGCGGGTAAGCTGGGCGGGGTTGCGATCCCTTTTGAGGAACGCTGGCGGCACCTGGTGGAAGCCGACATTGTGATCAGTTCCACCTCCTGCCCGCACACCATCTTGAGCCGGGAAGAAGCCGAAATCATCGCCCGCCAGCGGAATGGCCGGCCCTTGTGCCTGGTCGACATTGCGGTGCCGCGTGACATCGACCCTGCGGTGCGTGAGGTAGACGGGATTTTTCTGTATGACATCGATGATCTCGAGAAGGTCGTGAAGCACAACGCGGGCGAGCGGGAAGCAGCTGCCGCCGATGCCCAGAAGATCGTTCTGGCAGAAGCCAAAGGCTTCCGCAGCAAGTTACTGGCCGAGCGTGTGGTTCCTACTATTGTGGCCCTGCGCCAGCGGCTGGACGGTATTTGCCGGCAAGAACTGGAAGTTTTCCGCCGAGAGCATGGGCCTTTTTCCAAGGACCAGGACCAGGTATTAGACGCGGTGGCGTCCCGGATCACGCAGCGAATTGCAGGCTCGCTGGCCCGTGAACTCAAAGAGCTTCCTGAAAAGCTGGAGCAGGAGCAACTGACACAGGCGGTGCAGCGCCTGTTCCACCTGGAAACGACGGAAACGGCGCTTGCCGGCACCACACACTGAGTAAGTGCCTGGTCCTCCTCAATCGGCAAAGCGGGGGAGTCCGGATAAACGGGCTCCCCGTATTTCTTGTTCTGTCATGCTGCATGCCATTTACCCGCCCTTACCCGTTCCGCTCGTGCAATTTCCCACGTATAGTAGTAACTAGCAGCGGTTGTCGAAGGGCACTAGGATGGCTCGACCAACCACCCAACGTCGGGAATCAAAATCTTCGCCTCGCGCAAAGCAGAAGCTGGCGGACATGCTCGTGTCCCCCAGTTTCCTGGAAGCCGTTCCCGACGCCATCGCAGCCGTCGACCAGGCAGGCATCATCCTTCAGGTCAATTCGCAAACCGAGCACCTCTTCGGTTATTCGCACGAAGAACTGATCGGGCAGAACATCGAGATGCTGGTGCCGGAGCGGTATCGTCATCAGCATCAGGGGCATCGCGATAATTACACGGCGCACCCTAAGGTCCGCCGCATGGGCGCGGGCCTCGATCTTTACGGAAGGCGCAAGAACGGCTCAGAATTCCCCGTCGAAATCAGCCTTAGCCCAGTACCGACCGCGCACGGAGTTCTGGTGCTGAGTGCGATCCGCGATGTCAGCGACCGCAAACGGACTGAAGAAGAACTGCGCCGGGCGCACCAGGAATTGGAGCGCAGAACCGATCAGCAGCTCCGGGAATACCAGAACCGCCTGGCCTTAATTGTCGATTCCTCCGAAGACGCAATCCTGGGCAAGGACCTGGACGGGTTCATCACCCATTGGAACAAAGGCGCCGAGCGCATCTATGGCTACACCTCCGACGAGATGGTTGGGAAACCTATCTCTCTGCTGGTCCCCAAGGATCAGCCCGACGAAATTCTTGGCATAATGCAGAAGATTCGGCGCGGCGAGAGCGTCGAGCATTACGAATCGGTGCGCGTGACGAAAGACGGGCGGCATTTGCAGATGTCGATTTCCGTCTCTCCCATACGCGATTCGGCTGGCAAGATCGTGGGAGCCTCCACGATTGCCCGCAACATGACCGCCCAAAAGAGAGCGGAAGACCAGCTCCGCCAGGCGCAGAAAATGGAGGCTATCGGACGCCTGGCCGGCGGCGTCGCGCACGATTTCAACAACATTCTGGGAATCATCACGGCTTGCGGTGAACTGCTGCGCGACCGGGTTGAACCCAAGGCTGAACCGTACATCCAAAATATCAAGACAGCCGCCGAGCGCGGCGCGTCGCTGACCCGGCAACTGCTGGCCTTCAGCCGCAAGCAGGTGGTGCAGCCCAAGGTGCTGGACCTGAATGAACGGTTAAAAGAGACCAGCAAACTCTTGCGTCCCCTGATGGGCGACGACGTCGAAATTGTGATTAATCCACAATCGAGCTCAGCGCTGGTCGAGATCGACCCGGGGCAACTTGACCAGATCTTGTTGAACCTGGCCGTGAATGCCCGCGATGCCATGCCGCGCGGTGGGAAGTTGATTCTGGAAACGGCGGCTATGGATTTTGACGAGGCCTTCGGCGCACAGCATCCTCCTATAGCCGCCGGCAAATATGCCTTGCTGGCGGTGAGCGATACCGGCATCGGTATGGATGCGGCTACCATCTCGCGGATCTTCGAGCCTTTTTTCACAACCAAAGAGCTGGGCAAAGGTACTGGTCTGGGATTGGCAACGGTTTACGGCATCGTGCGGCAGAGCGGAGGCTACATCTGGGTTTACAGTGAACCGGGACGCGGCACTACCTTTAAGATGTATCTTCCTTCGGCCGAAGACAAGATTGGGGCCGAGGCCGACTCCGAGGCGGAAGCGGTCCTGCCCAAGCGACATGGGACTGCGATCCTGCTGGTGGAAGATGACGAGCTCATGAGAAGTTTGACCAAACAGATGCTGGAAGAACATGGTTACACTGTCCTCGAGGCTAGGGACGGAAAAACGGCGCTGGACATCCTTGCCTCGAATCATGCGGCGATTGACTTGATGCTGACAGACGTAGTCATGCGCGGCATAAGCGGTCCGGAATTGAGTGTGCGCCTCCGCAACTCACACCCCGATGTGAAACTCGTCTACATGTCGGGCTACACCGGTGAGCTGATCGCGGAGCACGACGTTTTGCAGCCCGGCATTACCCTCCTGGAAAAGCCGTTCACGCGGGCGGCCCTGCTGACCACTATCCACACTGTTTTGGGGTGAAGCGTCCGCCGTATAGGTAGAGACGGGGCTGGCCCCGTCTCCAGCGAGTTCAGACGCGCAAGCCGCATCGCTACCATACAACCTAGACTAGGCACGCTAAGAATCTCCGTGCCTCCGTGGTCGATTTTTGCAGATTGGTAGACACGGAGCTTGCCCCGTTTCCTGCGAGTTCAAACGCGGCAATCTCTACCACCAGAACCAGTCTGCCGACCCCACTCGGCCCAGGTCCTAAACCTACCCAAAGATATTTGAAATTTTGATCTCCATCGGTCTTTTGTCCGATGATTTTGTTGTCAAAGCAAAGTCAAAGGGAGAGACCGATGGAGACATTTGCAAAGCTGTTTGGCAGCCTGCTGGCTTTGGTATACCACTGTTTCGACCGTCTCGTCATTCTGGGTCATCTGCCCTTGCTCACCCGCCCCGAGAACATCTCCACTTCTTTCGCGACATCCACCAGGTGAAGACCATCAGCAAGGAAGTCTTGCGTCAGCGAACCGACGATTACCACCGCTGGGTGGAAGCTTTTGCCAAGAAACGTAAGATCCCCATGGAGTGGGCCGAGAAAGGCGTCCGCAAAGAAGACTACGTCCGTCCCCACCTGCGACGAATGGAGCGCCGGAATCAGGTCGGGGTCTACTTCATCCTGAAACCTTCGACTTCCTCGGCCTGAAGCATATCTGCGCCCGCAGCCGGAGGGGAAAGTTCACACTGCACGTGAAGACGATCGCGAAAAGGTTCCGCAGGGGGCTAAAGGCGATCGCCGACTGGTGCAAGCAGCACCGGCACGACCCTGTGGCGGAGCAGCAGAAGACCCTCAACGCCAAGCTCCGCGGTCACTACCAGTACTACGGGCGCCCCACGAACTACCTCAGTCTATGGCAGTTCTACCGGAGGGTCCGACGTATCTGGCGTGAGTGGCTGAGTCGCCGTACACGGGGAAGGCCGCTGACGTGGGATCGATTTACGGAAATCCTACGCCACTATCCGCTGTTGCGACCTCGGATCACACACTCCTGGGCGGGCGCGGGGAGTCTCGCCTGAAGAACCCGCTGCAGAAAATCTGCACGGCGGGATCCGTGAGGGGGGAGATCCCCGGCGGGCCATGGTGGACTTATCCGGGCACGAAGCTGGAAACGGCGGACACAGCCAAAGAACACCTACCGCTCACCGGGGCTCCTCTACTCGGAGTAGCTCTTTGAAGCCTTGGCATCCCCTTCTCACACGTGAAACACTTGATAATTTCGATGCACGTCGCCGCTTTGGAACAAGCCCCCTCGCGATGCCAACCGAGGATCTATCCTGCCATATTGAGCACATTGTCGCCGAGAACGTGACCGATAGGGATTGAGATTGTGATCCCCCGTCCCCGTCCGCGCCCACTCATGGACAAGTCCGCGGCACCATTAACCGAATTCGCTTAAGTTAGCGCTTATGTCGAGGCACCCCGCTGTCCGCGCCCTGCCTGTGCCGACATGTCGGCAAGCGGCGGTCACTGAATGATGGTGAGCCGAGTCACGGTGATCAGTGACGGGCAGCATTGTCACTCATTCCCGCCCAAGGGCATGCTTAGTTAATACCGCGAGACTTGCTCCTTGTTTCGTCGCAAGAACGTCGCTTCGCCGATACATCTGGCCCCGTTTTTTTTGGGTTTCGGGAGGTTTATCCGTGAAGCGATTCTTAGTTGCATTCATCACCTTTCTTGCAGTTCCACTAATACTGTTGTCTTATAGCTCTAATCCACCTCTCTCTCGAACAGGCGCCCCCGGCGAAAGCACCTGCGCCGGTTGCCACAGCGGAGGTGCCATCAGTGGTAACGTAAGCGTAGGTTTTGCCGGAGGTACAGGTTACACTCCCGGCACCACGAAGCGACTCACTATCACAGTTAACGCGCCCACTGCCAGTGCCAGGGGTTACGAATTGACCGCGGTTCAAGCCGGTGCCACCTCAACCGGCGCTGGCACCTTCGCGGCAGCGGACGCCAACAGCGGGGTCCGGCTAGGCACCGGAACCAACAGCACGAAGTCCTATGCGGCCCAAACGAATTCCGGCGTTTCCACATATTTGGTTGACTGGAGCCCCCCAGCAACCAGTGTAGGGAGCGTGACATTTTATGTTGCAGCAGTGGGAGGCGACGGGGACGGAAGCGAAGCAGGCGACTCTGTTTATACCGCCAATTACACCTTGACGCCTCCAGCAGCAGCGGCGAACCTGTCGGCCACGCCCAGCACGCTAAGCTTTAGCTACATACAGAATGGGACGGTTCCGGCGGCGCAAAACGTTTCCCTTGCCAGTAGCGGCACAGCCCTGAACTACACCGTCGCGGCGTCGGCGACATGGCTGAGCGCTTCGCCGACCAGTGGCACGACTCCTGGAACTGTAAGCATCGCGGTTAACCCGGCCGGGCTTGCGCCAGGGAGTTACAACGGCAGTGTGACGGTTACGGCAAATGGTGCGTCGAATAGTCCTTTAACAATTCCTGTTTCATTGACCGTTACGGCGGCACCCAACCTTACCCTCACTCCGAATAGTCTCAACTTCGCCTACCAAGTTGGCGGAGCCACTCCGGCAGCACAGAGTGTGGCAGTGGCCAGCGGCGGTGCGGCGTTGAGCTACGCAGTCACTAGTTCGGCGACCTGGTTGTCGGCAACTCCGGCCAGCGGCAGCACGCCTGGTTCGCTGAGTGTGTCAGTGAATCCGAGCGGCTTGGCGGCCGGTACCTACAACGGAACGATAAGCGTAGCGGCCACGGGCGCGGGGAATAGCCCGCGGACGGTGGCAGTTGCGTTGACCGTTACGGCGGCACCCAACCTTACCCTCACTCCGAGCAGTCTCAACTTCGCTTACCAAGTTGGCGGCGCCACCCCGGCAGGACAGAGTGTGGCAGTGGCCAGCAGCGGTGCGGCGTTGAGCTACGCAGTCACTAGTTCGGCGACCTGGCTGGCGGCAACTCCGGCCAGCGGCAGCACGCCTGGTTCGCTGAGCGTGTCAGTGAATCCGAGCGGCTTGGCGGCCGGTATCTACAACGGAACGATAAGCGTAGCGGCCACGGGCGCGGGGAATAGCCCGCGGACGGTGGCAGTTGCGTTGACCGTCACGGCGGCACCTCCGCCTTCTCCGAACCTGTCCACAACTCCCAGCAGTCTGAATTTCGCATTCCAAATCGGTTCCGCGAATCCTGCAGCACAGAATGTCTCTGTCAGCAGCAGCGGCCCGGCTCTCAACTACAACGTGTCGACGTCCACAGCGTGGTTGTCGGCAACTCCGGCCAGCGGCACCACGCCTGGTTCGCTGAGCGTGTCAATGAATCCGAGCGGCTTGGCGGCCGGTACCTACAACGGAACGGTAAGCGTGTCGGCGACGAGTGCGGGGAATAGTCCGCAAAGAGTTTCCGTGACTCTGACGGTCACGGTGGCTCCTCCGGCCACCCCCAACTTGGTCATCACGCCTGGATTGCTGTCATTCAGTTCCACGAGTGGTGCTTCCGCACCTCCTGCTCAGAACCTGTCGGTGACGAGTAGCGGGGCAGCGTTGACTTACACGGTGGCGACTTCGGGCGGCTCATGGCTGTCCGCAACACCAGCCACCGATACTACCGGGAGTAATGTTAGTGTTACGGTGAATCCGGCTGGCATGGTTTCAGGAACCTACCGAGGTACCGTGACCATCGCCGCAACCGGTGCTGGCAACACGCCGCAGACTGTACTTGTAACCATGGTCATCGGCGCCGCCGGAGTAGGCTCCCTGCAAGTAACGCCCGGCAGTTTGTCATTCAGGCCTTACGGAGAGGAGTCGAGTGGACAATCCAAGAGACTGGTCGTCAGCAGCAGCGGCGCGCCGCTAAGCTTCACGGCGGCGGCATTCGGCGGCTCCTGGCTGTCGGTCAGCCCGTCGGGCGGAACGACACCCGCATCCGTCACGGTCTCGGTCTATCCGGAAGGCTTGGCCCGAGGCACCTACACTGGACAGATCAAGCTGTCGGCTTCTGGCGTCGGCAGCTTGAGTATCCCGGTCACGCTTTCCGTGTCGGCGGAAGAGGATGATAATGAGGGTGGTGAACGAACGCGTATCATCGCTCAGCTTTACACCTACGATCCACTCAACAGCGGTGCGGTGTCCGCGAATTGGGTGCCTGGTGCGGGAGTACCAAACAGCAGCAGCAGTGATCCAGCCAACCAGGGCCTGGTGCTGGTCAACAACGCAGCAGCATCCAGCAAGGCACGCGCGGGTCTCATTTTCCGGAACGTTCAGGGGATCACAGTGAGCGTTCTCGGCTTTGATATCCGTCAAGGCAGTCTGTGCACAGCCAAGGGCCCCTATTTCATCATCGTCACGAGTGATGATGTGATTCATACGGTTGGCGGGTGCCCAAGTGCGAACTCGCAGCCAGCGCCAGTCCGCGGCTGGACAAGGTTCCGCTTCGGCGCCGCCCAGACCTCTCCCACCATCGTGCCGGGCTCGATCATTAAATCGATCGCGCTCATGCTCGATGCGGGACCGGAAACCGATGCCGGACTCCTGGTACTGGACAATATCGACGTTAACCGGACGACCATCGGCCAACAATAGTCGAGAACGTCCCTTATCTCTATTAACCGGCCTGCGTGTTAGGAGCGGGCCGGTTTTCTTTTGGGGCCGCGAACGGCTTAGCTCGCGGAATAGAACTTGTTCCTCACCCTTCTTCAGAGAGCTCAGCACTTCCGGGCCGGACTCTTGGCGCAACATCATGTCGAGCCAGATCAGATCGGGCAATTTCTCTCTCACTACTTCTACCCAAAGATATTTGAAATTTTGATCTCCATCGGTCTTTTGTCCGATGATTTTGTTGTCGAAGCAAAGTCAAAGGGAGAGACCGATGGAGACATTTGCAAAGCTGTTTGGCAGCCTGCTGGCTTTGGTATACCACTGTTTCGACCGTCTCGTCATTCTGGGTCATCTGCCCTTGCCCACCCGCCCCGAGAACATCGTCCACTTCTTTCGCGACATCCACCAGGTGAAGACCATCAGCAAGGCCTTGGATAACTTAGAAACCGTCCGTCAGACTCTGGCTAGCGTGACCGACCGTTTCGCTCAGTTCGAGGCCCAAGCTCTGAACGTCCACGTTGACTTCCCTTTGTTCCAGCGTTTAGCTCTGCCCATCCCGTCGGGTAACACCAAAATCCCCGGCATTAAGATCCAGGACACCCGCATGCTCCGCCTGATGGAAGTTCTGCTCCACTGCGGCACCCAACTGGGCGGATGGCGCTCCCGCCCAATCCATGAAGCCATCCTCTCCGCCTTCCAACTCACCCCCGAAAACTACACCCTGACCCAACTCCGTTATGACCTGCGCAAGCTCAAAGCCCATGTCCTGCTAGAGCGCGACGGTTCCCGCTACGCCTACCGGCTCACCGAAAAAGGCATCCGCGTCGCCCTCATGTTCATCCTCTTCCACCAGCGCGTCTGTGGCCCCTTGGCCAATAGCCTCTTCCACCGCCAACCCACACAACTCCACACTCCCATCAGCAAATTCCAAGCCGCTTATGAAAAAACCGACGCTTCTATTCAACAAGTCATCGACCTACTTGCCGCTTGAACTTCTAAGAGATAAATTCTCAGACTTGAGGTTCAAGAACGTAAATCACACATCGCAGTGATGGAGATCACACACCTCTGTGTAAAATGACTCAGCTAGGCACCTTCCTCGACCACCGCCGGGCGCAGCCCATGCGGCGAGTGTGTTTCTAAGGCCCATGTTTTCAGTACATACAAGCATTCCGCGCGGGAGGGAATGGGCTCTGGCGATTGGCTCCCTACGTGCCGTTACCACTGCCAGTGGGCAGATGAAAGCAAGCCAGCTTTGGATCAAGGAGGCAACATGGCTACACACCTGGTAACCACCAGTACTAATTTTTCTTATATTCAGCCTTTGGCAGACATCGAGAGCAAGGCGCATTCGCCCTATGGCTTGCCGATTGTTGATAACTGCGTCAGTTGCAAGCTGCGCTGCAGCAGCTTCTTTTGCTCTCTCTCCCAAGAGTCAACGCGCGACTTGGACGAGATTAAACACGTGAACTCGTATCCGGAAGGCGCCTTGGTCTTTGTCGAAGGACAGGCCGCGCGCGGCGTTTATGTCGTTTGCCAGGGACGCGCCAAATTGATGAGCACCAATCGCGACGGCAAGACGCTCATCCTGAAGATCGCCGAGCCGGGCGAGATCTTAGGTTTGCACTCCGTCATCGGCGGCAAAGCGCACGAACTCACGGTGGAGACCTTGCAGCCCTCCCAATTGGCTTTCATCCCCCGTGAGGAGTTTCTCAAATTCCTCAAGGAGCATGGCGACGCCTGTTTGCACGCCGCCCAGCATCTCAGCCGCGACTGCCAGTCGGCTTATGATTCGATCCGCGCCATCGGATTGAGTCATTCGGTAACCGAAAAGCTGGCACGGCTCTTGCTGCAGTGGTGTTCGGATGGAAGAGCCGCGGATGGCACGATCCGCATCAAGCTGGCCTTGACTCACGAGGAAATCGCGCAGCTCATCGGCTCCTCGCGGGAGACCGTGACGCGCGCCTTGGGGGAACTCAAGAAAGGGCGCGTGGCCGAACTCAACGGTGCCACCTTGCTGGTTCGCGACAAAGCGGCGCTCGAGGCTTTGGCCACCTGCTAGTTGCTGTCGGAATGGGTTTCGGTCTCTTCCTCGTCGGCGTGGATGAGACCGAATTTCTTTAATTTGTACCGCAGCGCATCGCGGCTGACGTCGAGCAGGCGGGCGGCGTGAGTCTGGTTGCCGTTGGCCTGTCGCATCGCCAGCTCCACCATGGAGCGTTCCACTTCTTCCAGTGAAGTCCCACCTTCCGGGATGTACAAGCGCGGGAGCACCCGTCCGTTGGCTATCTTCTGCCCTCCGTCTTCGGGCGAGGTCCGTTCGAACGCTGTGAGCCCGCCCGACTCGCCCACCGAAAACGGCAAGTAAGCGGGACGCAGTAAAGGTTCGTCCTCCAGGATCATTGCGCGCTCAATCGAGTTCTTGAGTTCGCGCACGTTGCCCGGCCAATTATGGTTGAGCAGCAGGCGCCGCGTTTCGTCGGTAATTCCACGCACCGACTTCTTGAACTTTCGGTTATAGCGCTCAATGAAGAAATCCACCAGTGGCAAAATATCTTCCTTCCGCTCGCGCAGAGGCGGAATGAAAATCGCGATGATCGCCAGGCGATAGTAAAGGTCTTGCCGGAACTGGCCCTCGCGCTCCGCCTTCTCCAAGTCGCGGTTGGAAGCGGCAATGACGCGCACATCCACCTGCATGTCGCGGACCCCGCCTACCCGGCGAATCACCTGGTCCTCAAGAACCCGCAGCAGCTTGGCCTGCAGCAGAGGCGACAGCTCGCCAATTTCGTCGAGGAAGAGGGAGCCGCCATCGGCCACTTCGAACAGGCCCTTCTTCATCTGCTTGGCATCGGTGAACGCGCCCTTCTCGTGCCCGAAGAGCTCGGCTTCCATCAGCGTTTCCGGGATCGCCGAGCAGTTAATGGCGACGAATGGCCTCTCTTGCCGGGAGCTCTCGTAATGGATCGCCTTGGCGATCAGATCTTTTCCAGTGCCGCTTTCGCCCTGGATCAGAATCGTCGTTGCTTCGCTGGACGCTACCTTGCGAACGAAGCTCATCAGTTCGGTCATCTTCGGCGAGGTACCGACCACCTCGTGATAACCACGTCGTCGGCGCACTTCACCCCGCAGGGACTGCACCTCGGTGCGCAGCCGGGTCGCCTCCAGCGCGTTCTTGACCGTGACCTGTAGTTCATCGAAGTCGATGGGCTTGCCGACAAAATCATAGGCGCCGAGCTTCAACGCAGCCTTGACATCGTCCAGTTGTGGATCGGCAGTGATCATGATGACGGCCCGGGCGTCGCCATTCTTCTTCAGTTGATCCAGCACCTCGAGGCCACCAATGTCAGGCAGGCGCACGTCGAGCAAGACCAGATCGGGCGACTCGCTCTGCGCAACTCTGAGGCCGGGATCACCCGCCTCAGCCTCTACCACCTGGTATCCCCACTCCTCACACTTCTGGCGCAGGGACCAGCGGACCAGGCGCTCATCGTCGACTACAAGGATTTTTTCGGTAACCACCCATGATTACTTTACTACGAATGGCAGAGAGCTAAGAAACGACGCCCGGATTGAGAGCGAGGCGGCGGTCAGACCAGTATTAGCTGGCGGCCGTTCCTACTCGCGGGCGTTGCAGAGGCAGGGAAACCACGAATTTTGTACCTCTTCCGAGAGAGCTGGTTACTTCGATCCGTCCGTGATGTTCTTCTACGATGCGGCGCGCGAGAGAGAGCCCCAGGCCGGTGCCGTTTCCCTTGGTCGTGAAAAATGGCCGGAAGATGTTGGGAAGGTTCTCGGGAGAGATGCCGCGTCCGGTGTCACTCACGATGACCAGGGCGGTGTCCCCCTTCGTTTCCAAGGCGACGTTTATGTGCCCTTTTCCTTCGATGGCCTGGATGGAGTTGAGAAGCAAGTTCAGGAGCACCTGGTGAATCTGATCGCTGTCGTGGTCGACTTCCGGCAGAGCCGGCTCCTTCTTCAAATCAATGGCAATCGGTTTCGAGAGGGCTTGCTGCCGCGCCAGCATGACCGCGTGTTCAGCCGTCGTGTTCAGGTTGCCACGGCGAATCTGGGGAGGCCGCGGCCGCGCCGTCTCCAGCAGATCCGAAACGATGCGGTTGATCTGCGTGATCTCCTGGCGAACCTCTTTAACGACGTTTCGGGCTGGGCTGGTGGGCGGCAGGTCGCGCCCGATGATTTCAATTACACCAGCTATACCCGCCAAAGGATTGCGGATTTCATGAGCTAAACCGGTCGCCAGTTCTCCCAACGTGGAGAGATGTTCGGCACGCGACATCTGAGTTCGGTGCAGACGCTCGATCTCCTCACGGTTCCGCCGCAACTGCTCGACCATGCGATTGAAGTTGCGCCCTAAATCACCAATCTCATCGTTGCGCTTGGCAAAGCTGACCGAGACCCTCAGGTCGCCTTCGCCGAGCTGACCGATCTTCTCCTGGAGTTCCACCATGGGCCGCTGAATTAGGTAGGCAAGAACAATGATCAGGACGGCGCAAATAGCCACTGCGCCCGCGCCCGCAACCACCAGTACGGCGTGGCGCTCCGGGTCGCGCAGAGACACCGTTGCCAGCAGGAACAGCAGCAGGCCGTTGAGCAGCACGAACGCTATCGGCAGCACCGCCTTCAACTGCCAATTGAGTCGCACCGGCTTTACGCCCGAGTCCTGGGGCATGGTCTGAGGCTTCGATTCCATTATGTTCTCGGCGCGTACCGGACAACAAGGAGGGAGTGTGGTCTCGCCCCGGCGCGACGTGCCCTCGGTACTCACGTAGTAAAGATGGCAATCATCGGGACGCGACGGAGCGGCATCATGTGCCGCCCCATGTGCCTGAAGCACACTCTGGCTTCCACCAATCTCATGCATAGGCATGTAGCCCGGGTAACAGATACGTAACGCCAAAGAACGTGAACATCACTACCGCAAATCCAAGTATTGCGAAGTAAGCTGCCCGACGGCCACGCCAGCCGCGGGTAATCCGCATATGCAAGTATCCTGCATAAACCAGCCAGGTGATGGCGGCCCAGGTCTCTTTCGGATCCCAGCTCCAATACGAACCCCAGGTACGGTTTGCCCAGTACGCGCCGGCGGCAATCATCAGGGTGAGCAGGGGAAAGGCGATGCAGATTGTCTTGTAGGTGATCTGATCCAGGGTTTCAGCTGTTGGAAGCAAACGTTCCAGGTCATGGCGCCGCCAGAGCAACATCAAGTACAGCAATGACACAAAGATGCTGCCCACCAGTCCCGAAAGAATGAAGGGACTGGCTTTCAAGCTGGTCGGGAACAGGCCTTCCGCATCGAGTGATCCGTATTGACCGTCGCGGGCACGAATCAGGAACGCGACCAGCGCCAGCACCTCTAGCAGAAGGCTCACGAAAATGGCGCGATCACCAATGGGCAAGAAGCTGTCATCCTTTTTCAGTCGCGCGTAAAGATAAACTGCGAAGGGCGCCGCGGCGGCGGCCAGGCCCAGCACCATCAGCCAGCCAAGGTCAGGAATGACTACAAACAGCCTCACGCCGCGGGACAGGAATGCCTCCGACTTGTTGGCTGTGTCCCATGCCACCACGCTCAGCCCGCCGTTTTCAAAACGCGTGAGAATGCCAGCGTAGGTGGCAATAGAAAATAAACTGGTTCCCGCCATGAAGGTTTCCGTTTCCACCTTGTCCTGGATGAGGAACATCATGGCCAGCGCGAAGCTGAGCGCGCAGGCCGCATAGGCGAGCATCGCCAGCGTGACGTGCACATGCAGCCAGGTCGATTGTAGCGCGGGCACTAGCGGCCTCACTTCCGATGGCAGCAGTTGCATCAGCACCACGCCCACGATTGCCACCGGCAAGGTGATTGTGCCAATGACCTTAACCCCGTACTTCTTTTCTGCCACCAGCGTTAGCGCAGCCAGGGTCCAAACGAAGCTCAAAAGCATTTCGTAGATGCTGGCAAACGGCGGGTGGCCAGCCGCATACCACCGGTGCGCAACCGCCCCAGTATTAGCCAGCAGCCCCGCCCACGTGGCCAGGGATGCGAACTTCACGTAGCTCTCCGTGCCGGTGACCCCGAAACCCAGGTACAGCGAACCGGCGCCGGCGTAGAAAATCAAGGCCGCATAAAGCAGATTCGATTCGGTGAGAACATTGCCGGTCTTCACTACGTTCAGAAAAGCCATGAACAGCAGGAAAGCGACTCCCAGCCCGACCAGAACGATCAGGGTCATGCCCGTGGTTGCCGGTTGCTGTTCCGCTCTTGCGCGCGCCATTCAACCCTCCGTTGCTAAATCAGTTTCCAACCATTGAGATGGCATGCTTCGTCTCGCATGCCTCAGATTCGGTTTCGCGTTGCTTAAGTTCGTTTTGAATCTGGTCTACCAGCTTGGCAAGTTTCTGCTGGAAAACTTCCCGGTTCTTGTTGGCGGTTCCGCCTACCCAAAGCGCCAAATCTCCACCAGCGCCACGCACCGGTACCACCCAGATCCGCATGTGTACGAGGTAGAACGCCACCACCAACCCTATTCCCATCAGCACGCAGCCGCTCCACACTCCCCACTGCCCAGGCTCATGCGAAACCTCGAGTCCGGTGAAATAGCCCATCTGCAGATCGCGTGGAGAGAAGGAGTACGGTGAGGCTTGGTTTTGGGCGACTTCCGGAATTCTCGGCAGCCATACTTCCACGCTCTTTGCCAGTTTCTTGGACTTCACCAGCAACTGCACCGCAGGGTTTTGCGGTTCTTCCGAGCGACGATAGACCTGGCCATCGCGCACCACGTAGTCCGGGATAAAGCGCGTCAGCTGTACCGCCGTGTCTGGGTCCAGCTGCAAGGTCTCGTTCAAAGAAAGGGCAAAGTCGTGTGCCTGGCCCGTGCCGCTGGCAGGCGTCGCCGTGAGCAGCAACTTGTTCATCTTGCCGGTCATGCCGTAGCTGGCCTGGTAAAAGCGGACTCCGCGGTAGACCAGAGGGTCGTTCACCGCGATCTCCTTGTTCATGACTTCGCGGCCGTTTTCGAGCACTGCCAGTTTCGACCACCAGCGCTTGGGGGTTCCGTCCTGATAATTCTCCTGGCCGGCGCCGTCACAGCGCACGGAAAAGGAAAGGGGCTTGGCACTCGCCCCGCGGACGGCAATCTGGTTGACTTGTTCGCCTTGGGTCAGGGAAACGAAACCACGCCATCCGTACAGGCCGTCAACGATCCCGCCCAGGAAAATGAGAAGCAGGCTGGCATGCACGATGTAGACGGCCATCTCCGACAGGCGATTTCGCTCGGCAAATAAGGAAATGTGCTCTTCACCCACCAGCCGTTCGGGCCTAAACCCCATGCGGTGAAGGGTCCGCTCGGCGGCTACCAGCCCGCTCTCCTCATTCTTGAGTGGGATTTGTTTCTGGGTCGCCAACGCTCTCCGGAAGCTTTCGTCGGTGGTTTTATAGGGCCGCGCAAAGTACCGCCAGGCGTTGGGGAAGCGCTCCACCGAAGCCGCCACGATGGCGACGCTCACCAGGAGAAGCATCAGCACGAACCACCAGGCGTGAAAAACGTCTGTAAGGCCGACAGCATCCAGCACCCGCAAAACCTGTGGCGAGTAGGCGCGCTCGATCTCGTCCGGCTCGGTGGCCGGACGCTGCAGGATGAGCGTGCCGGCCGCCGACGTAATTACCACCACCATCAAAAGAATGACGCCCGTCTTTACCGAGCTGAGTAGCTGCCAGAGTTTGCGGCCGGTTGAACCAAACTTGGTGGCCATGTTTCCCCTCTAGTTCCAAAACCGGAAACGCACGCGGCTCGCCATACTGCATGAACCGGATAACCGTCGGATTCTGAAGGACTTGCTTCTGAATCATGACGGTGCTGCCAATCACGCTTTGGGCCATATGCCCCAGACGCTTGAAAGGAAAGAAGGATTTTCGCGCAACCCCTTCAGTTGATCGACTTCCGGTTGACCGTCACAACGCGTTGTGATTCATGTCCTACTGGCCAAGGACCTTGGAGGTTTCCAATGTTCAGGAATGGGAATCTCCCGCTTCATTCCGGTTATGGAACCGACCAAGGTGACTTTGGCTTTGGCCGGATTCCGGCCTGGGTCATTTCACCAATTCTGCTGTGGGAGAAGGCCCATTTCGAATCGGGCAGTTGCTCTCTATGGTGGTTCTCACCAATCTGCGAACATTCGCAACAACCTGCACCACAGGCATTTACAAACTTTGTTTAAAAACACCACTGTCGCCGCCAGTCCGGCAGCTTCCGTGCACCTGTAGCTTGCGGAGGCGGGCTTGGACCTTCGTTCTCAATCCGCGAGTTGCCAAACGGGCCTGAGTTTCACCGCAGCCGGCGCCCGAGAGTCCGTGATGTTCAGATGTGCCAGGTTCGCACTGGTCCTTCTGCTGGCCAGCGTGCCGGTCAAATCAGCTCTCGCAAAAGTGCACCCGGTTCCGCTGGATAAGAGCACAGATGCCGCCAAGTGTCTGGAATGTCACGAAGACAAGACCAAAGGCAAGGCTGTGCACTCTGCTATGGCGACGGGCTGCCTGAGCTGCCACGAAATACGGGTCAACAAGGAAACGACCCGCATCAAGCTGATCACAGCCACGCCTTATAGGCTTTGCCTCACCTGTCACGCTGACAAAGACGCCACCCAGATCAAGGGTCAAGTGCACGAGCCCGCGGTCCGCGACTGCTTGACCTGCCACGATCCGCACGCTTCGGAAAACAAGAACCAGCTGCGCAAAGCCATTAGCGGCGCCACCAAGAACGACAACCTCTGCCTGACCTGCCACACGCAGGGCACGAAGGTAGCGGAGAAAGGCAGCCGTCACGCGGCACTCGACATGGGCTGCCAGACCTGCCACACAACCCATAAGACCGGCGCCCTGGACAAGCGTGAGTTTCACTATCATCTGGCCAAGTCAACGCCGCAGTTGTGCCTCGATTGTCACGATCCCAAAGAAGCCAATCTTCAGAAGGCTCACGCCAACCAGCCCTTTGCCAATGCCGACTGCGTGCAGTGCCACGATCCGCACCAGTCCAATTCGACCAAGCTGTTGCAGGCCTATCTGCACAATCCTTTCGAAAACAAGATGTGCGACACCTGCCATGAGACTGCCAAGGACGGAAAGGTCACGCTGGTGAAAGCCGATTCCCGGCAGCTTTGTATCAGTTGTCACGAGGACCAGGCCAAGCTGATCGACTCCGCCAAGGTCCAGCATCCGGGTGCGCAGGGTGATTGCATTGCCTGCCATAACCCGCATGCCGGCAAAACCCCCGGGTTCCTGCAGCCCAATCCGGTGAGTGCTTGTCTGAACTGCCACAGCGACCAGGCGGAACTGATGAAGAAGCCCGTCCATCATCAGCCGGCATTCGAAGTCGGATGCGCCACTTGTCATGAGCCGCACGGCGGCAACAATCTGCATCTCCTCCGCGCCAGCACACCGAACGCGCTCTGTCTCGAATGCCACGGTCCAGACGCTGGGCCAACCGCGGTGGCGAGTGAGCATCTGGTCACGATTTTCAACGGAAAGGTGAAGCTGCCGGAAAACTACTTCGCCAAGGTTCCGCGTTTACCGATCAAGTATGGCCTGGGTCATCCGGTGAATCATCATCCGGTGGTCGATCAGATGGATCCCGCCGACAACACCAAAGTTCGCGTCGCTATTAACTGCTCCACGTGTCATCAACCACACGCGTCGGCTCAGCCTGATCTGCTGGTGAAGGACCAGGCGAATAACACGGCATTTTGCGATACATGCCACAAGAGCTTCATCCGTTAGAAACGGGAGATAGAGATGCTTAGGACTAACCGAAATTCGATCCAGCACCGGGCGAGGGTCGTAGCCTTGCTGATCGGCCTGATCGTCCTTCTTCTTGCCCCTTCCGCTTACGGTGCGAAAAAAAAGAAGAAGGGGGAGGCTGCCAAACCGCAGCCGACCTTCATGGATCGCCTGGATCTCTCCAAGATTGTCTGGCCCAATCCGCCGGCTATCACGCGCATCCGTTACCTGAATTACTTCTGTGCGCAAAAGCCTCCGGACCTGCAGGAAAAGAAGGCCAAATGGATGGACCGATTGGCTGGGCTGGCAGCTGGGGCGACGGTCCAGAGCGACAGGCGTTTATTTCAGCTGGTGACGCCCTACGGCCTGGGAGTGGATTCCAAGAACCGCCTTTATGTGGCCGACAGCAAAGTGCATGCCGTTTTCATCTTCAACACCGAAACCAAAGATCTCGAGCTCATAAAGAACGGTGTGCATGCCCGCTTTGGACTGATTACCGGCTTGGCTCTCGACGACAGCGACCGCCTTTTTCTGGCCGACAGCGAGATGAGGCGCGTACTGGTGTTTGATCCGCAGCATCACGTCGAAGGCAGCATCAGCGAGGGTCTGGTTAGTCCGGGTGGCTTAGCGATCGACAACGAGAACCGTTTTCTCTACGTCGCCGACCCGGAACTGGACCAGGTGCTGGTCTATGACGCCGATCCTCCGCACAAGCTCTTGCGCAAGATTGGCACGCCAGGCAAGGCGCACGCGCTAACCACGCCTGGCGACTTGGCCAAGCCCAGTAATGTGGCCGTCGACAAAGACGGAAATTTGTATGTCTCCGACACCTTCAACGATCGCGTCGAGATCTTCGATGCTGACGGCAATTTCATTCGGACCTTTGGCAAGGCAGGTGACGGTCCCGGCTACTTCGCGCGGCCCAAAGGAATCGCCGTTGACGGCGATGGTCACGTCTGGGTCGCCGACGGTGTGCAGGACCGCGTGCAGGTGTTTACCCCCGCGGGCCAGTTGCTCATCTGGATGGGCGGACATGGATCCCTGCCCGGCCAGTTCAACGCCCTTGCCGGTCTGACGATTGATAAGAACAATCGCGTCTTCACCTCAGAACAGTATGAGGGGCGAGTCCAAATGTTCCGTTACGTGACCGACCAGGAAGCCATCGCGGAGAGAGATCGCAGGAAAAGTGAAGAGGAGAAGCGGGCCGCGGAGGGCAAGCCCGCGGATTCAACTTCCCAGAAAGCCGCAGTCGTCTCCGATAAGGAGCCTGGGGCGAAGACCTCGCCGCAGTAACGAGGTCGCGAAGAGTTTTGGTGCATGAGGTCAGAGACAGGCAGTCATACCAGGCTTCACGCAGCCGAAACGGGGCCACGTCAGACCCGACCCCGGCGCAGTTTGGTCGTAATTCATTGTGGTCGTAATTCATCAGGAGGAATACTCAAGTGAGAAAAACACTCTTTATCGCGCTCTGTATCCTGGTGTTCGCCTCGCTCGCCATGGCGCAAACCTACACGAGCGGCACAGGTATCTCGGGCGTCGACAAACTCGGTGCTCACCAGAACGGGGGCCGCGGTTGCGTTGGTTGTCACGCTCCGCACAGCGGCGCTCGCGGCAATGGTGGCAACGCTGCTACCGGAGGCGGGCCAGTCACGGACCCCAACACGGGCGACTATGCTCTGTGGGGGGAAGACCTGGGACCGCTCTATAACCAGACGCTGGGATTCGGCGACGATGGCAGCTTCGCCATCACACTCCCCGCTGACTCAGAAGCGAACGAAACTATAACCACGGGCGTCATGATGTGCCTGAGCTGCCATGACGGCAACATCGCCAAGGGCGCCATGATGACCAATCGGTCTTGGGAACAGTCTACGGGCCTGCTTCCTGCCAGCTATGGCCAAAATCCGATTCCGACTCTGCTCGGCGCGGACGGCACGGCCGCTGGCAACTACAAGAACGACCACCCTGTCGGGCCATTAGCCACTATCGGCAGAGTCGGCCTTGTTAGTGGGAGCACCAACCGTGTCGTAATGGGAACGTGCGGCACTTCGGCCACGCCTTGCATCCAGCCGAATCCCGCCGATTCCGCTTACATTGCCTTCGTCAATCACTACGGGTCGTTCAACGTGACGATGAAGAGCACCGCCTACCCCGCCGGCGGCCGGGCCAACCCGCTGGTATTGCCGACCAGCAACCCCGCTGATGCCTATGTGGTATGCACCACCTGCCACACTCCGCACAGCATGTACACCTTCAGCGGCACCGCTGCCACGGTTAACGGTACTTATCCGACATATTTCTTCCTGGCGGCACCCTATAACC
Organism: Terriglobales bacterium; assembly: GCA_035272945.1. GTDB lineage: Bacteria > Acidobacteriota > Terriglobia > Terriglobales > Acidobacteriaceae > Gp1-AA122. Next base: position 56,448 of record DATEPX010000132.1, read on the forward strand.
CAGGCGCGCCGGTAACCAACCCTACCACCGCGTCGTCTGCTACCCAGTTCTGCCGTCAGTGCCATTTCAGTGGCGCCGGCGGATCGAACGAAGCCAGCGGAATCCTGAACGTCACAACGCAGTTTTAATCGCCTACTTCGGGGGAGGGAGCTCCCCTCCCCTGATTCTTGAGAGGAAGTGATGAGCTTTCACGTCGACGCCGCCATGATGGTGATGATGGGAGTTTTGAGCGCTGGTGCCCAAGTTGCTTCCCACTCTCCGACTCACGGGGCATCTTCGGCGGACGCAGCGTTGCCTCCGGCAAGAATGTCCAAACTGCAAGTCACTGGCAAGACCGTGGCTCGCGTTAATGGCGCTGCGCTGACGGACCGGGATTTGGTGCGCGAAATGTTCGCCATCTTCCCCTATGCAAAACAGCACAGCGGTTTTCCTGAAAAACTGGAACCGCAGATCCGCAAGGGCGCCCTCGACATGATCATTTTCGAGGAACTGGTTTACCAGGAAGCGAAGCGCCGCCAGATGACAGTTTCACCGGAACGCATTGCCCGCGCAGAAAAAGAATTTCGTAAGCAGTTTCCCGATCAGCCAACCTATGAACAGTTCGTCAAGGCGGAGCTGAACGGTTCAGGGCCGGTGCTGCGCGAGAAGATCCGCCGTTCCCTGCTGATTGAAGACCTGCTGGCCGCAGAAATCGTGAACAAATCCAAGGTAAGTGCAGTTCAGGCCAAAGCTTTCTACGACGAGAACACTGCAAAGTTTCAGCGCGAAGAACGGTTCCACATCCAGAGTATTTCCATCATTCCCCCGGCCAATGCCAGCGCCGACGTCCTGAAGGAGGCGCGCGGCAAGGCGGACGACGCAGCGCGGCAGGCCAAAACGGCAACCAGCTACAGAGATTTCGGACTCCTGGCGGAGAAGCTCTCCGATGACGACTACCGGGTCAACATGGGCGACCACAAGCCCTGCGGGCGCGACCTGCTGCCGCCGGAGATTGTGAAAACGGCATTGGCCATGAAGCCGGGGCAGGTCAGCGAACTGATCCAGCTGGGAAGTGCTTACACCGTATTCCGGCTAGACGCCCACACGCCGGCCGGAAGAGCTCCTTTCGCAGAAGTGAAAGACAAGCTGCAGTCCGATCTGCAGAAGGAAAAGGTCGAGCAACTACGCTCCAGTCTGGGCCAGAAGCTGCGCAAGAACGCCAGGATCGAGAAGTTATAGGCAGGAAGTGCACTATGCGTTTGCTTAGGAAACTGCTGAAAACCGGTTGGGTGCTGTTGGCACTGATGGCGTCGGTCCCGCCAGGCCTGGCGCAAGTGGAGGTTGGCAACGACCTCAAGATGAACTTGAACGGGACCCTCGGCTTCGGCTACGGAGGCGGTTTCGGCACTGTCGGGCAATCCAATCACAGTGTTAATTGGAACGGCAACGGAATCCTGTCCGGTTCGTACTACAATCCGAGTTTCTTGTCGTTTAATGTGCAGCCTTATTACAACCGCAATCAAAACAATGCCCAGTCGCAATCCATTTTTGATGAGAGTGGCGTAATCTCCAGCGCAAATATCTTTACCGGCAGCCGTTTTCCTGGCTTTGTTTCCTACGGCAGGAATTTCAACAGCAGCGGCGAGTTTGGCATTCCCGGCATATCCGGGTTAACTACCAACGGGTCCGGTCACAACTTCACGATCGGCTGGGGCGCGTTTGTTCCCGATTTGCCGACCTTGTCGCTGTCTTACACGACTTCCGCCAACTCTTCCTCCGTGTTAGGAGCGGAGGGCGATATCCATTCGGCGACCCGCGTTTTCAATCTGAACTCAACCTACAAACTGGTTGGTTTCAATTTGAACGGATTTTATACCCACCAGAATCTGGACTTGAACACACCGGCATTCCTCGGAATCGGCAGCGCGCCCAGTGAGTCGTCTTCCTCGTCTTCGACTTACGGGATCCTCGCGTCCCACCCCTTGCCGCTTTCCGGCAACTTCTCATTTGGATTTAACCGCACCACCTACGACATTGGGAGTCTCGCCAGCAGTAGCGACGGATCAACCAACACCGCCGATGCGATGGCCACCATTAATCCGACCCGCAAGCTGAGCCTCATGGGTGAAATGAGATACACGGGGAACCTTGTGGGCGCGCTGCAGCAGAGCCTGACAACTGCCGGAGGCGGGCCAGTAGTGCTCCTCCTGGGTGGCGGGAAGTCACATTCTTTCGGCACCAGCGCCATGGCGTACTACACTCTTGGTCATGGCTTCGCAGTGAATGGAAGGGTCAATCGCCAATCGCAGTATTACAACGGTCAAACCTACGATTTCACCCAGTACGGCGGCACCCTGAACTACAACTACTCCCGTCCGCTGTTCGGGCTGCTGTACTTCAGTTTTGGCATGGTGGATAACGCTCAGCAGAGCGCCAATAATGGCTTGAGTCTTACCGGAAATGTCGGCATGCAGCGCAGGTTCGGGAACTGGGAAACTTCGGCGGACTTCGCCTACGCTCAGAATGTACAGACTCTGATTGCGACCTACACGACCAATAACCTCAGTTACGGAGCCTATGTTCGCCGCCGGATCAATTCCGGCCTGTTCTGGACGGGTACCTATCGCGGCACACAAGGCGGCTTATTGCAGGATCACAGCCCGAATAACCGTGCCAACAATTTCTCCAGCAGCCTGGGTTGGCATCGATACACGCTGACCGGCAACTATTCGAGGTCACACGGTAGAACCATATTGACGCCAAATGGCCTCCTGACCCCAGCGCCCATCCCTGGCCTGATTGAAGACCTGATTCTTTTCAATGGAAAGAGTTACAGCATTGGCGTGGGCGCGTCGCCGCTGCGGCGGATGTCGTTGAGCATTAACTATACGAACGCCAGTAGCGACTTGCTTTCGAGCCTGAGAAACTCGGTCAACCGGTCACAGCTCTACTATTCCCGCCTGGACTATAACTTTCGCAAGCTGGTGCTGAGAGCCGGTTTCACCCGGGCACATCAGGGAATCAGCGCTTCGGGGCTTCCGCCCACAACCGTAAATTCTTACTTCGTCGGTATATCGAGATGGTTCAACGTATTCTGAGCTGCGCCAACAACCCGAAACTGCGAAGCGCAGCTTGGATTAGTTGTCTCATTCTCCTGCTGATCGCGCCCGCCGCTGCCGCCAAGCGGCACAAAGCCTCTCCCGAAGCACAGCCCCCCGATCTCCTGCTGGAAGGCGGCCGTAAGTTGAGCTTCGAGCACACGCTCAGCTCCGAGCGCGATACCCGTAGCAAACCCGGCTTCTGGGGTAAGCTCGTGAATGCTGTCGCCGGTGAGCCCGATTACAAACAGATGGTTCGCCCCTACGGAATCGCCGTCGATTCGCGCGGGCGTGTGATCGTTAGTGATCCCGGCCTGGGTGGAGTCCACATCTTCGACCCCGCTGAACACAAGTACAAATTCCTCGAGCGAAAAGAAAAAGACAAAGACCCCATGCTGGAGCCACAGTGCGTCGCGGTAGATGCCAGGGACAACATCTACGTGACCGATTCCAAGGCGGGCAAGATTTTTGTCTTCGCGCCGAACGGCAAGTACCAGGGCGCGCTAGGCAGCCTGAAGGGCGGCGAAGGATATTTCAAACGGCCCACCGGCATTGCCATCGATTCCGGGACCCAACACATTTATGTGACCGATACCCTGCGCGACCGGGTGTATGTGCTCGACTCCAAGGGCCTGGTACTGCGCTCAATTGGCAAGCACGGAAGCGGGGATGGAGAATTCAACTTCCCCACTGAATTGCGTGTGAAGAACGGAATCCTGGCGGTCGTGGATGCAATGAACTTCCGCGTCCAGATGTTCGATGCCGCCGATCATTTCTTAGGTGCCATCGGCAACCTGGGCGACTCCGCCGGCCAGGTATTTCGACCCAAAGGTATTGCAATCGATTCGGAAGATCACATTTATCTTGTCGAAGGGCTGTGGGGAGCTGTGCAGGTTTTTGATCGCCAGGGACAGCTGCTTTACAACTTCGGTCACCGGGGAACACGGCTGGGTGAATTCCAGCTGCCCGCCGGAATTTTCATCGACAACAACGACATTGTCTACGTGGTTGATTCTTACAACCATCGCGTCCAGGTATTCCATTATTACGGGCTGAGGGCCAAGGCGGAAGGAGCGAAGCAGTGAGACGAATTCTTTTCGCGTGGCTGCTGTTGTTTGCATGTGGGGCTGCCGCGCAGTCTGGAGACATCCTTGGGGTGCACGACTTGTCCAGCGCGGCCAACCCCATCAAGGGCACCATGTCGGCGGCCTGCTTGTATTGCCACGCTCCACACTCCGGCGCGAGTAAGGGCCCCCTCTGGTCTCAGACGTTTTCCAGCCAAACGTACACTCAGCTCTATTCCAGCGACACGGTTCAGAACACGACTGTGCAACCAACGGTCGGTGATGCCAGCTCGCTCTGCCTGAGCTGCCACGATGGGACCGTAGCACCAGGCCAGATGGTTCCTTACGGCACAGTCACGCTCTCTCAGCCGATGACGAACGGGCTGCTCCCGCATCTCGAGGCTTCGCATCCTTTCAGCATGAAGTTGCCGATGAAGGACGCATCGACTCTCGTGGACACCCTTGTGGCCACAGGCCAGACGGCTGATACAACCCACTCTGTAAGGCTCATCAAGGGCAATATCGAGTGCAGCAGTTGTCATAATCCCCACATGCAGGCGGTGGATAAGCAGTCGCCGAACTTCCTGGTGCGTGACAACGCCAAAGCCGGCCTGTGTTTGTCATGCCACGAGACCAAGCCGCGCATCGTGAACTCGATCAGCAATCCCCTGATGCAATGGACCACCAGCGTGCACGCCACATCTGCTGCGGTGGTCAACCCGGGTTCGGGGCTGGGTGGCTACACCACCGTAGCCGACTTCGCATGTACGTCATGCCATGCCTCGCATAACGCAGGTGGCGCCGCGGGCTTGCTGCGCAATCCCGTGCCTGCGGTTCCGAACATCGACAGCACGAGCCAGAGCTGCCTCCTTTGTCACAACGGCAGCAATAAACTGCTGCAACCCATTGCGAATGTTTTTGGCGAGTTTGATAAGAAAGGTGGTCATCCTTTCGCTCTCGGCAGCAATATCCATACCGCGACGGAGCCTGTCGTCCTGAATCAGAACCGGCACGCAACCTGCGTCGATTGCCACAACGGCCATGCCTCCAACCAGGTCCTGGCTTTCAACGCCGCTCCTGACATTCGCCCTTCGCAGAGTGGAGTCGCCGGCATCGCCGCGGATGGCTCAACTCTGACCGGACCCGCGACCAAGCAATATGAGACATGCCTGCGTTGCCATGGCAACAGCACCGGCAAGCAGATTCTGACCGATAAATACGGATATCTGCCCAGCCGGGCAGTCTTCGGAAGCGATCCCCTCAACCTGATCCAGCAATTCGGCGCTACCGCAATCTCGAGCCATCCGGTTATGCGAGACGCTACCGGCATTTCGCAGCCGAGCCTCCTTGCCGCCATGTGGGATATCACCGGCCGGGTTCAGATGCGTCCCATGGGAACGCGCATTTTCTGCACCGATTGCCACAACAGCGACGACAACCGCGAGTTTGGCGGCACGGGTCCCAGCGGACCCCACGGATCGAACAACGACCACATTTTGGAACGGCCTTACCTCATCAGTCAGGTCACTCCCGGCGCATGGCCTACTGCTGGCCCAGGCACTCCCATCGTCAACCTCAATACGAACATGAGTACGGACCCCGGAAACTCGCCATTTGCTCTCTGCGCCAAATGCCATGACTTGAACAGCATCATGTCCAACGCAAGCTTCCCGGGGCATAACGAACATATCGGGACAGGGTTTTCCTGCTCTGTCTGCCACTCTGGGCATGGAGTACCAGCTGGCGGTTCAGGAACGATTTCAGGCCAGCGATTGGTTAACTTCGACATCAATGTGGTCAGGCCGTATAACGGCGTACTCTCGTATTCGAATGGCACGTGCACGCTGACATGCCATGGAAAGGACCACAACGCGCTCGGAAACTGAGGCGAGCGGTTCTCAGCATGGCTGAAGCGGTGGCGGCCTGACATCGATTTTTGAAACGGAGTTTGATCCTCCCCCCTCTGCGCGCCGTCCAGGCGCGGAAGTCACCATAATGCCGGAGGGCGTTACGCGTCTGCGCTGGTTGAGTCGCGTGGCCGGAGTTCTTCTAATCACCTTTACCTTCGGTCCTCCTGCAATCACTCAACACTCCGGTGGCGGCTCATTTCTCAGCGGTGGCGGCGATTCAGAAACAGCGTCTGCTCCAATGCGAGGCGATGCGAAGGCTGGCTACCGTAAACCGGAGTTCGTGGGCATTTATTGCGCGGACGGGAAATTCAGGAAGCTCTCGAGGATTGGGTGCTCAAGTTCGCGGGAACCATCGCGACAGGGTTTGAGGCCCCCCCATGTACCGGGTTCTATCGATCTCGATCCTGCCGAGCGCGTCGTCGAGGACTATGAACCTCCGGCCCATGCGGTCAGAGCCGCGAAAGGCCATTCGCTAATGGCAAGTCTGATTGGCAGCCTGCTTACTTTCGCCTACGGCCGGGAAAAAGTGCTGCAGTCGCCGACTCACGTCACCACCGATTCCCGGCAACGGCTCATCGTCACCGATCCGGAACTGCCGGCGGTGCACATCCTGGATATCACCAGCAAGAGCTCGTTTCGTATCACCGGTGGCCCGCAACACCGGTTGCAAATGCCGACCGGCGTGGCCATTGATGGCAACGACAATATTTATCTGGCAGACGGCAAGAAGGGCGTGGTCCTCGTCTATGATCCCCAAGGCCGATTCCTTCGCTACATCGGGAGTTTCCAGGACGAGAGCCTGTTCCAGAGCCCTTCGGGCATTGCGATCGACCGCAAAGCGGGTCGCCTGTATGTTGTCGACCCACCTGCCCGTCAATTGGTGATGCTTGACCTGCAAGGAACGGTTCTGAAGAAGGTGGGAAATCGGCGAACTCAACCGGACCGGGTTCGCTTCGACTATCCCGCTGAGGTCGCTCTGGCAAAGGATCAGGTGCTTGTACTTGACTCAGCTGGCTCGCGCATTCAGATTTTTGATCTGGAGTGTAATTTTCAGAAGGCATTCACGATTCGGACTGTGACCGCACCACCCGTGGTCACAGAGATCGGGCTTGCTCTTGATAGCGCCTCCAATATTTACGTGAGCAATTTGCTGGGTTCGACGGTCCGCATCTATGGTCGAAATGGCACCTTACTTGGCGTCTTGGGGAAAAATGGCCTAGGAGATGAGGAGTTCAACGTCCCGTCCGGCTTATGGATTGACCCCGCAGGTCGCATGTACGTCGCAGATACGAAGAACAGCCGGGTTCAGGTCTTTCATCTTGCCGCCCAAGGCGACTAGTTCGACAGCGGTTTGGCCGAAGTTCCCGGCTTCACATTCGAATGCTTCTCGGCCTCGGCCATCAATTGCAGCACCTTATCCCTGTTCTCGTAGTTCGGATGCGCGTCGAGCAGCTTTTGCCATGCGGCCACCGCGCCTTTCACGTCCATCTTGCCCTGCCACTTCACGACGCCAAGATTAAACAGCGTGTTCGCCTTGTTTGGCTGATAGGAAAGCGCTCTGTTGAATTCCTGGATCGCGGTGTCCGCCTCGCCCATGTACCAATACGCGGTCGCCATGTCCGTCCGAACGTCGGAGTTGGCGGGCTCGACAGTCAGCGAGCGCTGGTAGTAGTCGATCGCGGTAGGATATTGCTGGGTGTCGTAATAGACGTTGGCGATATTTGCCAGCAGGTCAGCATTGCCGGGTTCCGACTTCAGCCTTTGGAGCAGAGGCGCAGCCTGGGTATCGGCCATCTTCTTCATCTGCTCTGGAGTGGGCTGAGCCCCCGAACCGCCTGCTGCTGGGCTTGAGGAGGACGGGGCCGCGGATGCAAGCGGTGCCGGAGATTGCGATCCGCGGAAGAACCAGCCCGCCGCCACGCCGATCAGCAAGCAGATCACAGCCAGAACGTAGGCCTGTGCGCTGCTCCAGTTGCTGTTCGTTGATTTGTTCCTGATATCAGACATTTCAGACTCCTTGAAAATGTTTCAAGTTTCAAGGTCCTGGGTTCTCTTACAACCGTGGAACCTTGAAAACCTTGAAGCCTTGTATTACGGCTCCCCCGTGCCACGCTCGATGCTTTCAATCGCGCTTTTCACCTCAGTTTTTTTGCTCTGGGGAAGGTCAGGATTCATTTTCAACAACTGTTGCCAGGCGGCGAGAGCGCCATCTTTGTCCCGCTTCGCCTTCCACTTGATCAGTCCCAGGTTGAACAGAGAATTCGCATTGCCAGGGTCGTGCTGCAAGGATTGCCCGAGTTGCTGGATGGCGCCGTCGACGTCACCTTCGTAGTACAGGCAGGACGCGAGCTCGTTGCGGGCAGCCACATTGGGCTTGATCTGCAAGGACTTTTCGTAATAGCCAGCTGCCTCCTTAAACTGATGCGTGGATTTGTACGTATTGCCCAGCTGCATCAGCAAGTCAGCGTCGTTAGGATCGCTCTTGAGTTTCGCCAGCAGGGGCTCGGCCTTCTTGTCGGCCATGTGTTTCATCTGCTCGAGGGTGGGTATAGGGGCCGCGTTGGCCGATCGAGGGGCTGGAACTGGACTCTGTGCGATGGACCGCGACTCTGATCCCCGAAAAAGATAGCCTACAGCCAAACCCACCAGCAGACAGGCGGCGGCCATTCCATAAACCTGTATCGGCTGCCAGCCGCTTGCCGCCGCCCGCGACTCATCCCATGGACTCGTCATACCTGTCCGCACTCCTCTGGCTCACTCTGCTAGCTTACTTTTGAGCCCACAGCAACAACCGTAGTGCTTGTCACCAGCAGGTGTGACCTAGGTCACAAAGAATACCCAGGCCAGTCTTGGTCTGTGTCCCTCAAGCACGTCGCGTCTCGTGATTCGGGAAGCCAGCCGATTTTGGATGGCCTCCCGGCCCTCATCCTCTTCGTTTTCTCTCGTCCGCCTGCTCGGCTTCCTGATCCGGGCCTGGAGCCGAGGCCGCATTTCACGCCAACCGTCTGAGCCGGCTGATTATCCCGTATAATTTCTGTTTCCCGAAACTGTGCATGAATCTTTCTGTGTCCACGCGGGACAGCCAGCCCGGTCCTGTACCTTCAACTCCCGCTCTCAATTTCACTCGCAAGCGCGAGATATTCCTGCTCATTCTTCTGTTCTTGTGGCTGGTGATTTACGTTTCCAGCATCTTCAGCCCTGCCCTGCTGGACGATGCCGACACGGTCCATGCCGAGGCCGCTCGGGAAATGGTCCTGCGCCACGACTGGGTGACGCTTTACGTCAACGGCGTCCGCTATCTGGAAAAGGCTCCGCTGATGTACTGGGGCGTGGCCGCCAGTTTTCGTCTGTTCGGCGTGTCGGAGCGGTCGGCCAGGCTGCCACTCCTGATCGGTGTGCTGGCACTGCTCCTGGCGACAGACTGGCTCGGACGTCGCGCCTACGGTGAGTTGGGCGGTTTCTATTCTGCTTTGGTCCTGTGCACTGCAGTCGGGCCATACATCTATACGCGGTTTCTCATTCCCGACATTCTGGTGGGACTGTGGCTCACGCTGGGCCTTGCATTCTTCTTAAGGACGCTCGAAGAGGACCCACCATCTCGCCTGGCCTGCTGGGGCGTAGCCGCCTGCGCCGCTCTTAGCGTGATCACCAAAGGCTTAATCGGGTTGATCTTCCCGGTTGGCATGATGGGCATCTATCTGATCCTGACCGGAAATTTGCGGCACATCCTGCGCATGCGGCTGGTTTCGAGCCTGGCAGTGCTGCTCGCGATCGCGGCCCCTTGGCACGTCCTGGCAGCTCTACGCAATCCCGACCAGGGCCCGGTGCGCGGCTTCTTGTGGTTCTACTTCGTCAACGAACATTTCTTGCGCTATCTGAACAAGCGGGTCCCTCGCGACTACGACACAGTCCCTCTCCTCCTGTTCTGGGTACTGACCCTGGTGTGGCTGGTTCCCTGGACGTTCTTTCTGCCGCAGGCCCTTCGACAGGTGCCGGGACGGTGGCGCGAATGGCAGGCACAACTCACCCGGCGGCAGAGGGCTAACCTGCTGTTCGCCATTTGGGGATTACTGATCGTGGTCTTTTTCAGCTTTTCAACCCGCCAGGAGTACTACACCATCCCCGCGCTCCCCGCATTTGCCTTGCTGCTTGGCGGATGGTTGGCGAGGGAAGCGCAAGAACCAGCGGACGTCGGCGCTCGGCGCGCCGGGAGGATTTCTGCTGCGTTTCTTCTGGCAATCGGCATAGCTGCCTTCGCCGCTGGAATGTTTTTTCTTTTCTTGTCGAAGGCCCCTGCTCCGGGAACCGATCTCGCCGAACTGCTGAAGAAGAACCCGCAGGAATATGCGCTCTCCATGGGACATTTCCTCGACCTGACTCCGCAAGCTCTGGGAGCCTTTCGCGGCCCCTTGCTGGCCACCTCGCTGGCGTTCTTGCTGGGAACCGGGCTGAACTGGTATTTGCGGCGACGCCAGGCGCCCGACAAAGCTAACCTTGCGCTGGCTGCGATGATGATTGTGATCCTGCTAGCCGTGCATTCAGCCTTTGCCGTCTTCTCGCCTATCCTTTCCTCAAAAACTCTGGCAGTTGCCATCCAACAGCATTACCGTCGGGGCGACGTGGTGGTCGTGAAGGGTCTTTACGAGAATGCCTCGACTCTGAATTTCTACACCGGCATCCACCTGCGCAGCATGCCGCTGCACGCGCCGACCGGAAACATGTGGTACGGCTCAAAATTTCCCGATTCGCCGCCGGTCTGGGAAACTCCGGAATCGTTTTCTGCCCTCTGGAATGGTTCGGCTCACGTTTTTTTGTGGACGGATCAGGAGAGTCCGGCTGAAATTCAGGGAAAACCGGCTTACGTTTTGGCCCGCAGCGGGGGAAAGACGATCTTCACCAACCAGCCGCTGAAACCGCTAGGAGTTGATGCGCGCTAGCTTCCCATCCTTCAGATAGAAATCATCTCCGCGCCAGTGGATCTTGTGACCCGCGTAGCTCGCCAGCCACACCAGCAGAGCCATCACGTCGCGCAGGGGAATCAGCCAGAGCAGGGAAGGTATTTGGCGATCTTGCAGAACGAAGCGGCCGACCACAACTGCCATACATACGCGCACAGCTAGAGTGACCGCCAGGAGAGCCCATGCCCACCCCGCGCCCTTGCTGAGAAAAAGAGCTAGCAACGCCCACGGAATCCCCATAGTCAGGATCAAGCCGAAATACCCCCATGCGCGGGACGCGCGGACGCTGCGTGCCCACCTTAACTGGTGCTCAAAGAAACCACGCAACGAGTACGCCGGCAAATGGGTTTCGACCACCAGAGGCGCAAGCTTAACTTGTAACGACTGAGCGGCAATGCGGGCTCCGAGTTCATAGTCATCGGCCAGATAATCCAGGAGCGCCTGAAATCCACCGATACTCTGCAAGTCTTTTCTGCGAAAAGCCAGAGTCGAACCCAGCCCAAAGCGTATCCCGCCTTCGAGTTCTTTTGCGGCTAGAACTCCACCCGAGAAATCTGTGCTGATGCCTAACGCCTCTAGGCGTGAACCAAACGTTGCGCCGACAACGCCCCGATATAGGCAGGTCACCATTCCAACCTTCGGATCATCCAGCGGAGATATGATCCGTCGCAAGTAATCCGTGCTCACCTGGATGTCGCTGTCATTCACGACTAGGTGGTCGTATTTCGCGATTGGAACCATCTGCGCCAGATTGCTGACTTTGACATTGGCTCCGAGAATTTGCGGACAAAGCAACAGACGGATGTGACAGTGAGGAAAGTCACTCTTCAAACGCTCGATCAAGACAAGCGCCGGGTCATCGCGATCACTGACTCCGAAAATGATTTCGTATTTCGGATAGTCCTGCAGGCAGTGGCTGCGGAGGCTCTCATACATCTCCGGGTCGGTGCCCTTTAACGGCTTCAGAATCGAAACCGGAGGTAACGACTTCGCGGAACCGCTTTCACCCGGGTTCCTGGCCCGCAGAAACCTCGCGGCGCTCCAGATGCAGAGTAGGTAATAAGCGATGCCGGATAATGTCCCCAGCACCGCGACTATCACAGCCGCTCTGATGGTGGTGGCGTGATGGAGCATTGGTGACTACGCCCCATAGCTAAAGCTAGGGGCTTCAAGAGCCATGCCTGCTATTGCAGGCAGTGAGGTTCTTAGGCGCAGTCCGCGCCGTAGTATTTCCAATGCCGATGCGTGGTCGCGGGTCGTGTTTAACCCGCAAACTGTGCAATGGTGCTTTCTGTCCCACAACTTCTTAGGCACAGGCGCACCGCATGGGCATGGTTGTGATGTTCCCCGCGC
>DATEPX010000133.1:0-3814 GCA_035272945.1 Terriglobales bacterium
AGACCTGCCGCTAAACGGGCGTGACTTCCAGAAGCTGATTTTCCTGACCCCAGGTGTCTCGGGTTCACCGGACCAGATCACTGATTCCCCTGGCTCATTTGGAATTTTTTCGATGAACGGCGCCCGCGGTCGCTCGAACAATTTTCTGCTCGACGGTACCGACATGAACGATGGCTATCGGAACGATCCGGCCATTAACGAAGCAGGCGTGTTCGGGACACCAGCGACCATCCTCCCTGTGGATGCGATTTCCGAATTAAACATAAACTCCAATTTCATGCCCGAGTACGGCCGCAACGCCGGTGCGACGGTGAATATTGTGACCAAAAGCGGCACGAACACCGTACACGGGACATTGCTCGAATATTTTCGCAATAACGCGCTGGATGCCAGGAACTACTTCAACTCTCAAGGGCGCAGGGCGCCGTTTCACAATAATCAGTTTGGCGGGTCGCTAGGCGGGCCGATCGTCAAGGACAAAACATTCTTTTATTTGGATTATGAAGGGCAGCGCGAGAGTGTAGGAGTGGTAACGCTGGCGTGCGTGCCCGAGCCAAACCGTGTCGCATTTGACGATGCCGGCAGCATACCGAGTACGGTTACGGCCCAAATCTTGAAGTTCTGGCCCCAACCGAACATCGGAACGAGACCAGTCCCAACCGATTCCGACTTTGCCTCCTTTGATACGGGCTGCCCGAGAGGTCCAAACGCCTCGCTGATCACCCCGTCATACAACAACCTGAGCAGTGCGATCGCAAAAATTGACCATAGTTTCAACGCAACCAATCTTGTAACGGGCCGCTATTTCTTCGGGGACAGCACGCAGTCGTTTCCGCTGGCTCTTACAGGTTCTGGCGGCCAGCTTCCAGGGTTCAATACCGTGACGCCGACGCGTGTACAGCTAGTGGCGCTTTCTTACGTGCATACCTTCGGTCCAACGCAAGTAAATGAAGTACGCTATGGCTGGAACCGTTTCGCAGAGGGATTCTTTCCCCAGGACCAGAATTTTCACCCGAGTTCGATTGGTCTTTGCGCTGCTAGCTCGACGGCAGACTGCTCAGGCTCAGGGCTGCACGATTCCGGTCTGCCAATCACCCTCGTTTCGGTGACACCAACCGGCAGCAGTAGTTTCTTCTCTCAGCTCGGTGCCACTTCAGGTGATCCGCGGCGCCGTGTGGACTCTAACAACCAGTTCATTGACAACTTCTCATGGAAGCTCAACAAACACGACGTAAAGTTCGGTTTTGAGTTTCGTCGAACTAGCATTCAGCAACACTTCGATAAGTATTCGCGCGGGAGAATGAGGTTCGCGGACCTGAGTAGCTTTCTTGCCGGCGACTTGAGCAACGGATTCCAGTACTCGGGAAATACCCTACGCCACACATTCGAGAACAGCTACGGGTTTTACCTCCAGGACACATTTCGCCTGACGCCCCGATTTACCTTGAACTACGGGCTTCGGTGGGATTACTTCGGCGTGGTTGCGGAGAAGAACAACCTTTTCAGCAACGTCACGGCTCTTGATCCGGTCAACCAAACATTCACTTTGACGCGGGTGGGGCAACCCGGATTAAGTAGACTGTACGAGCCTGATTACAAGAATTTTGCGCCTCGTGCCAGCATTGCATGGGATGTTACCGGCAGAGGTAGGACTGTGGTGCGCGCCGGCTGGGGCATGTTCTATGACGCCTTCTCGCAAGACTTCTTCCTCGGCCATCTGCCCTATCCGCCCTTCTTCGATCCCGGCCCGGCATATAACGTATACAATCCGCTCGATCCTGCGCAGGTTCGGCCGGCCACGGCCAGTGGAGGTGTGATCGGCACTGGCGTGCCGATTTATGACAATGCCCCCAACTGCTCGAATCTAGAATGCGACAGTTTCGCTGTTGACAGACATATCCGCACTCCATACATGGAAAATTACAACCTGAATCTCCAGCACCAGATTGGAAACAATGTTACGGTGCAGGTTGGATACGTCGGATCACAAGGCCATCGGTTGTTCCGGTTCCGGGATCTAAATCAGCCGAACCAGGCAGCGATCATTGCGGACGATTTAGCATGCGCATGCGACGATTCCTACGGAGTGCCGCGCGTCTACGGAGGCGTGTTCGGCGCCAATAACCTAAATACCGCCTTTTACCTCATGCAGGAGGAATCCACCGCGAAATCGAATTACAACGCACTACAGGCCAGCTTGCGCATAACAAATTGGCGCGGCGTAACCTCAATCCTCAATTACTCGTGGTCGAGATCTCTTGATACTGCGAGTGACGGTGAAGACTTTGAGAATAACGCTGCGCAGCCGAATGACAGTACGCGGCCGAACTTGGAATACGGACCATCAAACTTCAATGTCCCACACCGGTTCTCCTGGGTTTTTGGCTATGAATTGCCGAAATCCGGCTCCAGCAGAATAAGGAACGGCTGGGGTTTCTCTAGCACGGTTGCTCTGCAGAGTGGACAACCTTTTCAATTCAACTACAACTTTGAGGATGATTTCAGCGGAAGCGGCGAGGGTGATGATCGGCCAGACGTGGTCGGACCAATTATCTATCATAAGCGCGACCCGCTCAACTATGTGCAACTCAGCTCATTCGCTGTTCCGTGCACGGTCACAACCATCACCGGGTTAGCAAGCGATTGCGTGCCCGGGACACGTCACTTTGGGAATGAGCGCCGGAACTCCCTGGTGGGGCCGACATTCAAACAGTGGGACTTCGCAATTTACAAGAACACAGCAATCACGGAACGCCTGAGCATGCAACTCCGCGCGGAGCTGTTCAATATCCTGAATCACCCCAACTTCGCGAACCCATTCCTACCAGCTTTTGTCGCTGATCCAGGGACGAATCTTTCAAGTGGATGTAAATGCGGGTTCCTTGCAGGCGGGCCCGGACAAGAGGTCGGCAATGGCGGCTACCACATTGTCGCCACCGGCGACGTGGGTATCGGCAATCCATTCCTGGGTGGTGGTGGACCGCGCGGGATTCAGTTAGCGGCCAAGTTCACGTTCTAGCAGAACGGCAGGGAATTCCTTTGCGGCTCCTCTCGATAGCGATGAGAGGAGCTTTTTGTTTCAGGCACCCGGTTCTCGAAGATCTACTCTCCGCCCGGCTGCGATGCACTCAGGCGCCGAATTGTGGTACTCTCCCTCCTCCATGGCAGAACCTAAGTCTGAACGCCGGACGCAGAAGCGCCTAAGTCTTGCCCTGCCAGTCACGATCAAGTCTGAGCAGGGTACGATTGAAGCCAGCGGCTGCACGCGCGACTTGAGCAGTAGTGGGATTTTCTTGTACAGCGACGCGCATTTCAGCGAAGGAAGCGCGCTGGAGATGGTTCTGATTTTGCCGAAGGAGATGACGGGCGGCGAGAAGCGATGGGTGTGCTGCCGAGCATCCGTGGTGCGTGTGGAAGCGAGCGGTGAGCAGCGTTGCGGAGTGGCGGCGCGTATCTTGAGCATGGAGATACTACCTGAGATTAGCGGCTAAATGGAAGATCTGGCTGGACTTTCTCAAATTGACTGGCAAAGGAGAGGAGGATCTGCCGGGAATCGGTTTCTTCATAAAACTTTCTTAATGCGATGCATCGAATTTGGTGCAATAATGCTGGCCCTTGAATTGCTCCCGCTAACAAATTAAGAAACTTCCAATCTGCGGGTGCTTCGAATATGTGGATGCAAAAGCTGTCTGACGGTGTGCTGCGCGTGCTGACACCGTTGGGACCGCGCTACATCAGGCCGACATTTCTTCAGCGAATCTACATTCTATGGATTTTCCGCCATTTTCACGTGCTGCCTTTGCAGGTGCTGAGT
>DATEPX010000134.1:0-17034 GCA_035272945.1 Terriglobales bacterium
GTTCGCGTCACGAGATAACTGCACAAATGGGTTTTAAGGAATTCGCGGCACGTCTGAAGCGTGTTGAGAACTTATGTTTCGCCCCTCTGGGGCTTGCTCATTTTGCACGCTTACCCACGGCTTGCGCCGTGGGCTGTATTCTGGCGCCGCTTCGCGGCTGGAGGATCACATCTCTGTCCCACTCCCAATCAGAGTCTCAAGTTCTCACGCAGACCCGGAAGAGGTCCCCTGATACGCACCTGGAGTTTTCCCCAGCTGCGCCATACCAGTCGTTTGAAATACGCGGCCGCAATCGAGTTCTCGCAGCCTGCTAGGTTAAGTAGAGCCGACCGTTGCTGAGTTTATGCTGGAGGGTGGCGGCCAGGTGGTCAACGTCGGGAGGAGCGATATTCAGCCCTCCCCGGTTTTCCAGGAAGGCGATACGATTACTGCCTACGGCATCGCGACGCACCTGCAGCAGTAATCCCTGGACGGCATTGGGATCATATTTCTGGGGGGTCAAGCGCACGATCTCGCTGAGCGTGCCTCCGACGGAAAGCGGTTCGCGGTAGGGGCGCTCGCTGATCATGGCATCGAACGTGTCGGCCAGGCCAACGATGCGCACCACCATGGGCACATCGTCCATAAGCAAACCATCGGGATACCCGGACCCATCGCCGCGTTCGTGATGCCAGCGCACGATCTCCGGAATACGTGGCCAGGGAAACTGCACCCCACTGACGATCTGGTGCCCCACAATCGTGTGGTCCGCCATCTCGCGAAATTCGCTGGGGTCGAGCGCGCCGGGCTTGCCGAAAATGTGTTTGTCCACCGCGACCTTGCCGATATCGTGCAGGTACCCGGCCGAACGCAGAGCCGCGACCTCGCCCTGATCCATTCCGAGAGCCTCACCGATGCCAGCGGCGTAGCGGCCAACCCGTAGCGAGTGCCCGTGAATGTTGACGTGCTTGACGTCGATCGCGGCCGCGAAAGCTTCCAGAGCGTTGTCGTAAAAACCGTGGAGCGAAGCCAGAAGCCTCAAGTTTTCTGACGTCCGGTGCGCCAGTGACTGCGACAAGGCGTGATTATGAACCGCGAGCGCCACAAAGTGCGAAAGCAAGCCCAAGGCCTGGAGTTCATCTTCTTCGTAAAGGGACTCGCCTTCGCGGCATCCCAGAGCAACCAGCCCTACCAGCCTCCCGCCAACTCGCAAGGCCGCGATGCACTTGAACAGCTCGGGTGCCACGTTCCCATTCGAGCTGAGGAAGACATCGTAAGTGCTCGGATTGAGCACTGCCGGACTTCTCAAGGAGCTAAGCGCGTGAACATGCTTCGGAAGCAAGGGGATGACCGCAGGCTCGGGCAGCAGGGCAAGACCGTCGGACACAATCGAAGTGAGGAGAGAGGGTTTATCGCTAAAACCGAAAAGAGCGCCTTCACGGGCACCGGCCGTTTCCCGCAACGCGGAGAGCATGGTGCGTGCAGTTTCGGGAAATTCCCGCTCGGCCGTCATCTCCGGTCCGAGATCAGAGAGCGCTTCGACCGTGCGCAGTAGCCGGCGAAAGTTGTTTTTCTGCACCGACACGCGAAGGGATAGCGAGAGGCCAGAGCAAACTGAGAGTACCACGCGAGGAAATCCCGGGTAAGTAGATGCTTGTTGGTTAGTTTGGTGCCGCAATACCGGCTGGAAGGCAGCACTTGGCACTTAGCATTCTAGCCTTGACAGGTTTTTTGAGGACACTGGGGAACGCCCAAAGGCCAAATGCTAATTGCTAAATGCTAAGTGCCGTCTTCAAAAATGGTTCCTCAACTGCGCAAATTTTTCCACGATCAACAGTCTTGCCGGGGGCTGCGCACTCGCCACTTCTTCATGTTCAAGAACCCACGTATTTCCGTGTGGCACGAACACCGCATTCATTCCTGCGGCCAGGGCCGGATTGATGTCCGACTTTGGGCTGTTGCCCACCATCCAGCTGGATTCGGAGAGCAGATCGTATTTGGAAATGATCTCTCGATAAATAGCCACATCCTTCTCCGGGACGATCTCTACCGAAGAGAAGTACTCCTTCAATCCGGAGCGCTCGATTTTTCCAGTCTGCTCCGCAATTGCGCCCTTGGTCATCAGAATCAGGTTATGTCGCTCGGTAAGATAGCGCAGCGTTTCCGGGACTCCTGGAATGATCTCGACGGGATGCTCGGCAATGGAATGAGCAAAGCCATTGATGGTTTCGTGCAGCGCCGGAGTGAGCGGCTCGACCGCCAGGCGCTCGAAGGTATCGACCAGAGCGTGAGCAAAACTGTGCAAACCATACCCATGCTTGAGGATGCACTCACGCTCGACGTCGTTCAGGACTGTAAGTACCTCTTGCGGAGAATACTCGTGATGATTCAAGAACGAGATGAAGTTCGCGATCGCCCGCTCGAAGTAGATATTGTTCTCCCAGAGCGTGTCGTCGGCATCAATGAGGAGATGCTGTGCTCCGTTGTTCTGCATTTCGCTTCCCACGACACCATGATAGCTGGTTGGGGGACAGGTCGGGCAGGTGGCAGTTCTCTGGCGGCAGGTCCCGGGTCGCAGCGTGCCGGTCGCCGGAGCGGAACAGCGAGAATATGCTGTAATCACTGATTCCTAGACTCCGATAGCCCACACCTGACACCTGCGACCTGTCTGATAAAATTTGTCGCAATGAAGACCTCGGGTCCTGTGCTACTCCTATTCCTGGTTGTCTTTATGGTTCCGCTCAGCCCCGCTTCCCAGAAAAAACATCGCTCCATGACAGGTTCTGCTGCCACAGGGGCCGTGTCGGCGGGCATGCACGTTGCTCCCGATCTCGACCAGCGGCTCGCCAAATGGCGTGAAGTCCACATGCAATTTCACTCAGTCGGCCTGAAGCCGCAGGAAATCCGCATGGTCGAGAAGTTGGTCGACGCCTGCCGTCACCTCGAAGAAATCTACTGGCGCCAGAGTGATCCGCAAGGACTCAGCCTTTACCAGACTCTTCAGACCAGCGCGAATCCGAAAGACGTGAAGGTTCGCCGTCTGCTGCGCATCAACGGTTCGCGCTTCGACCTGCTAGATGAACACAAACCCTTCCTGGGCACCGACCCAATGCCGCCCGGGCATGGCCTTTATCCGCAAGGGCTTACCCGCGAACGGATCGAGCAATACGTGAAGGAGCATCCGGAGAAGAAAGCTGAAATCTATAGTCCCACAACAGTTGTGCGCTGGCACAGGGATCAACTGGAGGGCTTGCCCTATCATAATGCCTACCGCTCGTATCTCGAACCCGCCGCTCGGGACTTGCGCGAAGCGGCTGTACTCAGCACCGATTCCGCCTTCGCCAATTTCTTACGCCTGCGCGCCGAAGCTCTCCTGAGCGACGATTATTTCAATAGCGATCTTGCCTGGGTTGACCTGAAGGATCCTAAATTTGACATCATCTTCGCTCCGTACGAGACCTACCTCGATGATGTGCTGGGGGTCAAAGGTTCTTACGGCGCCGCAGTGCTGATCCGTAATCCAGAAGAGAGCAAGAAACTGGCGATGTTCCAGAAGTATGTTCCGGACATCCAGGATTCGCTGCCGCTAGCGCCGGAGGATCGTCCATCAAAAAAGGGCCAGGTAACCCCGATGGAAGTGATGGACGCACCCTTCCGGGCAGGAGATCTGCTCCACGGTTACCAGGCGGTCGCCGACAACTTGCCCAATGATCCGCGTATCCATGAACAAAAGGGCACGAAGAAGATTTTCTTCAAAAATTTCATGGACGCGCGCGTGAACTACATTATTTTGCCAGTGGCACAACGAATCATGCGCAAGGATCAGGCGGCCAAGGCTACCGCGGAGGGCTATCTGCTGGCCACGATCATGCACGAAATTTCGCATGGTATTGGTCCGGCGTATGCGCGCACACCTGCCGGCAAAGTCGATATTCGCCAGGCGATTGGTCCGGCCTACAGCGGATTGGAAGAGGCGAAAGCGGATGCGGTTGGCATGTTCGGCCTGAAGTGGCTGGTCGGTCAAGGCGCGCTTCCTAAGAACCAGCTCGAAGGCTACTACGCGTCGTACGTCGCCGGAATATTCCGCACAGTTCGCTTCGGTACCGGCGAGGCCCACGGTCAGGCTGAGATGATGGAATTCAACTATCTCTCCGAGCGGGGAGCCATCAAGCGCGAACCAACGGGACGCTACACGATCGACTATGCAGCGATGCCCGGTATCATTAACGATCTCGCGAAGGAAATTCTGGAGATCGAAGCCACCGGTGACCGTGCCAGAGCAGAGAAGTGGTTTGCCAAGTACGACACGATGCCAGAAGAGCTAAAGATTTCGTTGAAATTGGCGACAGATGTACCGGTGGACATTGATCCGAGATTCTCGTTTAAGGAACGCTTCTAGCTGCTAGCCACTGGCTTCTCGCAATCAAGCTCAAGCAGGTTGCTAAACGCTAAGCGCTAGATGCTGGCGGCTAGAGGCTGCTATCCCACAAACTCCACCTTGGCCTCATGGGGAATAATCCCTGCCGCATATCCCATCTCGAGTAAGCGACGAACCGCCTCGCACCCATCTGCCCCATAGTCCACAGTCCGTTCGTTTACATACATCCCGACAAACTTGTCTGCCAGATCACTATCCAGGTCCCGGGCAAACTGCATGGCATACGCCAGCGCCTCATCCCGATGCTCGAGCGCGTACTGAATACTATGGCGAAGCGCGGTGGCGACGGTCGCCATAAGATCAGGCCCTAAGCTTCGCCGAATCGCATTTCCACCCAGCGGAAGCGGCAACCCGGTGATCTTGTGCCACCACCTACCCATGTCCAAAACCCGATACAGTCCCGCCTTGTCATAGGTAAGTTGCCCCTCGTGGATGATAAGGCCGGCTTCCTGCTTTCCCGCGAGGACCTGCGGAATGATCTGATCGAAAGCGACGACCTTGGTTTCCACGTCCGGAGCAAATAGTTTCAAGACCAGATAGGCGGTCGTCAACGTTCCCGGAACTGCAATCCGCTTCTTCTTGATCTCGCCTTCCGAGTAAGGCCGCGTCGCCACGATCATCGGCCCATAGCCTTCGCCGAAGCTTCCTCCGCTAGATAGCAAAGCGTACTTTTCCTGGATGTATGGGTAAACGTGAAAAGAGATCGCAGTGACGTCGTAGCAGCCATCGCCTTCCATTGCCTTGCAGTTCAGCGTCTCGATGTCGCAAAGAGTGTGCGTGTAGCGAATCCCCGGAGAGCGCACCTTATTGGTGGCCAGGGCGTAAAACATGAAGGCATCGTCGGAATCCGGACTATGCGCGATGGTGATCTCGCGAGCCTGGTTGGAGGTGCCGCTTTCCCCGGCACGAGCAGGACTGCCGATACTCATGCCTGGGACCTGGCGCTACGGCGAGTGCGAACGGCCACGGCTGCCGCGAACATGACTTTGATGACTTCAGCAAAGACAAACCAGTAGAATCCCCAGCGCACTGCCTGCGCGAGAGAGTGCGTCAGTACTGCGAGCCATGCGATGCCGCCCGCAAACAGCACGATCTCGGCTAGCAAACCGGCCACTGCGGCCCGCGCAAATGTGCGCTTTCCTTGCTCAAAGACAAGCCCAGCCAGTCCCGCAACCAGCGGATAAACCATCAGGAAACCGCCTGTAGGACCGAGCACCTGCGCGACTCCACCCAGACCAGTCGGATTAAATACTGGCAGTCCGGCCGCGCCTTCGGCCAGGTATAACGCCAGAGCTAGGAATCCACGGCGGCTGCCCAATGTCAGCCCAACCACCAGCACGCCGAAGTTCTGCAAAGTCAGAGGAACCGGCGTGAAGGGCAAAGGGATGGTGACATGCGCGCACAGCGCCACGAATAAGCTCGCGCCCACCACCAGAGCAGCCTGCTTAGCCCAATCCAGAAACCGGATCGGGGCACTCACATTCAAGATATCGGCGGCAGACTTCGACATTGTCGGTTTCTCCAAACACTAACGCAGATTTTCTGCTTCGTGCTGGCTTCCCACCTGGTCCAATTCGTTCCTGAGCTTTTTAGAAGGCCTCATGTGCCGGCGGATTCTTAAGTAAGTGGCCGCTCCAGCACACACTACTGCGAGCGTGCTCAGGATCAAAATCAGAAACAACCACGTCATGTTCACGACAATTTAGGATAACAGATTGTCATGCCGCGCGAGGGCCGGTTGCTGCCGACGGCAGTGGTACGCGCATGAAGACCAGTGATTCCACACGCGGCGAGCCGCGTCTCTACGCGCGGAACACCTATTTCGCGGCCATGACTGTTTCCACATCTTCCGCCGTGGACGGAAGAGCTCCGCTCAGCTTGATCAGCTTGCCATCGCGATCCACGTAGAAAATGTCTTCGATGCGCACTCCCAGATTTTCTTCCGGGATGTAAACTCCGGGCTCAATGGTGAAGACCATGCCGGGCCCCAACGGGACGGAATAGTCTCCTGGATCGTGTACGTTCAATCCCACGTAGTGGCTCAGCCCATGAATGAAGTATTTGCCCAGTGATTCGCCGTGCCGGTCTCTTCCGTGCGAATCAATGTAGTCGTAAGCTATTTTAAAGAGCGAGCTGGGGTCATCCCGCTTCAGAGTCGACTTGCCCGGGGCAAAAGCTGCAATAGCCGCCTGTTGTGCGCCGAGCACGATGTTGTAGATCTCGCGCTGGCGTGCTGTAAAGTTTCCGCTCACCGGCAACGTGCGCGTAATGTCGGTTGCGTACATGGAGTATTCGCCGCCCACGTCCAAGACTGCTATATCGCCCGCCTTCATGGTGCCGGAGTCTTCCGAATAATGCAGGACGGTGGACTCGAATCCCGAGCCGACGATGGGGGCATACGCCGGCCGCTCGCAGCCGCGTTTCCCGAATTCATACTGCATAAGGGCGGAGATCTCGCGCTCCGTGACGCCAGGCTTGATGGCGTGCATGGCCGCTAAGTGAGCTGCGACGGAAGCGTCTGTTGCCTTGCGAATCAGCGCGGCTTCTCCCGCATCTTTGTACGTTCGCAAAGAAGAAAGCAGGGGCTTAACATCTTTGAAACTAACAAAACCTGGAAAAGCGTTGGCACGCTTCAGCCACTCCAATGGTTCTGCGGATGCGGAAGTCTCGCTACCCTCTGGCACATCGGAATAAACCGTGACACGTCCTTCTTTAGGAAGGAGCGCTAGCAGTTCATCCCGCATCTTGTCCAGAACTTCCACTCGGTCGAAGCCCGTGAGTTTGGGAGCATCCGGATGTTCTGGACCGGGTTTGGGGCCAGTCCATTTCTCTTCCACGTAGTTATGCGCAGGCAGGAACAGGATCTCGGTATAGGGTCGCGCAGGCGTGTTACCGCTTGCTTCAACCGCAGGAGCGATGAGCAATGCTGAGCCGGGCCCTGTCCAGCCAGAGAGGTAATAGAAATTTTCGTCCTGCCGGAATCCGTAAATGGCATTCGGTCCTTCCGGTTCCATAGGGGCAAACAAAACTGTGACGGCGCCTTCGGTCTTCTTCGCCAATGCCTCCCGCCGCGCCCGATAATCGGCACTAGGCTGTCGCTCCAAAGCCCAGCCAAACTGGCTCACCAATACAAAAAAGATCAGGAGTCTGCGCATCAAGCTCAATCGCTCACCAAACTTGTATTATTTCTGCCCGCGTGCCACCGACTTTTTCGCTTCCAGGAAAGCTTCAACATTATTCTTGTCGATCAAAGACGACCCAGTGTCCACGAATGCGGGAATAGGAGCAAAGCTATCCTTGGACCAGTCTGTATCGAGCTTGGGCAGCTTGTGATGGTAGAGATGGTCGAGCATCATCACTCCCACGTAGGCCATGGTGTACGGCTTCTGTGAGATGGTGGCCACAATCACGCCTCGGCGCACCCATTCCAGAGTGTCGGTATCGGTGTCCATCGCCATGACGGTCTTGTTCTTGATGCCGTTGTTACTGAGCACGGTGGCCACTTCCTTGCCGCCCTGGGCTTCCAGGCACACGAACCCGTCCACCTTGTCGCGTTCTTTGCCGATAATTTCGGTGGCGCTGTCAAACGCAATCCGCGGATCGCCCTTGATGTCCACCACGCGCACAATTTTGATCTGGGGAGTACTTTCCAATGCATCGCGATAGCCGCGTAGCCGCTCTTGCAGGTTGGCCTGTTCCGGCATGGTGAAGACCACGACATTGCCTTTGCCGTGCAACTCCCTCGCGAGCCGCTGGCCGCCGGTGACACCCGCCTGATAATTGTTCGTGCCAATGAAAAACAGCCGCTTACTGCTGGGCGCGTCGGAGTCCATGGTGACGACCGGTATACCGGCGGCAATCGCTTTATCGATATCGCCCTTCATCAGCTGTGGATCGGCACTCGACACCAGAATCCCCGTCGGTTTCTGGGTGACGACCTTTTCAAAAGCCTGCTGTTGCGCCTTCGGATCGAAACTGTCCGGGCCCACGAACTCCGCGCGCACCTTTAGATCCTTGGCCGCCTGGGAGAAACCTGCTCCGGCTGTCTGCCAATATGGAACCTGAAGGTTGCTGGCAACCAGGAAATACTTTTCTTCGGCGTCATGACCAGTTCCACAACTGAGAATGGGAATCAGCAGCCCAATCAGAGACACAAGCGTGAGGATTCTGGAGTTAGACATGGGATCCTCCTTGGAGCAACTGAGGTGCCGGGTCGGCGGATGGGATTCTAAATGAGTCGAGTCAAAAAAAAAATCCTACTGCAGCAATTTATCGAAAAGTGACGAAATTCTGGACTCCTCCACCTCGCCGGAGGAGTCGTAGACGGCCCTGCCCATCTTGTCCAAAACCACGACATGCGGAATGGAGCCATGGTAGTATTTCTTCACTAGTTCCTGCTGGGCGCGTGATTGATAGCGATCGAGATCAACGATCACGAAGTTGACGCGGCCCCGGTATTTGTCCCAAAGGCTGACCGTGCGCCGGGCCTGGCGCTTGGAGTTGTAACATCCTTCACCGTAGATGATGACGTAATTAGGCTTGCCCTGAACCGCGCCGTCTTGCATGTGATCGCCAGTAATCAGCGGTCCGTCCAGGCTATCGCTGCTGTAATCGAGTCCCTGATTCAGGCGGAGGTTGTCAGCGCCGAAGCCGGAAATCGAGATCAGCAATATGGCCGATACTAAGCAAAACCGGCGCATCTTTATTCTCGAATGATTTATACCCCAACCGGATAAGGCTTACTGTGTTCTGTAGTCAGGGGTAGTCCCGCGAACAGGCCCTGCAACAAAGACATCAGTCCCGTATACCAGTAACCCACGACGAACAGAATCAGGAAAGGAACGGTGATGAAATTTTCGTTGTCCATCGCGTAAAAAACGGTCAGCGCGAAGTAGGACCCAATCAGCAACTCCAGCCAGGGCACCCATCCCAAGCGCCGGCGGTACTTGGTGGTTCGCACCTTGTCCTTCCTCGATTCCACCCGGTATTTCGGGGTCCGCGCAAAGGCGCTCTGTTGGCCTGCCAACGCCTCGAGCACGGCCCGCGTATTGGTAATGGTCAATCCGATGCCCAAGGCCATCAAGAAGGGCAGGTAAAGCAAAGCCCGGTACCATTTCCCAGGGAATAATTCTTTCTGTGAAACCAGGTAGAAGCTCGATATCGAAAACGTGGATGCCAAAAACAAGGGCAGATCGATGTAGAGCATCTGGAACCACCCTTGGTAGAAGCGGATGATCATGGCTGGCAGCAGCAGCACCGAGAGCACCACCATCAGCGGGTAGCTGAGATTGGCAGTCAGGTGATACCAGGCCTCCAGCTTCACATGGAAAGGAGCATCGCTCCTCAGGACTTTGGGCAAGATTTTCTTGCCGGTCTGAATCAATCCTTTGGCCCAGCGGGCCTGCTGGGTCTTGAAGGCGGTCATTTCAACTGGCAATTCCGCCGGACACTCCACGTCCTGGAGGTAAACAAACTTCCAGCCTTTCAGCTGAGCCCGGTAAGAGAGATCCGTGTCTTCCGTGAGCGTGTCGTGCTGCCAGCCACCTGCTTCCTCGATTGCCTCACGGCGCCAAATGCCTGCCGTGCCATTGAAGTTGAAGAAAACGCCACTTCGTGCGCGCCCCGAGTGCTCCAGCACGAAATGCCCGTCGAGTAGGATGGCTTCTACTTCCGTTAAGAACGAATAGTGCCGGTTGATGTGGGTCCAGCGCGTCTGCACCATCCCGATCTTGGGACTTGTGAAATGGTGGATCGTGCGCATCAGAAAATCTTCCGGCGGAGTGAAGTCCGCGTCGAAGATGGCGACGAATTCGCCTTTTGCAGTCTTGAGTCCTTCGGCAAGCGCTCCAGCCTTGAATCCCTCGCGCTTGGACCGGTGATGGTAGGTAATCGGGTACCCCAGCGGCGCGTAGCGATCCACCAGCATTCGAGCCACGTCAACGGTTTCGTCGGTCGAGTCATCGAGCAGCTGGATGTCTAGCTTGTCCTTGGGATAATCCAGGCGGCAGATCGACTCGACTAGCCGGCCCACTACGAACTGCTCATTGAAGATCGGCAGCTGAACCGTTACCCGCGGCAACTCGGAAAATCGCGCTGGCGCGTCACAGGTGCGCTTGTCGCGATGCCTGTAATAGAGGTAGACAAGGATGTAGCGGTGCAGTCCGTACCAAGCAAGCAGGATCAAGACGATGAAATAGGGAATCAGCAACGCCATGTCGAAGGCATTGGCATGGTACAAGCCGCGGAAGGTCTTATCCAGAAATTGCGAACGGAGAAAATGAACGATGCCGCGCGGGGCGGACCAGAGCACCAGTACGGCAGCACACGATGAGAGCGAGACGAGCAGGGAGCGACTCCTCAGGCAGCCGTGATGCAGCTTGCCGAAATATATATTGTACCTGAAAGCTCCCTGTGGTCCTTACTTACTTGGGATGTAACCCGCCGCAGTCCAGTTGCTTACGCACACATCGCGCTTCATTTCCTGGCTCGGCGCGGTTAGGCAGCCTATTTGAGGCGATACTTCTGAGGTTTTGAGGAAGTTCTTTCGATAATCTTCCGAGCTTCCAAATCGAGCTTGACGGTTTCTGCGTACCAACTTACGTTTCCTGAAAACTTGCTCCTTAAGTTCTTGTTTAACCGCTGAAAAAGTTCGGTGTGGGTAAGCTCTTTATCGCCCAATGCTGAAATGATTGCCCGCTTGAACAGTTCGTATTTTTCTTTGCTGATGTTTTTCCCGCTTTTGCCCAGTGGGTTTTAGTGAGTACTTTTTCTTCCGTCATTTCCTGATTCCTTAACTGGCCCAGAATGCCTTGCCGTCTCTCAGCACTCCAGGCAGGGTAGGGATCCCTTCGACTCGGGTTGGAGCCCTCGCTTGACAGGATGACAATCTCAGTTCAGGAAGTATGTCCGGTACAGGGTATCGCGTTGCGCAGGACGGAATCCTGCGTCACGAATAATGCGGCGCAACTCTTCTTCAGTTGTGCAATTCGAAACGCCCGCGGCCCGCACGACATTCTCTTCCAGCATGACCGACCCAACGTCATTGCCGCCAAAGCGCAATCCCAGCTGACAGACCTTGAGACCTTGCGTAACCCAGCTTGACTGGATGTTCTTGAAATTGGAGAGATAGAGCCGCGAGATTGCCAGGTTTCTCAGATATTCAACGGCCGTAGCCTCGTCCCAGTGCCGTCCGCCTAACGCCGTGTTGGCGGGTTGGAACGTCCACGGGATAAACGCCGTGAAGCCACCCGTTTCCTCCTGAAGCTCATAAAGGCGCTGGAAGTGGTTGATGCGGTGGTCGTATTTCTCGCCTACGCCAAACATCATGGTAGCTGTCGTCCGCATCCCGATCTGGTGGGCCGTGCGATGCACATTCAACCAGTCGTCGGTCAGACACTTCAAACGCGCGATCTTGTAGCGCACCTCGTCATCGAGAATTTCCGCGCCGCCGCCGGGAATCGAATCCAATCCGGCATCGCGCAGCCGCAGGATCGTATCGCGGATCGTCATTCCGCTGTATTCCGCAATCGCGATAATCTCGGAAGCTGAGTAGCAGTGCAGGTGGACCTTGGGAAAGCGTTGCTTGATCCCGCGCAGCATCTCCTCGTGCCAGTCGATCTTCAGATCGGGATGCAGTCCGCCCTGCATCAGCACGCCCGTTCCGCCTAGTTCCACGGTCTCGCGAATCTTGTCGTAGATAGTCTGGAAATCGAGGATGTAACCCTCTTTGGCCTGCGGTCCCTTCAGTGGCCGGTAGAACGCGCAGAACGTGCAGTATTCGGTGCAGAAATTCGTGTAGTTGATGTTGCGGTCGATGATGTAGGTAACCACACCTTCGGGATGCAGCTTGTGCCGCAAGGCATCGGCTTCCATGCCAATGCCAATCAGGTCATCCGACTGGTACATCTCCAGAGCTTGCGGTTTTGTGAGAGACATAGGCCAATCACAAGTAGATGTAACGATTTTATCGGAGGCGGGTGGTCCGGTCCAAGTTAGGACCGCTTACGCCGCCGTTACGACTTCGCGCCTTTGACGTCCGCTGAGTGGGGCGTCCGCTCTCTCTGCGATTGCGGCGATAGCGGAGGTACACCCACAAACCGGCAATCGCCCCTACTATCGCCAGCGCGATGAGCGTATACAGCGTGAGTTCGTAGTATGTTGAAAAGAACTCGATGATCTGCGGGCCATAATGTGCTGCCAGGAAGCCGACAATAGTGAAGCGTACGGCGCGACCGAAGGCCAGCGATGCCAGGAATTTCTTGCGCGGATACTGCAGAGCCCCGGCGGCCAACAGGAAGGGAACGATCGGCACCGGCGGCGGTAGCATCGCCGGTACGGCGACAGCGAGGAAACCCCTGCGCTCAAATGTCTGGTAAAGCTTCTCCACTTTGTTCCTTGAGACCCGACGTTCGAGTGTCTCCTTGCCGCCCTCGCGTCCCAGACGATAAGTAAGATAACCACCGATAACAGCCCCTGCTGTGGCCATAAATGAGTAGTAGAACCACCAGTTCCGGTGGCTAGCGGCCAGAACGATGGTGAGCACGTCCATGCTGCCGGGCAGTGGAATGACCGAGTTGTCCGCCAATCCCAGCAGAATCAAACCCGGCCCACGCAGCCGGCGCAGCCAGGTCCATGCCGACACGATCGCGAGTGCGAGACGAGACTCCATCCGGATTTGTTAGAAGCAGTTTCGGTCCCGGGGGATGGTGTGTTTTTCTGGAGTAGTTTTATCGAATAGCAGGTTTGAGGGCTTCGTAGAACTGCAGAGCAGGCGCGGGTGGCAGTACCCCACATTCAGCCGCATACCGGTAAAAAAGTCGAAGACCATCCAGGCAGTCTGAATCAAGGTAGTAGTAAATGTTTTCTGCCAGATAGTCTTTCACGTTGGCTTCGCTGAGCCCCAGCCTCGGACCCCAGGCTCGGGCGATGTCATCAATCTTGCCAAGTCCATGATCTCGCGACTCTTGGAATATAGCGGCCAAATCTAATTTGGCAGGCGCATCCCGCAGCGCTGCTTTCCGCACCGCCCAAAATGCGAACACGAACGGTTTGCCAGTGTGGCGAATCCATTCTTCTGCCAGGTCATAACAGCGATACCGGGAGCGGTCTACCTGCAGCGCCGGATCGCCAATCAGCAATGCCGCATCACGCGCGCCGAGCATCAGATCGACATCTGGCTGCATGGACGTAAACCTATGTTTTCCGCCCACCCATCTGGCCAAAATGATTTTGATCAGTGCTATTGAGGTCATGGACGACGTATCCAGGGCTACCGACCGCACTTGCTCGAGCGGAACCTTGCTGACCAGCAGGATGGATCGCACCGGCTTCCGCGAGGCAATCGCGACTCCCGGGAGGATCACCAGTTCTGGAATGCTGCAGTAGGCCGCTGCCGGGATGATCCCGATATCGGCTGTGCCATCGCGCAAAGACTCGGCGCAGGCCGACGGGACGGTGTAGGAAATCTCGAACTCCGAGCCGACACTGGAGTACTCGAAGTCCCACATCAGGGGCGCAGTATTGAGGTAGGAGATTGCCGATATGCGCAGGCGGCCCATGGCAAACCGCTAATTTTAACGACAACAAGCACCGTCAACAACTCATTAAGGCGCGGGAGACTGCCGAAGTGCTTGCAATTACGCGTAAGCCGATGCAATTGCTGACTGGAATTGCATAGCTGCAGACAGCCATAATCCTCGCAATGCATTTCACTCAACGCCCGCTTAACGAATGCCATGGCGATGGTTCGACGCCCATCGAAGGAACACTGAGACGGGCGTAAGGAAGTTGTCTATGGCCTTGATATAGAGACGTGGTGGCTGTAACGTAAACCGCGCGGTAGTCCTTGTCTCTCCGTGCCAGATTGGCGGACTGGTCGGGCACGTCGATCGTGCCAAGATGGTGCCCTTGAGGGTTCCCACACCCATATCCCTCATGCAGCCAGAATACCTCAGGGTGTTTAACGCACTCACCTTTGGGCGGGTGACAAAGATGTTTCCATTCTGGTCGACCTTGATGCCGTCCGGCACTCCGTCGCAAGTACCGGCCGCCTCTTCGCCAAAGGTTCGGCGCCATTTGGCAAACGGCCATCACTGGCAACCTCGTAAATGCGAATGTTCCTTTGCTCGCTGTCGGCTGCACAGAACCGCTCGCCATCGGGCAAAAGAGAAAGGCCGTTGGGTTGGGTGAGGTCTTAGGTGAGGAGTCGCACGTCGCCTTTCTCACTCGAGCCGTCATATCCAGTGCAAGAAGAAGGAAAGCAGCGAACCTCAGTAGGCGGACAGGCCGTTTGTATAATCTCCATACATTCGCGTGGCACTCGATCTGCAACAGCAGGAGAACTTGTGCTGCTGAAGGTTTTTGACGATAAGCTGTCTCTGGGCCGGGCGGCGGCGGGTCACGCGGCGATGGCTATCCGGGCGGCTGTTAAGGAGCGAGGATGCAGCCGCATTGTCGCTGCCACGGCTGCATCACAGCTGGAATTTCTCAAAGCCTTGACCTCCGAAGCGGACATAGATTGGCCACGCGTGGAAGCCTTTCATCTCGATGAGTACATCGGCCTGCCGATGACGCATCCGGGCAGTTTCCGCAGGATGCTGATGGAACAATTAATCAGCAAAAGTGGCATTACTAAGTACCACTTGCTCGACGGCGACGCAGCCGACCCTTCCGGCGTTGCGCGAAAAGTGGGCAAAGAACTAGCGTCAGCACCGATTGATATTTAGTTCTTGGGGGTAGGAGAGAACGGCCATATCGCGTTCAATGACCCTCCCGCTGACTTTGAAACCGAAGAACCCTACATCCTTGTGAACCTCGACGAAGCTTGTCGCCGCCAGCAGGTTGGAGAGGCATGGTTTGCCGACATTTCTCAGGTTCCAACGCAGGCGCTCTCCATGTCGGTGCGGCAGATTCTGAAAGCAAAGGAAATTCTCGCTGTCGTACCGGACCAGCGTAAAGCGCAAGCCGTAAAGACCTGCTTTGAAGGTGAGATCAGTCCAATATCTCCGGCTTCGATTCTGCGTACGCATCCGAATGCGCCCGTGTACATGGACAGGAATTCCGCCTCATGGAGTAACCCTGCTGATTCCAACGATCTTCACGACAGACCTGTACGTCATCACTCTATTGTTTGCGCTGGCGACGTTTTCCTATGCATCTTTCACAACCATTGCCAACGTGCTCCCGTCGGATCTTTACTGGAGCGAATCGGTCGCATCCGTGAGCGGATTGAGTGGAACGGGGGCCGGAATCGGGACGATCCTCGCCTTCAAACTGATCGGCTACTTTTCCGACGTTCGCCCGGCAACAACACATCTTTTCGATCCTATTGTGGGTGTTGCGGAGTTGTCCCGTTCACTGGCATGTTTTTGGTCCTACTGCTGGTTCGAAACACGAAAGCCACAGGGCGAGGACTTGTACGATCGATCTAAGGCGGCTTTTCTTGTCGACTACTTCTTGACCACCGCAGCAACGCAGTTGATCTCCACGAGCGAATTTCCCGGGAGCGCGGCAACCGCAACAGTCGTGCGGGCTGGACCGCCATTCGGGAAATAGGTTTTGAAGACCTGATTCATCCCGTCGTAGTACTTGATGTCGGCGAGAAACACCGTCAACTGAAGAATGCTGTCGACCGTGCCACCTCCGATCTCAACCAACCTCTTGACCTTGTCCATCACAATGGCGGTGTGCTTTCCGATTTCGAATTGCCCGGCCGGACCTGGATCATGCGCCCCCTGCCCGGCAACATAGATCAGATTGTTGTTAATGACGATCGGCGTGATGAAGTCTTTCGGATCGGCCGGTTTCCCGTCGCTATCTAGTTTGCGAACGCCGGTCGTGGCTTTCGCTTCGGCCCCGCCGGCCAGTGCTGCGGCGGCAAGACCAACTGCGGAGAAGGCTGCGGCCAGCCGGCCGGTGAAGATCCTGCGAGTAAATCTGGAATCCATAACACCTCCTTCTAGTACGAAGAGAGACCCCCCGGCTCTGCCGGGGAGGCAGTAGAAGTTTGACAGATCCAGGAGTCCATCGCGGAAACTCCCAAACGTGAGCCGCCAAGCACACGAAAAGGAGTTTCACGATGGACGAAATGGAAAGCCTAAGCCATACGAAGTGGGAGTGCAAATACCATGTGGTGTTTATCCCGAAGTGCCGCAGAAAGACGCTGTACGGGGAGTTGCGGCAGCACTTGGGAGAAGTGTTCCGCAAGCTGGCTGTGCAGAAGGAGAGTCGAATCGAAGAAGGGCATCTGCTGCCCGATCACGTGCACATGATGATCGCGATACCGCCGAAGTACGCGGTGTCGCAGGTGATTGGGTTTATCAAGGGGAAGAGCGCGATTCACCTGGCACGGGTGTATAGGGAGCGGAAGCGAAATTTTGTGGGACAACATTTCTGGGCGCGGGGATACTACGTGTCCACGGTGGGGCGGGATGAGACGGTGATTCGGGACTACATCCGGAACCAAGAGCAAGAGGACAAGCGCTTGGACCAGATGAACCTGTGGCGCTAACAGCCACCGAAAGGTGGCTCCAGAAACTCGGGGACGCGTTAGCGACCCCGCACAGCCGCTTTGAGCGGCTCACAAACTAAAGCCCCCGGCTCTGCCGGGGGATACTTAC
>DATEPX010000135.1:0-5074 GCA_035272945.1 Terriglobales bacterium
AAATGGGACGATCAGCCGGCCTCGTTGATCCACTTCGGCGAGTCGGCAGTCCGCGCGTATAAGATTGCGATGACGCCCCCGATGGCGCCTGTCCTCCTTGTGCTCGATGCCGGTCTGCAGGAAGGTCCGAACGAAAGCAGAACTAAGTTGTCCATTCCCAAATTGACTGTGCCCGCGCCGCCGCAGGGAGAAGCGGGCGCCGTCAACGAGTTGGCGCGGCTTCTGGTCGCGGCAGAAAATCCCGTGCTTGTTGCCGACCGTCTGGCACGGACCACTGCGGCGATGCCGTTGCTCATCGAGCTTGCCGAGACCCTCCAAGCCGCTGTCATCGATCAGGGTGGGCGGATGAATTTCCCTTCGCACCATCCGCTCAATCAGACGCAGCGTGCTGCAGCTGCGGTTGGAGAAGCCGACCTTGTCGTCGGCCTCGAAGTGGCCGACTTCTGGGCAACCGTCAACGCCCTCCGGGATCAGGTGCATCGGTCGACCCGCAAGCTGACGAAGCCAGGCGCGAAAATGGCGACGATCACGTCCGGCGATCTCTACATCAAGTCGAATTACCAGGATTTTCGCAGGCTTGCCGAGGTCGATTTGGCAATCGCCGCGGATGGCGAAGCCACCTTGCCGGCGTTGATCGAAGCCGTCAAGCGTTTGGCTACCGGTGATCGTCAGCGCGTCTTCCAACAGCGCGGCGCGAAACTGGCTGAGGCAAGCCGTACAACTCGCGAGCGAATGCGGCAGGCAGCGACCTATGCTTGGGATGCCAATCCGGTGAGTACAGCCCGCGTCGCTGCCGAGCTGTGGGCCGTAATCAAGAATGAAGACTGGTCCTTGGTTTCGAATTACTACAGCGAGGCTGGAATTTGGCCTCGGCGGTTATGGGATTTTAATAAGCCGTATCAATGGCCCGGACATGCCGGCGGCGGCGGAATCGGCTACGGTGCACCATCTTCGGTTGGGGCCGCGCTCGCGAACAAGAAATACGGGCGGTTCTCAGTGAGCCTGCAGACGGATGGGGATCTGATGTATGCGCCGGGCGTCCTATGGACTGCGGCCCATCATCGCATTCCTCTATTGAGCGTAATGCTGAACAACCGTGGCTATCATCAGGAAATCATGCACGTGCAACGGATGTGCAACGAACGCAACCGCGGAGTGGATCGCGGAACGATGGGCTCGACGCTCACGGATCCCCATATCGATTTCGCGAAGATCGCACAAGGTATGGGCCTGCATGCGGAAGGGCCTATCACTGATCCCAAAGACCTTGGGCCGGCACTCCGTCGCGCCGCAGCCGCCGTCAAGCGTGGCGAACCGGCGCTGGTTGACATTGTGACGCAAGCGAGATGAGACAAGAAAGATGATGAAGAGAATATTAAGTACAGTTGCGGGTTTCGTCGTAATCGGAGTAGCCAATGCGCCGGCGCAGCAACCGGCGTCTTCTGCGCCCGCCGGCAATGCTAAAGCCGGACAAGCCCTCTTCATGAAAATCGGATGCTATGAGTGTCACGGCAATGAAGGTCAAGGCGGCGCGGCAGGTCCGCGTATCGGCCGCAGCCCCATGCTGGCATTTCGAAACTTCATTACCTATATTCGAGCGCCGCGCGGGGAGATGCCGCCATACTCTGCCAAGGTCATCCCGGAAAAAGACGTGGCGGATATTTATGCATATCTGGCTTCACTCCCGCCGGCTCCCGCTGTCGAAAGCATTCCGCTTCTGAAGCCGGACCGCTAAAAACGCAATTAGCTTCCAGTCTCCGGCACCGTCATGACTTCCAGCAGGTGACCGTTCGGGTCCTCGAAATAGATGGGGAGACCGCTCCGGCATTAGCGGGACATCTTGAGCGTGGCTTCCAGACGGTTGCCGGCGGCTTGGTGGGCGAGGACGTGCCACGCTTTTTCGGCAACGACACTGCCGGCCTCAAGCGGCGGCAGACCTGCGGAATAAATATTGGAAATAACCGTGTATTCGAAATGAATATTTGGATTGTTGCTGTAGGCGGCCGCTTTGTTCTGCGCATCGGCATCGAGCAGTTGATAGACCAGGTAGGCCGAAAGACTTCGCGACGCCAGCGCGTCGCCACCCGGGCGTTCGCCGATCAGGAGTATCACCAGCCTCGCCTTTAGACGTTCGGCGATGTCCTCGGCTACTTTGACGCGGCCGTAACGGACAAGGATCGGCTGGCTTGTGGTCAGGTGTCTGGCATCGAGGCCGTCCGTGAGTACGGGCAGCAGTTCCGGGACATTGTGGTGAACAGCCTCGGCACTCAGACCGTCGGAGACCACGATCTGGACATCGCGAAATTCGGGACGAAGCGTGCAGGCGCTGGCGGCCGACAAGCGGGCGCCGAGATGCGGTGCGTTCAAGTGGCTCTCTTTGTCCTTGGCCTCGGTCGTCAGAACCCGGAAGGGGGCAACCTTGTCGAGTTCGCCGGTACGGAGTTCGCTGTAGATGGCCTGCCTGGCGATCGCCTGATTCAATTTCAAGTCCCGCGTTGTTTGTTCGGATGGGCGCGGCCCGGCATGCTCCAGTCCATACAAGGCGGGCGTGGCACGGAAGAGTTCTTGATACTCCAGGTCTGATTCACAGAAGATTCGAGGCTTGCCCCAATTCGCCCCGCGAACGGCGCGGCCGTCGACCGCCCTCCGCATAATATCGCGTTGCACTGCCCATTCCATGAATTCGGGAGCCGGGTTCTTGCCGTAAATCTCGCGCAGCGTCTGGTCGTCGTGAGCGCTGGTGTCGAAATAGGCCAGCATTCTATCGGTGTTCAAACATACATCCATGTAGTAGTTCGCACCTGCGGCCGCAAGCATCTCCGCTGCCATCTGCTGACCTTCCAGGGTGATCTTCGAGTGGAGCGTGTAACATGGCGCCATGCCCATTGGGACGCCCAGGAGCTTGCCCATGAGATGATCCTGCAGATTGGAGATGATCATTTCGAAGTTGTCCAGGTGCGTTTCGGGCCCGATGAAGCCGGTGACGTTGTTCACCATGAACGGATCGTAGCGCCGGGCCAGTCCATAGCAGAGCGCTTCGGTCGTCGTCATATCGATGCCGTTGTGTTTGCGATACGTGAATTCGCTCCCCTGCCCCGTCTCGAAATACATGAACTGTTCGGCGACATTGCGCAACGGCCCGCGGGTAGCCATCGTGCGATAGGCCTCGTCGAGAAGATCGATCGTGATGTCGAACTCTGTCAGGTTTGTCCGTTCGGTCCCCGCCAGGCTCTGAAACATGATTTCTACGGGGGCGCCGGCAACCAGGCAGGCGAGTTGCGTCTTCACGTGTGCCAGCACGCAAATCTGAGTGGGGACCCCCGTCCGTTTTCGCAAGCTGTCGAGGTGAGACAGAATCGCCGTGACATTTTCTACGCTGTCGATTGCCGGGTTAACACCGATCAATGCGTCGCCCGCACCCAGCGATAGACCCGCGTAGATCAGGAAAGTGATGCCGCGAAGATCATCCACCGGATGGTTCGGCTGGAGTCGTGACGAGAGCGTGCCGGGTAAACCCAGTGTTGTCCGCGCCCGCGTGACGCAATGGCACTTTCTAGCCACGAAAATCAGTTCGTGCGTATCAAACAGCTTGGCCAGAGCGGCCGCCATGACGCCGGTCAGCGCGCGCCCCGTCTGCATGACTTCGTCATCGGAACAATTGAGCAGATGATTCTTGAGTTGACCCAGAGTCATCGGGGCGAACGATGCGAAGGTCTTAAGGTCGATATCGTAGTTGACACGCATCACCGAGTCCACGCTGCCTGAATCGTCGGTTAGCGGGTGGTCGTAGAGATGTTGCAAGGTAAGCGTGGATAGAATCGAGCGCGCGACCTCCCGCTCGGCCTCATCACGGGCGGCAAGCCCCGCGTTGCGATCACCGGCTTTGCTGTAGTCTGCAGCACCCAGCAGACCTTTCAATCCCGCGAAGGAGAACTGCCGGCCAAACTTGTGGGCCGTGTAGCACTCGTCATTCGGCGGCCGCGGAACGACAATCTCGTCGCAACGGGACAGGTTTTTCATTTACTGCATTCCATAAAACGAGACGGGCACCACGTTGTCTCTCATGGCGCCCAGGCTGACGAAACGGGAGTTGCGGCTTGACAGTTCGTCGATCACGATCAGTTTCACCGGCAACCGGCCCCAGTCGGAGGCATAGGAGCCGACAGTCTTTCCCACATTCTGTGGTACGAGCAATACCACGGAACGGTCCGCGGGGAATCCGGTTTTGCGCAATGCAGCTGCCAGGTTGGTGCCTAACTTCTTGACAGTTCCGAAATCTGTGCCTGCGCCATCGATCTCGATGCAGCCACCACGCATTCCGCGAGCGGCCATATCGACGGCTTGCTGTACATTTTCGGCTGAGGCGTCCATCCGAAGTCTGGCCACAATAGGCAAATCTCGCAGCGGCAACACACCAGGGTCGGGCAAGTAAGGCGTTGTCCCGGACACCTCGGTGCCGTGCAGGCTCAGTCCGTAAACCGTCGCATGCCCGAAGTTCATGGGAACATGGGTTCGCAGGTGCTGCGAAAGCACGGGCGACTGAATTAGTCGCCTGGCCAGGTCGATGCCGAGATCGCCAAAGGCAGTTGTCGGCGGCAGTGGCCCGCCGCGAATATGGTTGTGGACCAACTCACCGACTCCTCCCGAGAGCGTGATCACTGGCGATACATCATCCCGCAGCGGTACAAAAGGCATCTGCTCATGATAACGAAACGGATCTTGATTCAGGAGCGATCGATCCGCGCAAACGGTTGCCTCGATGAGGGCTGCGTAGAAATCCACGATGTTTCGAAGCTCATCTTGCGAAAAAGTGTCTCCGATCGACCGGTCAATATGGAGATCTTTGAGCAACCGGACGGCGTAGGACGACAACGCATTAATTCGATAAGTTCCTGGGACAAACTGAAAGTGCCTCGCCCCCGCGTACAAACCACCGCAGCGGAGGACTTCGCCATTGATACCCATGGCCAGGTTCGTCGTGCCGCCACCAATGTCCAAATTGAGAAAGTGCGCTTCCGGTTCGGCCCAGCTCAGCGCGAGGCAGCTTCCCATGAAGGCGAGCCAGGACTCCAGG
>DATEPX010000136.1:0-19165 GCA_035272945.1 Terriglobales bacterium
TTCCATAAAGGCGGCGTGACAGTCCACTGTGAAGTCGTAGACCCCGTTGAGTCCGGTCTGATCCAAAACAACACGGTCCAGTACCTGCGACAAATCCCGAGCCAAGTCGGCGACGGGAACACCTTGCCCTACGAACTTGCACGGTCCCAACCAATGGCCCGCACCTACTGGGTGACCGTGAAAGTCTTTGAATCCATCAGGGTAGGTATCTCCAGGTTTCGCTTCGTGAAGTTTGGCGCCATGTTTCGCGATGACCAGGACGTATGCTGGAATCTCTTTGGTTTCGTGGTGCAGCGTAAGCTTGAAGCGGTCCGCCAGAAGGGCTTGGATCATGCCCTGATTCTCCAGGTAGCGCCGATCGGGGCTAAGCTTGCCCAACTCATCCACTGAGGAGCTGCCCACCTTCGCTTCTATATCGTATTTTTCAGAATCGATCCAACCTGGCCCTGCAAAGATCTGCGACCCGTGAACTCCGTAAGCCAGGCGAATGAGTTCACGTAGCGTAAAATTCGTGGCCATAAAGCGGTCGGGCTTGAACTGGGCGGCCGGGGCAGCCGTCATCAGACCTTTGACATTAAACCCAGCCATAGGCTCACCAGTTTTGTTTGGTCTGATCGAAACGGACACAAACCCAGGCCCACTGACGGCGATGCTCTGACCCTGCGACTGAGCACGGGTCTGCGTAACGTGCAGCAGGCCAACCGCGATGGGCGCGGCGAGGGCCAACAGCCCCGAAGCGCTGAGCAATAGTTTCCTACTGAAGTCCAGTTCACGCGAAAGATTTCTTGTCATGATATAAGCCATCCTTTTCTTGAGATCGGCACCCGTCACTCCTGTTACGCAAGCCAGTGGGGAGCCGACGCAGAACTCACAAATCTTCAAAATACTTTCCGCATAGACCTGCCGATCGCTGCCCGATTCCAAGACTTTCTCGTCACAGGCACGTTCTCGCTCTTCTACGAGGCGCGCTCCCAACCACCAAACCAATGGGTGAAACCAAAAGATGGCTTCGACCACCATGTGGATCGCAGCGGCCAGATTGTCGCGACGGCGTACGTGCCACAGCTCGTGCGCGAGAATGGCTTCGAGGTGCGAATCTTCCAGGCGTTCGGAGATTCCTTCGGGCCATAGCAAAACAGGCCGGGTTATGCCGAACACCCCTGGCTCCAGAGACGTCCGCGACAGCAACATCTCGGTCGCCTTCCCCATGCCTGTCGCACGCTCCAGCCGTCGCAGGGCTTGCACTTCGCGCCCTTCCTGTAAGGGCACGGATTTTCGGATGGCTACGGAAATGCGCCGCCAACGGAAGTACCAATGGAAAATGACGACCAGGAATCCACAGAGCCACACAACTGCAAGAAACAAGGGAAGCAGTTGGGTCAGACCCGTCGATGCAGCGATCTGAGGAATCACAGGCATCGTTGGCTGGGTGAAGGGCTGGCTGACCTCCTCGACTGCAATGTAGAACGCAGCGTTCGTTCCCGCCACGGTGTGTGCCCCAGAGAGATAGCTTCCCAGGGCGACGAGCAACGAAAAAGGAATCAGGAATTTCACGGACGCTACCAGCCAAAGCCAATAGCGAAATCGCGCATGATTTTGTCGCAGCACCAACGTCAACAGACCCGCGGCGATAACGAATACTGTTGATTGCCATAGGTGATTTCCAAACGCTGGGACGAGAGAGGGCCACGTCGCCGACAGGTTGCTAGAGATCATTTCGATTTGTCCTTTCTCTCAAGCTTGCGGAGGACTTTTTCGGCGTCCTTTACGTCGTCCAGGGTGAGTTTGCCGGATTCAATTAAGTGCGCCATTACGGGTTGTGCCCGCCCCCCGAACAGCGCCAGGAGGTCCTCGACCAATCTGCGCTGTGCAGCATTGCGGGAGATGGCTGGTTCGAAAATGTGAAAGTTGCCGACCTTCTTGATGCGGCGCACTGCTTTTTTCGCTTCCAAGCGATAAACGGTAGTCTGGATTGTCGTGTAGGCTGGCCTGCGTTTTTCTGGGAAAGTTTCCTGAATCTCGCGTATGGAGGCCTGGCCATGACTCCACAGGGCCTCCATGATCTGAAGTTCCAGCTTGGTTAACCTGGGTTCAGCCATTGTTTCGCTCTACTACATGCGTATTATAACCTACTACAGCAGTGTGCGCTGTTCAAGAGGTTTTTTCTTGCGGACAGAGTTCACTGAAACTTGAAAGCTGGACCAAAGACAAGTCCATTTGCAAGCAGGGGGCCGCGGGTTCGAGTCACCCCTCCACGTCCACCAACTTTATGCATTTCAATTGGATACTGTTGAGGGTTGCCGGGCAATATAACCTGCTACTTAAGCAGGCGCTCTTCTCCCCTTAAGCAATCTGTCCATATCATGATCATGTAGGACTGCAGGCTCGATTTTGAGGGCGGGTCCAGAAATGGCGTTTCCCGCTGGTTGGGAGGATTTTCAAGATGACACTCGAAGCCGCAGGAAATTTGATTGTGTTGGACCTGGCCTCTCGTGCCGTTAGGTCGTCAGGATTCGAGGTCATTTAGGCGGAAAGACCACAACAGACTTGTAGCCGGTTTCGCAACGGGGTGGATAACAATAAGCCTCGACACTCGGGGACAGTAAACCGCCCAAACACTTGCAAATCTTGACACCAGCTTTCTGACCTGCCTCGCAGTTAGCGTTTCGGCGTATTTCCGCGCGTACCTCGCTCCGCATCCTTGACTGTGTCCTCGACTGCCGCCGAACGCGCTCTGCCAGAATCCATAATTGAGCACGGCTACCGGAACTGCCGTCGGCGAATCGTCACTCATTTCCAGGACACGGCCCGCCACAGGCTTCACTCCCAGCGTTTGGAAAAAATCCCCCGAAACGAGTTGGCCGTTGACCATGCGCGCCGTGCCGTTGCGGGTCATGGAGAGCGGACCCGAGTTGGCAAACGCTGCCACTCCCGCAAATTGGTTCGCATTTCGGATCTCGTGTGGTCAAAATACTCGAACGGCTTGAAATGGTGTGGCTTAGGATTTAGCCCAAGCTCCCTCTTCGAATGGACTTCGCCGATCCAGAAACAGCGCCTACAATCTTACCTTTCACGAAATTTGAGATTATGGGGGAATCCGAGATGCTCTGGGCGCGCCTGCTCGCCTATGTCACCGGAACAGTCAATCAAGAACTCTTGTTGCGAAACGAATATCTGGCGGCGGAGAACCGGATTCTGAGAGGCCAGATCAAGGGTCGGCTGC
Organism: Terriglobales bacterium; assembly: GCA_035272945.1. Lineage (GTDB taxonomy): Bacteria > Acidobacteriota > Terriglobia > Terriglobales > Acidobacteriaceae > Gp1-AA122. Next base: position 3,224 of record DATEPX010000136.1, read on the forward strand.
TCCTTTCCGAAGGAGAAAAGGCGACGCTGGCCGAGATCGGTCACCGCCTGGGTCGAAGGGCACTGGAGGACGTGGCGGCAACGGCCAAGCCTGATACGATTCTGGGTTGGTATCGGAAGCTCGTGGCGAACAAATCTGATGGGTCGAAATTCCGTCGAAGTGTAGGGCGCCCAAAACTAGATGAGGAAACAGAACGCTTGGTGATGCAGATGGCGAGGGAAAATCCGAGCTGGGGCTACGATCGGATCGTAGGTGCCTTGGCAAATCTAGGGCATCGTCTATCCGATCAGACGGTGGGCAACGTCCTGCGTCGCCACGGCATTTCTCCAGCGCCGAAGCGAAAGCAATCGATCTCCTGGAAGGACTTTATCCGCGCACACCGGGACGTTTTGGTGGGGATGGATTTCTTCACGACGGAAGTCCTAACGCTCAAAGGGCTGACGACCTACTATGTGCTGTTCTTCATCCACTTGGAGAGTCGCCAAGTGAAACTGGCAGGATTCACGCCGTACCCGGATCAGGAGTGGATGGAGCAGCAGGCGCGCAACATGACTATGGAGGAGTGGGGAAGCCTGAGAGGCTGCCGCTATCTGCTGCATGACCGTGACGCGAAGTTCTGCGAATCGTTTCGAGAACTGATCAGGACGGGAAGCGTGAATCCGCTTCGATTGCCAGCAAGGAGCCCGAATCTGAACTCGTATGCGGAACGCTGGGTCAGATCGGTCAAAGAAGAATGTCTGTCGAGGTTGATCCTGTTTGGAGAATCTTCGCTGCGGCGAGCATTGCAGCAATATCTCGTACATTACCACGAGGAGCGCAATCACCAGGGCAAAGACAACCGGATCTTGTTTCCTTCGCGGCCGGAAGCAAGAAGGAACAAAGGAGCAGTGCGGTGTCGCGAACGACTGGGAGGTCTGCTGAAGTACTACGAGAGGGAAGCAGCATAAAGTCGGCGGGACAGCGGGCGCTGGGCTCACAATCAGCGCATATATTAAGGATACCGGGAATGTCCCATCGCAAGAAGACCTCGGCCTGATTTATCATCGAGACAAGCAGGGCAATGCGTTCTGGCTCAGGGCGGCGACTGTAATAGGACGAGTTTTTTGTCCATACGGCCACAACAGGCGATTTCATCGTGCTATCTTGAGACTCTATATTGCGCCTAAATGAGGAATGAGGGTCGATTATGAAACGCCTTCTCTATGCGACCACTGCCTTGGCGGCATTCGTGATGTTTATTTCAACATCGAGCGCAGGGGCTCAACAGCCTCAGCGAAGCGTGAGCGAAGTAGTCAAAGCCACAGTCGATTCTGTTGTTCTCATCGTTATCAGCGATGAGAGTGGAAAGCCGATTGCCGAAGGAAGCGGGTTCATTGCATCTTCCGACGGAAAGATAGTGACCAACCACCATGTCATCGAAGGAGCCCATTCTGCGGTAGTCAAGGTCAACAACGGGGCATTTTTCCCGGTTGACGGAGTTGTTGCCGACGACGGGGACCTTGATATTGCGATTCTCAAAGTTTCCGGGAAAAACCTTCCGCCTTTGCAATTAGCAGACTCGAAAGACCTAGCCGCTGGTGACCATGTCGTAGCAATTGGCAGTCCTCTGGGGTTGGAAAATTCGGTATCAGATGGGATCATCAGCGGATTCAGAAAAGATGCGAGTGGCCGGAGTTGGGTTCAGACTACGGCTCCTACCTCTCACGGAAACGGCGGTGGGCCGCTGTTGACTATGAATGGGAAGGTGATAGGCGTCGTAACAATGAAGGCTACGGAAGGGGAAAATCTCAATTTTGCTGTCCCAAGCCAGTCAATCTCCACTCTGCTCCCAAACTCAACTGTTTCGGTACTCCTTCTAATATCGACCCAAATCCCTCAGCACCTTCTGGTGGAGACCGAGTGTGGACCTCCTTGACTGCGGCCAGGGATTACATTATTCGCAGGGACGGTGAGTATATTTATGTCCGTTGGACTAATCTGCCTGCCGAGTTGCGAGGAACCGCCGCTTTCATAAGCGGGGAATTCAAGAAATCGGGCGACAAGTGGGTCGGGAAGCTAACACACTTCGTGCCCCTCACAGCCGGACAATCCCAATATTGGTGTCGGCAGGAACGTAACGCCGAGCTTGTCAACGTAACCGACTCTAGAATCGAAGGCCGGACCGAGGTTTGGTCAGCAGTCGACCCCCGGAAATGCCAGCCATCAAAAGTGGAATGGAAAGCGTTCACTTGGATACCGAAGTAAAACCTCCCGGACAACAGACTGAGTCCGCTCTTTTATTCGCATCCCTTTAGAATGGTGAGGGCTTCCCACCGCAAAGCACTATGACGTGACGAAGAGCCTTGGCAAAACGGTGAGCATCCTCGCCGCTCCGAAATGTTATCCCCTCTATCCCGCTGTCCTGAGTGCGCTGTTCGGTTTGGTGATCATCGACAGACACCTTTGTCAACTTGCTAGTGGTTACAGCCGTTACTCTCCACACGTTTTGTAGGGCTGGCGGTGAGACTACCGTCTGAACAGATTTTGCTGTATTTGGGTCTAGGTCTCCGAGGGAAAAACTAAACGAATCCTACGCATATTTCACCAACCTTGAGAACCGGGGCATCAAGGCAAACAGCATCCGCACGTAACGCAACGCCGTTGACCCGTTCATTACCCAATGCATGAAGACAAAGACATGCGTTGAAGAAGTGACCAAGCAAGACCTACTGGACTTCATGGGCTGGATGAGGAAGCAGCCGCTTCCGAAGCGCAAGCACAGCAATCCCGAACGCACCTACGCTGATAAGATTGGGCATGTGGCAATCTTTTTGAAAGAGTTCAAGGTCGGTCACGGACTGAAAAAGAAAGAGTATCCCCGGTACGCCGAGAAAAAGGTCGTTGCCCCGTACGGTCAAACATCTCGCACGCATTGAAAACGCTTGGTTTCCGGTCTCACAATTTTCTGGCACAGCCGGTTTCTGAAACCTCCAGAGCATGTACAATCCGGGTTCGACGATCAAGTCTAGGGAGGCTCTGGAATGATTTGGGCTCGCATGCTTGCTTACATCACCGGAACCGTAGACCAGGAACTTCTACTCCGTACAAGATCGACGAGAGTCAGTAACGGTACGCGCTGTCATAAAAACGTAATACTAATGGTGGTGAATGGCGGCAAAATGCGAACGAAAGGTGAACAAAGAAGGAGTCATCGGGTTTAGTCGCAACTTGCAGATTTCCTTCGATTAGGGCCAACTCCGGCAAGTTCTGATGAAGTTGGTCGTTCGGCTGTTAACCGAAGGGTTGCTAGTTCGAATCTAGCCCGGGGAGCCAAACTCACTGTCTATCCTGCGTTACATCATGCACTTACAGCTACTGCTTCCAACGGAGCATTTTCGGGTTTCCGTCCATTCCGTCCAATAACGAGGGTTTTGGCCAGAATCTCGAAACCGAGTCCTGCTCTTTCTGCCCATTCTTTGCGGAGTCCACGCTCAGCTGCCACCTTGTCGTATCGATCTGACATGGTTTCGCCCGCGCGCACGGAGCCATTGGCTTCAGTCTCCGCGCTCGCGTGTCCCATCCAGAACTTGTAGATTCCTGGCGGAGTGGACGTGAAGTTCCGCAGGTACGTGTTGCGAAAACGCCGGAACGCATGGACGCCGCACTTTGGCTGCCCCAACTTTTCCAAGATCGGGTGCAGCACGCGCCGCAGGATATTCGACTGGTGGAGCGGCTTGCCGTTACGTGAGGCAAACAACAAGTCAGTCTTGCTCGCCCACTTTTCGTCCGTCCGCTTTTCCATGTATTCCCGCAGCATGGTCGCCATCGAAGGATGCATGTCAATTTCCCGTTTCCCGTTTTCCGTTTTTAGGAAGTTGTGCCGTTCGGAGCGCCACGCCTTCTCGACGATCTTGATGTTGGAGCCATCCGGGGAAATATTCTTGACGTCGATTCCCAAGGCTTCTCCAAACCGCAGACCGGATGAAGCGCAGAGCGCGAACAGCACGCGGTATTTCTGCTCTTCCGTTTCGCGGATAATGGCCGTGACCACGTCGCCTGTGAAGCTCGGCTGCCTTTGGTTGTTCACCACCGGCATGTCAATGAACTCGTTGTTCCATTTCCGGGGATACAGCTCGTCGCCTTGCTCATTGACCGCCGAGGCTACCACCATCTTCACGATCTGCACGTTGTTAGAAATGGACTTCGGAGACAGACCGCCTTCGTCCATCTTGCCGACCAATTTTTTCATGGCCGCGTTGTTGACGGAAGCAAGCGGCAGGTCGCCGATGTTCGGGTTAATCCAGATGTCCAATCCACACGACCAACCTGCTATCGTGGACGGTGCCAATGGCTTGCGCTTGCGATTGCGCATGCCTTCGAGCCAAGTTTCCGCCTGCTGGCGGAATGTCACGCCGGAAGCCGACTGCTTCACCACCTTGTCGAAATACTCCTGCGTATCCACTCCGCTGGCCGCGATGATCTCCTTGGCCTTACGTTCCCGTTCCGATGCTGAAAGTTTGCCGGGGCCGGAAATGGGGCAGATTTTTGCATACACCCGCTGCCGCTTCTCTTCGCCCGCGACATCCTTCCAGTATCGAACCACGTACCAGTTTCCTTCCTTCTGAATACTGCCTGACTGCCCAGACCGTCTTGCCATGGATTTTCGTGGTTTTCCTGTTCTTGCTCAGTAGGAGTCTTCCGCTGATTGACATATTCGCTCCAGATAATTGCCACATCTCTAGCGGCGGGTGGCGTCAGAGTTCTTATCATCCGCGATTGACGATTTCCCTTCGAACTCCCGTCGTGTTGCCGCCGACGCTGGCCATAACTGATTGGCGCGGAAACGTTTCGAGAAAAGTCGAGGCATCTTCGTTGGGCACCCAAAAGCCGGAGTCCGCAACCCAGCGAGGCTCTCGTCAACGATGTATATGCGTCGGCACCAGGCGACGACTCGCGGGCTCGAAGTCACTCCTGCGTTCGAAAGCGAGCGCAGCTGCGCCCAGCACGCCGCCATGATAGCCGAGTTGAGAGGGAATAACTCTCAAGGCTCGATTTTCCCAGGGACGAAGGAACTGCGGCAGCTCGTCTGAGAGCGCGGAAATCAAGATCGGATTATTTTCGACTAGGCCCCCGCCGAGAATGAGTGCTTCAGGATCAAGAAGGGAAACGGGCGCAGCGAAGCCTCGCGCGAGGTGCCGGGCAAGTGTTCGAATCGCCTTGATCGCCCGTTGTTCGCCAGCGTTGGCACCGGCGATTATTTGCGCTGGGGAAAGCTGTGAGTCCCCGACATAGCGGACCAGCGCGGCTGCGTTCACATAAGGCTCCAGGCAACCTCGCAAGCCGCAGGAGCAGGGGACGCCATCCGGGATGAGAGGAATATGGCCGAGCATATTGGCCACGGAGTGGGCGCCGCGATTCAATCTTCCGTCGACGTAACAACCGCCGCCCAAACCCGTGCCCAGCGTGATGCAGACAAAATCGCGAAGGGACCTCGCGGCTCCAAAGTACTTTTCGCCAACCGCCAGGGCGTTGGCGTCGTTCTCAACCGCCACCGGAAGGCCGGAGGCTTCAGCAAGTTCTTCTCCCACAGGAGTGCCTGTCCAGCCTGGCAAGTTGTCGGTTGCGTATGCCACGCGGCCCGTGTCATCGATCCAGCCAGCGGTGGCGACGCCGAGGGCAAGCGGTTCATGTCCAAGTTCAGTCGCTTTCTTCATCGCGCTTTGAGCTACGCGCTTGAGATGATCGAGGAGTGCGCGGGCCCCGGACCTGGCGGGTGTCTCCACGGCCGCTTTGAAGAGCAGGCTGCCGTTCGAGCCCACGACACCGTACTTCGTCCGAGTCCCACCGAGATCGAGGCCAATCGTGTGTCGCACGGAATGGCGTCGGGCATGTTCGCTCTCGATCGCCGCTGCAAAGCGGCGGGCGATCTCCGTGGGGCGTGTGATCGCCGTGCCCACGACGACGGCAAGCGCGCCCGCCGCTATGGCCTGTCGCGCTTGCTCGGGGGAGGAGATCCGGCCCTCGGCAATCACCGGGACGGCGCTGGCACGCACCAGCTCCTCGATGAATTTTGGATCGAAGTGCAGCGCGTGGTTCGTTTCCTCGGTATAGCCACGAAGAGTGGACAGCACGAAATCTGCCCCGGCTCCCACGGCGGTTACCGCCTGCTCGACGCTGGCCACGTCGGCCAGCACGGGAACGCGAAGCTTGGCGCGAATCTCGCGAATGCGCTCAAGCGCTCCGGCTTGCTGGCCACGCTCACTGCAATCGAGAGCCACCATGTCCGCTCCGGCCTCGACCAGCGCTCTGGCCGACTCGAAGGAGGCCGTGATGAGCAGAAAGCCGTCGGGCAACGGGGTCTTGTCGATGCCAATGATCGGTACGTCGGTTACCGCACGGATGGCACGAATGTCGGCGGGACTGTTAGCGCGAATTCCCGCTGCGCCGCCGGCCGCTGCCGCAGCGGCAAAGAGTGACATGAGTTTCGGATCTCGAAAGATTTCGCCTTCCCCGGCTTGGCAGGAAACGATCAGTCTTCCCTGGATGTATCGAACAATTTCGGTTGGTGTCATTCCGGAAACCTCGTCGAAATCCCGCAGAGAACGATCGCTGCAAGCAAGATCGCAAGTCCTGACCACATCCATTTTGCGGGCCGGCCAGCGGCGCCTCTCCATTCCCCAAGCAGAACTCCCATCAGGTTTGCAACAACCAGACCGACCGCAAGACTCAACGGCCACCCCACGGAGGGCCCGAGGGCGCCCAGTCTGGGAGTCGCAGCCCCATACAAGAAGATGCTGCCACCCCATAACAGACCCATCGCGCTACTACGACCCCAGGAGAACCAGGAGGCCGGAGCATGCAGCAGCTGCGCGGTTTGATTTCGACACATCAGCAGTATGCAGTAGACAATATTGGGAATGGAGCCGGCACCTAACATCAGCAACCAGATGCAATTTGTGGCTGCGAATCTGGACAATGCAATCCCGACGCCCGTATCAGAAATCGGGAGCGCCAGGGCGTATCCAATATTAAAGACCGCCGACATTATCCCGGCAGCCAAGGCAAAGAGATAACCTGCGAGCGGGGCAGTTCCCTGGCTTTGCTGTTCCCCATCCCGCATCCGGCCGGCCTTCCCGCAGACGGCCACGCCGATAAGCAAAGCGATCACGCCGGCGAACAGAACCAATTGTTTGGTGCCGACGTGCATTTCCGATTTCATGAACAGGGGAACGAGAGATCCCAGCGCTGAACTCAGCCCGATCACCAGAGTATTCGCCATCGATACGCCGATGCTATGAACACTCTTGCCGAAGCAGATTGCGCCGAACCCCCAGGCAAATCCGAAAGAGAGCGCGGCCAGGACGGAATAGGGGGGCGCCTGCAGCAGAGCGGTGGACCACCCTGCAAAGGGAAACACCAGGGCAGCCGGCATCAGCAAGCACGCCACAAGGATGAAGACGAACCAGGTGTTCTCCCATTTCCATCGAGATTCGAGTTTCATCGGCGCCGTAAACAGGCCGTTGCACAGCCCGGACAGCACCGCGAGGGCGACTCCCATCAGGACCACCGACAGCTCCCCCCCAAAAACCACTTGACAAGGTAGCACGACATGAGCAGTATGTCTAGACCAAATGTCTATACCATTCGTAGATTTGCTGAGTCATCCACGTAGAATATGCGCTATGTCTACACCTAACGTCGCACCTTTTCTTTCCATTCGACTGGACAAGGATTCTCCCAACCCCATCTACCTGCAGATCGCCGAAGGCATCGGCGAGCTTCTCAAAAGCGGCGCGCTTCCGGCGGGGTACGTTCTGCCTCCCGAGCGCGCCCTGTGCGAACGATTCGGCATCAGCCGCATGACCCTCCGGCAAGCCATGGGCTTGCTGGACCGCGAAGGATTGATCGAGTCCAGGCGAGGGAGAGGCACGGTCGTCACCCCCGCCAGACTACGGAAGCAGCAACAAGAGCTCAAGAGCTTCAGCGAGGAAATTCGAGATCGAGGGGGACGTCCCGAGTCGCGGCTCATCTCTCTCGAACGGACGCTTCCGGGGGAGTCGGTACGGGATTTCTTCGAACTCGGAGATCAACAGAAAGTATACGAGATCCACCGCCTGCGTTTGAAGGATGGGGAACCGCTGGCACTCGAATTTGTTCGCATTCCGGAGCGTTTGTGCCCAGGGCTGGAGAGGTTCGATATCGCGAAAAACTCCTTGTACCAGATCCTCGAGGAATCGTACGGATTGCGGCTGGAGAACTGTATCGAGGAGATTTCCGCGGAAGCTCCGACGGCAAAACTCAGGAAGCTGCTGGCTCTCCCCAAAAACGCCGCCGTGCTCGTCGTCAATCGAAAAACCTTTGCCGAAGATGGCCGGGCCGTCGAACTCACGCGATCGACGTATCGCGGTGATCAATACAGCGCCATTGTGCGCTCGGTCCGAAAGAAGAAGCCGATTCTCAGGGCATCAACCAGTTCGTAGCGAAAAGGAGCAATCAGATGAGAAGCGTTCAGGTGGGGAGGACATACCAGGGGTGGGCGGCTGTTTTCTTGCTATTGGGCACGTTAACAATTTCGGCGACGACGCAGGCGCAGGTCGCGAATACGGGGTCGGTTCGGGGCAGCGTGAGCGACCCGTCCGGTGCGGCCCTGTCCGGCGCCGGGCTTACGCTGGTCGAGGTGCACACCGGCGCGTCACAGGAGACGAAGACGGACGCCGCTGGAAGTTTCAATTTCCCGATTGTCCCCGTGGGAAGTTACCGGCTCCAGGTAACGATGATGGGATTCAAATCGTTTGCCGAGGCTGGAATTTCGGTCCACGCCGCGGAGCCGACGAATCTCGCGGTGACTCTTACGGTCGGCGCCACATCCGAGAAAATCGAGGTAACCGCGGATGTGCCAACCGTGGATATCGTGACGGCCAGCGAGGGCAATACGGTTACCGGCAAACAGTTGAACGAACTGCCGTTGACCAATCGGCTGTTCACGCAGCTCGTGAACCTCGAGCCGGGTGTAGCCTCTGCGCTGGACCAGAATCCAGGCTTCGGTTCCAACTCCGAGGTGCTGTTCAGCGTGAACGGCGTACGCAATGACGAGAACAATCCGATGGTAGATGGCGTCCGCAATCTGGATACCTTTGGCGGCAACGCATTTGTCTCCCCCAACCTTTTCGCCGTCTCCGAGTTTCGCGTCGAGAATAACTCGTATTCGGCCGCCACCGGCCGCTCTGGTGGCGCTCAGATCAACCTCATCTCCCGTAACGGAACCAATCAATTCCACGGGAATGTCTTCGAATTCTTCCGAAATAACGTCATGAACGCGGCATACGCCGGCTCGAACGGCTTGGTTCCGGAGAACCGTTACAACGACTTCGGCTACGATGTGGGCGGACCCATCGTTAAGAACAAAGTGTTCTTTTTCTGGTCCGAAGAGTGGCGCAGGATTATTCAAAGCAGTGGTCTGCGCAATGGCACCGTGCCAACCGATGCGGAACGTGGCGGCGACTTTAGCGCCTTGCCCCAGACGCTGACCGATCCCAACACTGGCATGCCTTTTGCGACCAGGAACGTGATTCCAAATTCCGAACAGGATCCCAACGCAAAGTTGCTCCTTGCTCCAAATCTCTTTTGGCCGGAGCCCAACACTGGCGCGCCGGGGGCTTTGACCAATAATTTGCTTTCCGCAGTACCGGATTACACCCGCTGGCGCGAGGAATCGCTCCGCTTAGATTACAGGCCGACGGATCGCCTCTCCCTCTTCCTTCGCCTCACCCAGGACACCGCGGTACTCTACAGGCCGTACGGTCTGTTTGGCGAGAATTCTCTCCCGTTCGTGGGCGACGCAACGCAGAACTACCCCATTTACAGCGGCGTGTTTAACGTTATTTACTCGGTGGCGCCCAATTTTACCTCGCAGTTTCTCTTTGGTCTTTACCGCGACAATGACCTGTTCTTGCGGAACGGGCCGCGGTCCTGCCGTTGCCGCGTGCCGGGGCTGAACATTCCCGAACTGTTTCCGTTGAACGAGGGAAACCGGATCCCCACTTTAAATTTTGCCGCCCCTTATTCGGGCGTTACCGAGCAGTGGTATTTCTACAATGCCTCTTACAACATGCCTTTCGAAAGCGACAATACCTGGAATCACGGTCCGCATACCATACGTTTCGGTTTTGCGATCACGCGGGAGGGAAAGAATGAGCTCGCCAATCCTTCCAACAACTCAACGAACGGAGTTTTCAACTTCGATGGATCGGCCTCGGGAGACGCAATGGCGGACTTCCTGCTCGGCAAAGCGTTCAGCTATTCGGAGACAGCTTTGGATCCGTATGCCAAATACCGCTGGATCAATGTGGAACCTTACGTGGAAGACCAGTGGAAGGTGCGGCGGAATCTCACCGTGACGGCAGGTCTGCGCTACACCTACTATCAGCCGGAATATGAGGAAAAAAACTTCTTCGCCAGCTTCGATCCAGCAACCTGGGTTGCGAGCCAGGCGCCCACGGTCAACGCTAACGGGACGCTGGTGCCCGGTTCGGGCAATTTTGCGAACGGCATCATCGTTGCCGGCAAGAATTCGCCGTACGGAAACGCTTTGTTTGCATCCAAGAAAGATGTCTTCGCTCCCAGAATTGGACTGGCATGGGACGTCACGGGACGAGGGAAAACCTCAGTGCGCGCGGGGTACGGAATTTTCTACGACCGGTGGGGCTCCTACAGTCAGTTCGGTGGACTGTATAATCCCCCACTCAACCAAAAACCGCTCATTTTCAATACCCTTTTGAGCAATCCCGGCGGGGCTCCCGGCACCATTTTCCCACCCCTGGTTTGGGGCGTCGGCAATCCTTGGAATTACCCTCAGATCCAGAAATGGTCGGCCGGCATTCAACAGGAAGTTGGCTTTGACACTTCCGTCTCCGTGGCGTACGTCGGAACCAAGGGAACCCACCTCCTGGGCTCCCTTAACCTGAATCAGCCGACACCGGCTGGACAGCAGCAAATCATAGCCGGCGCGGACCCCAATACCGTCGTACCGTACCAGGGCTATGGACCTATCTATTTCGTGGATCCCGTTTTTAATTCAAACTATAACTCCCTGCAGGTCTCGGTGCTTCATCGACTCCGGCATGATGTTGCTTTTCAGGTTTCCTACACCTATTCGCAAACCAAGACAGATAACTCCAGCCCGTGGAACATGCCACAGGATTCACGCAATGTTCGCGCCGACAAGGGCCTGGCCAGCTTCGATATTCCTCAAGTTCTCACGTTTAATTATGTGTGGGATATCCCGGCGTTCCGCGGAAGTCCCGGCGCAATGAAAACGGCGCTAGGAGGATGGCAGGTGTCTGGAATCACGGAGATGCAAAAAGGCTTCCCGGCTACCGTAACCTTGGCGACCGATAATGAAGGTGTGCCTTGCTGCGGCCCGGAGCGGGCTAACCAGATTGCAAGCGCCAGCGGTCCGAAAACCCGCACGCAATGGTTCAACACCAGTGCCTTCGTGTACCCGACACCTGGAACCTTCGGGAACGAGTCGAATGGAGCTGTGCGTGGGCCGGGATTCGTCAACTTCGACTTTGGCCTGGGCAAGCGATTCGCAATACGCGAATCCAGGGGCCTGGAATTCAAGGCACAAGCGTTCAACATATTCAATCACGTTTCTTATAGCTCCGTGGATACCACGTTGGGGAAACCGACCTCACCCAACCCTGACTTTGGCGTTTTGCATAACCCGCTGTCACCCCGGATTATGCAACTTTCACTTGCTTTCACCTTCTAGGGGGTTTCTTGCGCGGACGCTGGTCTGGGCTTCGCATCATCACCGCTATTGGATTAATGGCGGCCGGGATACGGGCGCAGACCCAGCCTCCGTGGAGCTCCTCTTACAAAATCGCCTTCGACCACATCCGCGGTGGTGAGTCCGAACTTGGCGTTCGAGAACTGGAAGCTCTTGGAGCCTCATTCCCGCGAGACGCAGTGCTAGCTACTAGCATCGGAGCCGCTCTGGACTCTGACTCTCGTCACCAGCAAGCTGCGCAATGGTACGAGAAGGCGTTGGCGATTGATCCCCAATACGAGCCTGCGCTGAACAATCTGGCCCTGAGTCTGGCCAGCCGGGGCCTGCTCGAAGATGCGGTTCCGCTGCTTCGAAGAGTCCTAAAAATCAACCGCGACAATGGGCGAGCGGCCTACAACTTGGCTTTGATCGCTCTCCGCCTGAAGCGCTTCAATGAAGCGGTCGAGGCGTTCCAACTTGCTCGAAAAGCGCCAGAGCCTGCAGCGCCTTCCGAGACTCTCGCGCTCGGGGAAGGAACGGCGCTGTTCAAGCTGGGCAGGTACGCGGAAGCGGGGAAGGTCCTCAACGGCGCATCCGCCTGCTCCGAAGTGACGTCCTGTCTGTTGCTCGGCTCGTCCCAGGCGCTCTCAAGCGACCTGCCCGCCGCAGTGAGCACGTTCCAATCTGCGGTGCGGCTCGCGCCAAATGTTCCGGACACTTATTTTCGACTCGCGCTTGCCTTTCTGCAGGGCAGCCGGGACGACGAAGCAAGAGAGACACTGGCCGTCGGCTTGGAAGCAGTCCCCAATTCGGGTCTGCTGCTTTATGGCCAGGCGATATTCTACGAGCACCTGGGCAGTTATGAGCAGGCGATAGCCGCAGCGATGAAATCCCTTGAGCAAGATCCCGCCCGGGCGGACGTCTGGGCGTTGCTCGGTAGTCTACACGCACATCAGGGGCAGGGTGAGAAGACAGAGAAGTCGTTCCAGAAGGCCCTTCAGCTGGGAGCCGGGGTTGGCACGGCCGTCGAATACGCGGAATTTCTTGTCCATGAAGGGCGCTACGCGGAAGCTGAGAAGACGCTGAATGAGCTGCGGTCATCGCATGGAAACGACTCCGCCATAAATCGCGGCCTGGGAAAACTCTACAAAGCCCAGGGCAAGTTTGACGAGGCCGCGGTATTTCTGCGACGCGCCGTAACTGAGGATCCTCAGGATCCCGCTGCGCATTACGCTTTGGCGATAACCTTGCAGCGTCTTCACCGGGACGCCGAGGCCAAAAAGGAACTGGAGTTGTTCAGTGCGGCCAAGGAGGAGAGGCGGTTTGTGCGCGCCTTGGAGATAGCCTCCGATCCACTTGGAGCTCGAGAGAAGTGACCCGTGGCGTTGGCAAAGCTCCAATGCTGGGTACCTTCGGCTGAGGGAGGCGAAGGATGAGGCAGTTCGTCCGAGAGGATATGCCCTCAGTTCTGGCGTGCTGCCTTTCTGTCGCTCTTTTGGCCGCCGTAAATGCAAGTGAGCCGGTCGCGCAAGACCTTGTCCCCCGCTTCAAGAATATAACTCAGGAAGCGCATATCCAGTTCTCGCATTTGAAAGGCAACCAAGGAGTGGCAACCATCCTGGAAGAGGCCGGACCCGGCGTGTGCGTCGCTGACTACAACAGCGACGGCTGGCCCGATATCTATTTCATCGGCGGAGGAGACCTCCACGGCCGAGGCATTCCCGCACGGAACGCCCTTTATCGCAACAATGGTGAAGGAACATTTACGGACGTAGCTGACGCCGCGGGAGTCCCCGGAACCGGGTTTGGTCTCGGCTGCGTATGGGGCGATTACGATAATGACGGGCGCCTTGATCTTTATGTGACGCAGTACGGTAAGAATCTTCTCTATCACAACAATGGGAACGGCACGTTTACGGACGTTACCGACAAGGCGCATGTAGACGGTACAGATTTCGGAACGCTGTTTCATACCGGCGCCGTGTTTTTCGATTACGACCGCGATGGGTGGCTCGACCTTTACGCCGGTGGCTACGTCACATTTGGTCCCAATTCCAAGCAAACCTGCATGACCTCGGGCGAGGAGTCAAGTTGCCCTCCGACCGCTTACCCGGGCAGCCCGGCGGTCTTGTATCACAATAACCGCGATGGCACTTTCACCAATGTAACCAAGGCTGCTGGCATCTTCCAGCCCGATGGCAAGAATCTATCGGTGGCGGCGGTCGACTACGACAATGACGGCTGGCCGGACCTGTTCGTTGCCAATGACTCGATGCGGGCCTATCTCTATCACAACGAACACGACAGCACCTTCAAAGAAGTCGGGCTAACAAGCGGAATGGCCCTCACCGAAGAAGGCACGGAAATGGCCGCCATGTGCCTCTCATTCGGCGACTACGATAACGATGGATTGCTTGATTTGTACATTTCTGATTTTCAAGAGGCCGGGGACCATCTCTGGCACAACGAAGGAAGCGGATTTTTCAACGAGGTTAGCCACGCGAGCGGACTGACGGATGTTACCCGGCCGTTCTTGAGTTTCGGGGGAGGGTTTTTCGACTACGACAACGATGGCTGGCTCGACCTTTTTATCGCCAATGGGCACGTCTACCCCGGTGTCGAGAAGACCAACCCGGGCTCCCACTACAAGCAGATCAATCTGCTCCTGCACAACGACGGCAAGGGCAGATTTTCTAATGTTACTGCGGCAGCGGCCGCGTCCGGCAACGCGTTTTCCGTCAGGCATCTGGGCCGCGGTGCCGCCTTCGCGGACTTTTTCAACGACGGGCATGTCGATATTGTGGTCGGAAATAATGATGACCCTCCGTTGCTTCTGAAAAACAGCAGCGGCGGAAGCAATCACTTTGTCAGCTTCAAGCTCATCGGCACGCGGAGCAATCCTGATGCAATGGGCGCGCGACTGCGGATTCAAGGCGGCCGCACCGTGCAGATTCGCGAAATCGTCGGCGGAGGGAGCTATCTCTCGCAGAGCGATCTCCGCGCCCATTTCGGCTTAGGCGGCAGCACTCGAGTCGACGCTGTCGAGGTCAGCTGGCCGAGCGGTCTGAAGCAGCAATTTCGCGACCTGCAGGCGGACCGGTTCTACGTAGTCGAAGAAGGCAAGAACTCGGTCCGAGCGGAAATCTTTAGTCATCCGTGAGCGAACTTCTGCTCGGGCCGAGTGGTCAAGCAGCGCTGTTGAAACAGGGGGAAGGAATATGACTACGTTAAATCGGCGCGATTTCCTTCACGCGTTGGGGGTCGGAGGTACGATGGTTGGAACTCTACTTGGAAGCGGGAGTCCGCCACCCACATCATCACCGGTCAAACCGATCTCAGGAAGTTGGTTCGAGTTTCAGCATCATGCCACGGTCGAGGGGGTGGATTGGAATCCAGCGCTAGCTAACTTCTCGAGCGATCAGTGGGACCTCAAAATCAAAGAAATCGCCGAGACGGGAATGGAGTATCTGGTTCTGATGGCCACCGCTCTTTATTATCGCTCCTTTTACCATACGAAGATTTTTCCAGCATGGAGATTGGCATGTGACGACCCGATGGAAGCTGTTCTTTCAGCAGCAGACAAATACGGCATCAAGTTTTTTATCGGCGGAGGCTTCTACGGTCAGTGGGATAGCCCGGGCATTGTGGCGGATCCGGTGGCGGCAAACAAACGGCTACAGGCGATCGACGAGATCACTCGAGTCTACGGGCACCATAAAAGCTTCTACGGATGGTACTGGCCAAATGAGGCCTTTATTGATCGGCACTTTTCAAACGAATTCATCGACTATGTCAACACATGTTCTCGACTCGCGCGTCAGCTGACGCCGCGAGCGCGCATTATGATCGCGCCGTACGGGACGCGTGTGGCCGTGCCCGACGACTTGTACGTCCGCCAACTTGAATCCTTAGATGTTGACATCATTGCATATCAGGATGAGGTTGGCGTCCGTAAATCGAGGGTGGAGGAAACCTCGGCTTTCTATGCGGGGCTGAGAAAAGCTCATGACCGTGCTCGGAGGGGGGCAATCTGGGCGGACCTCGAAATATTCGAGTTTGAAAACGTAGTCTACAAGAGTGCTTTACTTCCTGCGCCCTTTGAGCGTGTTCTCCGCCAGATGGAAGCCGTATCGCAATGGGTGGATAAGATCCTCGTCTATCAATACCAGGGCATGATGAATAAACCTGGTTCC
>DATEPX010000137.1:0-12371 GCA_035272945.1 Terriglobales bacterium
ACCAGAACGTGCAGTCATCGCTCGGATCCTTCGCAGTTGTCGTGTAGTCTTCCCATCGCAGGGTGTTCGTTTGCGAGGCCGCCCCTTTCACGAGCACGGTCTCGTGCAATGTCAACTGACCCTTTGGATCGCCAGCCTGCCGGGCCGCAAAGCGCTGCCCCGTGAAATTGGGTAGTCCACCGAACGAGTATCCGATCGCAATATCGCCTTTCTTATCCATCGCGATGCTGGGCATCCAACGGTAGAATCCTTCCGGTGCATACGTACCCTGCTGATGCAACACGGGGTCGCGCTTTTTGTCGAGGCGGAACTCGTACCAGCGCACGCCCCCGCCGCCCTGCGTAGCGACCGAGTGCGCAGCGACGATTGACTCGTGTCCTCCGACCTTTCGGTAGATGAGCCGCTGCATGATCTTGTCGCCTTGCACGTCTAGCCGGCGCTCGGTGCCAGGCTGTGGAACGCAGCTCGACAATTGCCCTTCGCACAAGTAGTGGTACGGCGCAACCTTGATTTTTACCGGACCATCTGCCTTCGTATTCGCAGGATTATTCCAGTCGACGTGAACCTTCCAGTAGTAAATGCCATCGTCATCGAAGATCTTCTTGAGCTGCGTGCCACCAGCCGCCATCATGATGTTGGGCGCTCCCGGAGGCGGAAGTTTCCGGCCATCGATGTCGGCGTTGTTCAGAAAATTCACACCGTCGATCACGATGCACTGCTCGGTCGCTGGCTGGCCCGCCAGCATTCTCGTGCGATCCGCGATGCACGTGTGTTTTTGAATCACATCGTCGCCCGTGCTGGTTGGCGTGTAGTAGCCGTCGGTCCAAACCGCAGGACGTGGATAGTCCGGAAATAACCTCCGCTCGAACGCATACCGATAGTAAGTACCCAGCGGGTCCGACCCGGTGCTGACCGCATAGCACATGGCCCACACTCCCTCTTTCTTTTCGGGTGGCCTTTGCCCGCGCTCAGGCGGGGATGGCGGCTGCGGTGGATTCGCAGGAAGCGCTGTCGCCGCCCCTGGTGTAGACGCCTCGCTGGTCTTCCGAAGCTGCTCTGCAGGGACCGGTTTGGCGCTAACCAGACCGGTGTCGCCCGGAAATTCGTCGGGTCCAATTCGTGAGAATATTGGCATCACGATCAGCCACCGCTCTGCAAGCTGGTCGTAGCGCACTACGGCGTCGCCGTTGTTGCGGGCCTCGCATGCGCCTCCGAATCCGGTCCACACGGATTTTGTAGCTACCGCCCCGTACAACACCGTACCGCTCTCGCCGTATTTCTCGGACCTCTTCGAGTAAATTGCGATCCTGGAATTGACGATCTGCATGATGTGACTGGGGCCGACGGCCAGGCTGTTGTCGGACGGGTTGCGAAATTTCGTTGTGCCCTGCGGACCCTCGAACCCGGAGCCGAGTCCGTCGAGGCTCTCAAGTAATGGCGCCGCGGGCCGCGCACCCTGGGACGTTTGCTCAACAGCAATTCCAGCGGGACTTAGAGTTGGCGGCGGTATTGGAGGAGGTAAGGCCCCTTCCTGCGTTTGCTCTTCTACTGCATCCGAGCCATCCGCCGAGGCGCCTGGCGACGGGCCGCATCCCGCTCCTTCACAATCAGCAGACGCGTCCCTGATATCCGGCTCCCGCATCGAGGCGAGCGGCCGCGAGACGTCCATATGCATAGCGCGAATCAGGAGCACCGCACCTGCGGCCTGACCCACCTCTTGACTATGGCCCAAGCGAGATTGCCAACTGGCCCCGCAGGTCAACATACAAACCGCGGCCATAGTTCCCAGTGTCGTGATAACGAAGGAACGCAGTGCGCGACGCATCGAGAGCTTCCCAGACGGTAGCGTATACAAATTGCAACGACAAAGGAATCTCGCCCGTTCTCCTCGATCGTAGTCTTGCCCGATAGCATTCCTGGGTGCGAATTTGGCGAAAGAATGCTTCCCGCAGGGACACCACTTCAACCCGCTCTGCCAGTGAGTCGAGGGAAGCCACTCTACAGTACATCCTCCAATCCTACCAGGCACCGTAGTAGTTCGCAGTAGTTCGCTTGACGGGTGTGCCGCATTCCCGTTATTTCGCGGCTCAATACCCCGTCTGCTTCGCGCCCAGCCTCACGACTGACCACGCATGACTCGGGGTCGGTGTGGCTCGCTACGCCTTCACCGTACGGCTCTTTCATCCGCTCCTCCACGCCGGTTTATCCCGGCGCACTTACTCGTAACGCAAGGCCACCAGCGGATCTAGGTGCATCGCGCGGCGCGCAGGAATATAAGATGCGAAAAGCGAGACAACAGAGAGCAGAACGACGACCCCGACAAATGTCAACGGGTCAGTTGCGCTAATGCCAAAAAGAAGAGTAGACATCACGCGTGTGATGGCCAGCGATGCACCAATGCCGATCACCACGCCGAGGGTGGCCAGGCGGGCGCCTTCTCCCACGACCTGACGGAGGACGTCACTCCGCTGGGCGCCGAGGGCCATGCGAATGCCGATCTCCTGAGTGCGGCGCGTCACGGAAAACGCCACAACTCCGTAGATGCCCACCGCAGCAAGAGCCAGGGCAGCGGCCGCGAATAATCCCACAAGGAGAAGAAGAAAACGACGATCGGCCAGCCAGCCACCCATTTCATCCGCGAAGGTGGAGAATTTGACAGGGACATTAGGCGCGAGATCGTGAAAGATGCCGCGCGCTTCGGAAACGATCCCCCCAGCGGGAGCGGCACTCCGCAAGACGATCGTGGGCGATGAATTGACGTTCATTCCGCGCTGGCGGTAGTCGAAGTAAATGATGGGGCTCGGCGGAAAATCAAGGCCGCTGGCACGAACGTCGCCAACGACGCCGACAATCGTGAGCGGTTTCAGATTGCCGTCCATAGGAAAATCAATGACTTGACCGATCGGATCGTGATTCGACCATTGCTGCCTTGCCAGGGTTTGGCTGATCAGTGCGACATTAGGGGAATTCAGGTCGTCCTGGTCGGCGAATACTCGCCCTCGTATAAGCGGAATTCCCAGCGTGCGGAAGTATCCTTCGCCTGCCACGCAGTAAAGCGCGTGGCCGACCTGGGAAGGATCTGCAGCGATACGCTCCCATTCATCGAAGTTGGCAGGCGCCCTTTGGCCATTGAGTATTAGAAATGTCCCATCAGGGAGATCGTCGCCGCGGGCAACGGGAAAGCCTCCAGCCAAACCCACGGTTTCAGCGCCGGGAATTGCGCGAACGCCGCTCAATATATCGTCCAGTTGATGGATTTGACGCGTGAGGAATGACTGGTCCATGGCAAATAGTTGGGCTTGCGGAATCGGAAGAGAAAACTCCATGGTGATCACATTTTCCTGGTGAAAGCCAGGACTTGTGGAAATGAGCCGCACAAAGCTACGTCCGAGAAGGCCTGCTCCGATCAAAATGACAAGCGTGGTGGCAATTTCGCCGATTACCAAAAACCTGCGCGGTCGCTGGCTAGGGCCTGACCCAGTGTGACTCCGAGAGCCGGCGCTCAACGTTTCCAGCAGATCTCCCGCACCCGCGCGCCAAGCAGCAAACAGCCCGAGCGAAAAGGCAACAGCCACAATTGCGGCCAAAGCGAATAGCAGAACCGAGGTGTTGATGGCGATGCCTTCCTGCCGCGGCAGGTTTGTCGGAAGAATTGTGGGAAGTACCTTGACCCCCCAAATCGCAACCAAAATGCCCAGTACACCTCCAGCGGAGGAAAGCACAAGAGATTCAGCGAGGAACTGCCGAATGAGACGCCCGCGGCCGGCTCCGAGGGCCGCACGAACCGCCAGTTCTTTGCGTCGGGCGGACGTGCGCGTCAACAGCAATCCAGCGACATTCGCGCAGGCAACGAGCAGGAGCAGGCCTACGGCTCCGAAGAGCGTCAAGAAAGCTGTACGCACATCTCCAACCATGGCGTCAGCGAAAGGCGCAACGGCGGCATCTGTAAGGTTAACTTTTTCTCCATATTGGTTTCTGATTCGCCGAGCGATCGAATCGAGATCGGCGCGGGCCTGTTCCACTGTTACGCGATCGCGAAGGCGGCCGAGACATGAGGGGCCGTGGGCCGTGCGGCTCAAGGACATGCCGTAGACAAACTGGCGCGACACCCACGCAGCAACACCAGGCGGAAAATTAAATCCACGAGGCATCACTCCAATCACCGGATAAACCGTTCCATCCATTGTTAAGCGAACGTGCGAAAGGTCCGCCCTGCCTCCGAGGAATTGCTGCCAGTAACCGTAACTTACGATCATCGCCGGAGCGCCGTGGAAAACCTGTTCGTCAGCTGCGAACGCGCGGCCGCGAAAAGGTTCGACGCCAAGTGAAGTGAAAAAGTCGCTAGAAACAGCGGCGACATTCATGCGCACGGCTTCACTGCCGCCCGAAATGGACTCTGGCCCATCGTTGTACAGGGCGAGCCCGCTAAGCGTGTGATTTTGCGCGCGAAAATCCTCGAAGTTCGGATCGGCCAAACTCATTCGGTGACCGTCGGGAGCCTGTTCCCATACGCGCACGATTTGTTGTGGATTTGGATAAGGAAGCGGACGCAGTAGCACAGCGTCTACAACCGAGAAGATGGAAGTTGAGGCGCCAATACCGAGGGCAAGGCTAGCAATAGCAACGGTCGTGAATCCTGGCCATTTCCTCAGAATGCGCACAGCGAAGCGCAAATCCTGCCACAACGTTTCGACAAAAGATTCCCAGCGAGCGGACTGAACGACTTCCTTCGTAACCTCGAGGCTTCCTCGTGCCAAACGCACCGCTCGCAAGGCATCCTTGCGGCTCATCCCCTCCTTCATCTTTTCCGCGGCGGCCATCTCCAGAAAGCCGTTTAGTTCTTCATCCAACTCCTGGCGGACCTGCTCCTTTCGGAACAGCGCTCGCAATCCGTCTGATAGGGTTCGCAGCAATGACATAGGTGCTCACTGGTAACGCAAGGCCACCATGGGATCGACGCGCAGTGCCCGGCGCGCGGGAAGGTATGTTGCGGTCACGGTTGCTGCTAGCAGAACGGCGGTGGCGACGCCAAAGCTAAGTGGGTCGGCTGAGCCTACGCCGAATAGCCAAGCACCGAGCAATCGTGTCGTCGCCAAGGCCAATCCGCCTCCGAAGAGCGCGCCCGTCAGCACGACGCCGAATCCTTGGCGGAGAAACAAGCGCAGTACATCGTGCGGGCGGGCGCCCAGCGCCGTGCGCACACCAATCTCCTTTGTGCGCCTACCCACTTCATAAGAAACGACACCGTAGAGTCCCATAACGCTCAGGATCAGCGCGAGAAACGCAGCGCAACTGAGCACCGCGCTGGCGACTCGCGCATCGGTGTATGCGCCGCGCACTTGATCCATGAGCGGCATTGTTTCTGTAACGGGAACCTCCGGATCGATACTCGCAATGGCCCTGCGGACCATGGACAACGCCGCGGCAGGATCGCCAGCCACGCGGATACACATACGGGCCTCGAGTAGCGTTTCGTCCTGCCAGAACGGTACATAGGCAACCGCAAGAGGACCTTCAATGGAGCTGCGCATCTGGGCATCTTTGACGAGGCCGACGATTTGATACGGTTTGGCGTCAATGAGCACGGTCTGACCTAACGGCAGTCGATTCGCAGCGATTTGACGGGCGAATGTTTCGTTTACGATTGTTACCGGCGGAGAACCGGGTTTGTCGGAGTTGTTGAAGTCGCGACCACTGACAAAGGGAATTCTCAGCGTAGCAAAGTAATCGGGCGCAATCGGCTTAACGGCTATCCGCGGCTCTTCCTCTGGTTTCGTGTATGTTTTTCCCGGCAGGGTTGCCCGGGCAGAGGGCCAGGGATTCCAAATGAGTCCTTGCCCCTTCGCCAGGCTAACCGATTGGACGCCCGGCAATCCGCGAAGCCTGCGAACGACTTCTTGTTTGAATGTGCGGGCTTTGTCGGGCGGGTAGTGAATGAGGCTGACTGGCAACCGCAACCCCAAAACGTGGCGCAAGTCCATATTGCTGCCGGATTGGATGAATGCGGCACTACGTGCTAGAAGCCCAGCTCCCACCAGTAAAGCCAGGGAGAAAGCTACTTGAACGGTGGCCAGGGCCGTACGGCTCGATTTCCGGCTCGCACCGACAGTGCCGCCCCCACCCTTTAACGCGTCATTCAAATCCGTGCGGCTTGCTTGCAGCGCGGGAAGCAGGCCAAACAACAGGCCTGCGGCGGCGGCCACAGCGAGCGAGAAGAGCAGGACGGTTGCGTCGGGCCTGACGTCAAACAGGTGTTTGTAGCCTTCATCGTCGACACTGTAAAAATTCACGAGTAGCCGACTGGTCCACGTGGAAAGCAGAAATCCCCCTGCGCCGCCCGCCAAGGCAAGCAGCAGACTCTCTGTGAGTAACTGGTGCACAATGCGCCCGCGCCCAGCGCCCAGCGCCAGGCGCATGGCGATTTCTCCGCGGCGAGCCGTTCCTCGTGCAACCAGCAACCCTCCAAGATTGGCGCACACGATCAGTAGCAGGACTACTGCGATCGCGGCGAGCAAGCGCACAAGCATCAAGTTGTACTCACGGTTTTCTGACATGCCGGTCGCGGGCGTCACGGAAGCCCCAATCCTCTGGTCGAACGTGGAATCCGAGGCTCGCAACTGCTGCAACAGCGCGGCAATTTCCGCTTGAGCCTTAGGCATGCTAGTCCCGGGCTTCAGGCGGCCCATGATGCTCAGGATCGTGCAACTGGGTTGGAAACCATCACAGTGACGGTAACCCACGCGAACCATCATCGCGGGAATCCAGATTTCATTGGGCATCCCGCCGATTTCGACTCCGTGGAAGTCCGGTGGCATGACGCCAACGATGGTGAAAGTGTGTCCGTTGATGAGCAAGGTCTTGCCGAGAACATTCGAGTCGCCGTTGTAAATTCGCTGCCAGAATCCGTATCCAAGAACGGAAACCGCGTCCCGGTCCGCCACGGAGTCTTCGCCGGGTGTAAAAAAGCGACCAAGATAAGGACGCAATCCGAGCAGCGGAAAATAGCTGCTAGAGACGACTGCGCCTTGCACCTCGCCGGTTTCGCCGTTGGCGGAAATGTATAGGGGAGCAGTCGAATAATGAGTAGTCAGGTCCTCAACGGTTTTCGAGTGCTCGCGTAAGTAGCTGAATTCGGGAACGCTGAAGTAACCTCCCCCATCGTTTTCAGGCGCCTGGATTCGGACGAGCCGTTCGGGATTCTTTGCCGGCACACTTCGGACAAACAGTGCATCAACAACGCTGAAGACGGTCACATTTGCCGCAATCCCCAGGGCCGTTGTCAGAACTGCGACCGAGGTAAGCCCTGGGTTCTTGCGCAGCATGCGCGCGCCGTACCGCAAGTCCTGCCACAACGTTTCCACAAAAGATTCCCATCCGGCGGCGTGGACAATTTCCTTCGCGACCTCTACGTTCCCTCGTTCCAAACGCACCGCTCGAAGCGCATCCTTGCGGCTCATACCCTGCCGAATCTTTTCTTCGGCTGCCATCTGCAGGAAGCCGCGCAGTTCTTCGTCCAACTCCCCTTCGCTCCGTCCCTTTCGGAACAGCCTTCGGAGTCCGCTCGCTACGTTTCTCATCAACGACATGCCCCTTACGACGCCTCCAGAATTCCGATTACTCGTAACGCAAGGCCACGATGGGATCGACGCGCGTGGCGCGGCAGGCCGGAATATAGCACGCCAGCAGGGCCATCCCGCACAACAGGATCGCGACTGACGCGAATGTGAACGCATCCGTCGGCTTGACGCCAAATAGCAGCCCGGCAAGAAGCCTAGTAAGACCGAGCGCAGCAACGATTCCGAGGCTAAGACCTGCAAGAGTCATCCGCATTCCGTTCCTGACAACAAGATGTAGAACCTCGCGACGGCTTGCGCCCAAAGCCATTCGAATCCCAATTTCGTTCGTGCGCTGCGCGACGAGATAGGCGAGCACCCCATACAGCCCGACTGCTCCTAATACAACGGCGAGGCCAGCAAACATGCCCAGCAGCAACATATTGAAGCGCTGTTGCGCGATTGATGCACTCAACAAGTCCTCCATCGCTCGGAAATTGTCCGCTGCCTCCTGGCTCGTGACCGCCAGCAGTTCTCGCTGCACAGCCTTGGCGAGCGAATGTGGTTCGCCGCTGGTGCGTACGACCCAGACCAGAGGTATCAACCGATTGGTCATGGCAGTCATGCCATCCTGTACTTGAGCCGCAGGAACGAAGAAGGTCTCGGGCGCGGGCCGAGTGAGACCGAACTCTTTGGTGTTCCCAACGATGCCGACAATTTCGCGCGTGCGATCAGCAAGCCCCATAGCTTCGGCACCTGCACCAATGATGATGTGTTGCCCGAGCGGGTTTTGACCGGGGAAAAAACGCGCGGCTAGAGCGTGATTGATGAGCACTACAGGTGCTCCCGACGCGTTGTCGCTGTCTGTGAGGTCCCGCCCTCGCAATACGGGGATACGCATGACCTGCAGGTAATGCGGCGTGATGGCGCGCCATTCTGTGCTTCCGCTGGGATCACCCCCCGATGGGTTTTCTTCAATTGCAAAATTCATGTCTGGACCGAAATCAAAAGGCAAATTCGAGACTGTCGCGGCCACTTCCACTCCTGGGAGCGCCTCTAGACGCGCCAAAGCCGGGTCTTCCAGTTGCGTGACCGCTGCGGTCTTGTTGTATCGCTGGTTATCCAAAGTCATTTGTGCGGTGAGTACGTGCCGGGGATCGAATCCGGGGCTCTCATGCTGCAAGCGCCAAAAGGTCTGAATCAAGAGTCCAGCTCCGACCAGCAAGACGACGGAGAGCCCAACTTCTCCGACCACCAGGAGCCGCTGCAATCGCGTAGCCCTAGGGCTGACGCCGGTGCGCCGGATACTCTCATGCAACGCGTCACGAAGCCCGGTCTTGGCACCTTGCATTGCCGGAGCCAGTCCAAAAAGAATGACCGCAATAAAAGCCAAAACGAACGCGAACGCCCATACGTGCCAATCCAGGCGAACCTCGCCAAGACGAGGCAAGCTGTCCGGAGTCAATCTCAAGAGCAACGGTAAAGCCCCTGCGGCTGCGGCCAACCCCAGGCCACCGCCGGTGATGCCGAGGAGCATGCTTTCTATCAAAAGTTGGCGAGTCAAACGGAGGCGGTTCGCACCGAGGGCCAATCGCACAGCCATCTCTTTCTGGCGGACAGTAGAGCGGCCAAGCAGTAGGTTTCCGAGATTCGCGCAAACAATCAACAGCACAAATCCCACTGCGCCAAACAGGATCAAGAGGGCTGGACGCACATCTCCGACAACGGCGTCTCGGTAGCCCTTTACGGAAACTGTTTCTCTGACATTCATTAGATCCGCGTGTTGCTGGCGGAACTCTTCACCGGCTGCACGGACGTATTGGTCCGCGCGGGCGTAGCTCACTTCTGGACGGAGGCGGCCGAGAACGCGGTATGCATTGGTTTGATCATGGGGATCAGGCTGAGCTCGAAGCGGTGTCCATAAATCTGCTGCGGGCGTAAATGTGAAGTTTGCGGGAGCCACTCCGACAACGCTGCACAATTGGCCGCCAAGTCGGATCTTGTGCCCCACAATCCCAGAATCTCCACGAAAGTCTCTCTGCCAAAGGTTATGGCTAAGGACGACGGCGTTGGGTCCGCCGGGGCGATCTTCGTCATCAGTAAAACTGCGGCCCAAGAAAAGCTGGATGCCGAGAGTGCGGAAAAACTCCGCACTGACCCGCAGGGAATGAAGCCGCTCTGGCTCTCCCGCGTCGGTGAGGTTGACACCGGAAGAAGCAAAGCTATATCCGGACATGGACTCGAATCCGCGGGCATGGTCGCGCCAGAAGAGAAACTTCGTGGCGCTTGTAGCAGGAAACACACGCTCCGGAAAATACCGCTGAACAAGCACCAGGCGCTGGGAATCAGGGTACGGCAGGGGTTGCAACAGCACGGCGTTTACGACCGTGAAGATGGCGCAATTGACTCCGATTCCGAGCGTCAGGGTGAGAAGAGCTACAACGGTAAAGCCAGGGTTCTTGCGAAATATCCGTAGCCCGTAGCGGACATCCTGCCAGCACATCTCCGGGAGACATTCCCAGCTGGCCGAGCGGACCACTTCTTTCGCAACTTCGAGGTTTCCCCGCTCCAGCCGCACGGCGCGAAGCGCATCCTTGCGGCTCATGCCCTGCTTCATCTTTTCTTCGGCGGCCATCTCCAGGAAGCCGTTTAGTTCTTCGTGCAGCTCCTGGCTGACCTGCTCTTTTCGGAACAGCGCTCGGAGCCCGCTCGTTATGCTTCGCAGCAATGACATGGTTCGCTTACGAGGCCTCCAAGATTCTGGCGATCGCCGCCACTTGCCTTCCCCATTCTCGTGTTTTGCTGTTGAGCCTCTTTCGTCCCTGGTCTGTTAGGACGTAATACTTGGCGCGCCTGCTATTCTCGGTGGCTTTCCATTCGCTGCTGATCAGTCCCGCTCGTTCGAGCCGCTGAAAGGCGACAAACAGCGAACCGGCATTCAGGCGGAAAACGCCCTTGCTCATTGTTCGAGCCGGACGGCGATCCCATAACCGTGCATGGGTTCGAGCGCCAGCGTTTTCAAAATGAGCATGTCCAGAGTTCCCTCTGACGAGATCACTCGGCTTGTCCGCCATCGCCGCATTCCCCCTGAGGTTCAGGAGGAAGAATACATCTCTCCTACTGATTGTCAAGAGGAGAAGAGAGCCAAAGGGAGAACGGGCGGGCGCTTCCGTACCTATGGACATTGCAAAGGAGAAATGGTAGCTTCCTTTGGTGCGTGCAAAGGAAGGACAACGTGACGGAAGCAAAGAAGTCGGAAGTACTGCAAGGGACGCTCGACTTGATGATTTTGAAGACGCTGCAGGCGTTGGGGCCGCAACATGGTTTCGGGATTGCTCGGCGGATCGAGCAGGTTAGCCGCGATGTGCTGCAGTTGAACGAGGGTACGGTGTACACGTCGTTGCTGCGGCTGCTGCAGCAGGGCTGGATCGCGGCGGAGTGGGGAACGTCCGACAATAACCGCAAGGCCAAGTTTTACTCCATTACCAGGCGAGGCGAGAAGCAGCTTGCCGTGGAAACTGAGAATTGGCAGAGGATTTCGGGCGTGGTCGGGCGTGTGCTGCGACTGGAAGGGGAGAGGTAGCCATGGGCAACGTGCGCATGTCCCGGCTACGGGCGTTTGCGGCGAGGGTGCTCGGACTCTTCGGCCCGCGAAAACGGGACAGCGACTTCGACGAAGAGGTGCAGGCGCATTTGCAATTGCTGGCGGATCGTTTTGTGGCCCAGGGAATGCCGCGGGAGGACGCCGACGCGGCGGCGCGACGTCAGTTCGGGAATGCCACGCTGTTGCAGGAAGACCGGAGGGAATTGCGGACTCTGGTATCGGTAGAGGATCTGGGGCGCGACCTACGGTACGCGCTGCGCAGCCTGGCACGAAGTCGGGCATTCACCGCGGTAGCGATCGCCACGCTGGGATTAGGGATCGGCGCCTCGAGCGCAATTTTCAGCGTGATCGACAACGTGCTGCTTGAACCGTTTCCCTATAAGGATTCCGGACGCATGGTATTTCTGCGGATTGTCGATACGGCTCGCGGTCAGGAAGGTGGGCGTCAGGGATATACATCAAATGAATTTCTGGAATTTGCCAATCTGATCCACGTTTTTGACGGTGTCATTGCCGCTTCCGATGATCTGGTGCTCTACAAACAGGGAGAAGGCGTTGAGCTGCTTTATGGAGCGCACGTGACGCCGGGCACATTTGAATTTTTTGGTATGCCGGCACTATACGGCCGTGTGCTCCAACCCGCAATTACCAGCCTGGAGCACCGCCGGTATTCGTGATGCGGCATAAGACCTGGATGGAGCGTTTCAACGGCGATCCGGGAGTGCTGAACAAGACTTTTGTGCTGAATGGAACGGCGCGAACGCTTATCGGAATCATGCCGCCGCGCTTTGGCTGGTATGAAGCGGACGTGTTGATTCCCGAGACGCCAATTCGCGGCGTGGAAACAGGATATGCGGGATTGCCGGCGCGCTGGTTCCTCCTAGGGCGACTCAAACCGGGCGCCTCGAAGGCGCAAGCCGCGGCAGATGCGACTCTCCTCGCCAACCATCTGGCCAAAATTAATCCGCAGGATTATCCCGCGCACTTCCAAGTTTTAGTTAAGCGGTTGGGAGATACGGTCGTGGGGCGCTTCGAGTCCACGCTGTACGCATTATAAGAGTGCGCCCCTTCTAAGGTAAGTTTTGAGCGTTGGCCTCAAGAAGAAAGGAGCACCTGATAATGGAAAGTACGAAATTTGTTGGCATGGACGTGCACAAAGACGCGATCACGATCGCGGTGATGAATTCCGCTGGCAAGGTAATCATGGAGTCCAT
>DATEPX010000138.1:0-26276 GCA_035272945.1 Terriglobales bacterium
TCCCGCCAGTCTGAAATTCATCAAGCCTGGCGAAAGGAACCCGGCAGAAGGCAAAAGCAAAATCTTTCTGCCATGGAACGAAGCTCAACTGAACTTCGTTTCGCTTCGTTCCTCGCTCCATTATGTGGGGGTTGGACAAGCTGTCAAAGGGTCGAGATGAACGCCCAAAAAACGGGCGCCCTTGACAGCCTGCCCAACCCAAAGGGAGAAGTGTGTCTAATTTTTCGCTTGACACGGCCGACGACTTCATAGATGGGTTAGAGGCGCACCCCCCCAAGTTACTCCTGAAGGCTAGTGCTAGTCGCCAAGCGCCCTACTCAGGAGAGTGCGTCACAGGGAGCATCCGAGATCGCACGACGTCGGTGGTTGCAGGTTCGCGCACCGGAACCAACGTTATGGTTGGACAAGCCTGGCAAGCCAGTCAAAGCCCTCGCGAACTTTCTTTAAAGCGGGCGGGGCTGAGGAACAGGGGCGGAGCTATTCCTCCACGCTCTTTGGAGCCGCGCCCCGCGTGCGGAATTTGCCTTTCTCCTACGGTGAACAGCAACAGGATCGCTCGACGACCGCTCAGACTGCCCGACAATTGTGGCACTGTCGCTATCCGCTGGTTCGCGAAGACCGCGCCGCGGATCGGACAATCGGCTCGCTCCTGGATCGCTGCGCTATTTCGGTATGTGCCCCATCCAGCCGAGCCGCTAGCTCGTCAAAGGCGGGTGTAGGGCCGCTCCACCTCAATTGGTCCACATCCTCGAAGAGCGTGATATCTGTCCGCAGCGTGGCCAGTCTTCGAAAAAGCACTGCGTGGTCCCACTCGCGACAAAGCGTGTCGGCCAGGGCTCTCGCATTGGCGGCCTTCACGTGCCATTCGCGGCAGTCCTTTGGGATAGATTCTAGATGGAGAAACTTGGCCAGCACTGCAGCCGACGATTTCGCGCCCCAGCCGAGGAGCCCTGGATAGCCGTCCGCGGTATCGCCGACCAGCGCGAGGTAGTCAGGGATAGATGCAGGGGACACCCCGAATTTCTTCACTATGGCAGCCTCATCCAGGGTGACGCGTGTCCGACGGTTCAATTGTACGATGCGCGAGCCGGACACACACTGCGCGAGGTCCTTGTCGGGCGTGCAGATGACAACGCGATGGACACGTTTATCTCCAGCTGCTGTCGCCGCCGCCGCGGCGAGGGCGTCGTCGGCCTCGAATTCCACCATCGGCCAGACCACGACTCCGGCTGCCGCGAGAACCTCTTCGAGCAGCGGGAACTGTGCCCACAGGCCGGGTTCAATGCCGTCACTCGTCTTATACCCAGGCCATAATTGGTTGCGAAACGATTCGATAATATGATCCGTTGCAACCGCAATGTGGGTAGCGCCGTTTTTGACCATGCCCAGCACCGATTGGAGAACGCCGCGCACGGCCGCGACGTCCCGTCCCTGCTCATCCCGTGCGGAGGGCAGCGCGTAGTAGTGCCGGAACAACTCGTACGTTCCGTCGACCAGATGAATGTCCACAAGGCAACTCCTGCACGAAATTATCGAAATCCGCCCATATCAATCAACCGCCACCGGGCGACAACATCAGATCGCCCGCTAACCTCAGGCAACCGGGACAGGGTCACAAACCGGTTAAAGAAAAACTTGCCGTTGCCAGTTTTCGATAGCCGGGGGGATCTTTTCAAGACTTCAGCGAAGACTCTCGGCGCCCACTTTCATCGAGAACCTGGCAAGAGCGCCGTAACAGTTGGCAACCGACCAAAAACGGTCAATAATGCGCTGTCTTGCCGTCCGCAGCGGAAGGCCCGCAGATAAGCCAGCCATCTGCGGACGGCTGGGGCCACATTTTGGAGAAGCCGAGGAGGATTCTATGACACACACCAATCGGGGTCGGGTTATCTTGGGTGGTCTGCTAGCGGGCTTGGTGATCAATATCGTTGAATTCGTCACCAATGGCGTGGTTCTGCGCGAAGCGTGGGGCCAGGCGATGCAGGCGCTGGGCAAACCAGCACAGCTCTCCGCGGGCGCGATCGTGGTTTTTAACATCTGGGGCTTCCTGCTGGGCATCGCTGCTGTCTGGCTCTATGCGGCCATCCGGCCGCGCTATGGTGCAGGACCCGGGACCGCAATCCGCGCGGGGGTGGTCGCTTGGGCTATCGCCGTGTTTCTCGCTAATCTTGGCAACTATCCCTTGGGCCTTTTTCCCACGCGCCTGCTCGTCATCTCGAGTATCGTGGCGCTGGTTGAGATCGTGATTGCCACCCTTGCGGGCGCCTGGCTATATAAGGAGGAAGCGGCTGCCGAAGTTCGCCGAGCAGCCGCCTGACACGAACAGCTTTCAGGAAAAGGCGCGCGGGGGAAGCGCGCCTCTTTCTCACCCAAAATCAAAACCCTCCTCCTCATCAGCCAGCGCAGGTCTGTGCTCATCAAAGATCCGTCCGGGCTCAGAACACTCGCCAGAGGCGCGGCCTGATCGGTGCCAATCTGCTCGCCGCGGACGGTGTTTTGCCCAGGCAGCACCAGTACCGTTAAATTTGTAAGTCTCTACAGTTTTCACTGGATTGTCATACTTCACCAGAACGCCAAACTTCAGCGGACTCAGTGTCCGGAGTGATCGCAGCGCGGCCCGGAAACCGAAAAGCGCCTCACGAAGCGGCTCGATCAGCCGCAGGATAGGTCATCGCCAATTATCACAAGTGGCTCACGCCAGCAGAATTCGCGAGGAGACCCCCCAAATCTGCGGCGCAGGGAATTACGCCAACCGTGGTCAGGAGGACGCGATGAAAACTCTCAAGACATTAGCGGCCCGCGGGACTACGGTTCTATTCGGGATGGTGGTTTTTCTGAGCTTCGTTGCAATCGGGCATCGGGCGATCGCGCAGACTCTGACCACTGGGCAGGTGATCGGACAAGTAGGCGATCCTTCGAGTGCGGTCGTACCCCAGGCCAAGGTTGAGTTGCGCGACACCACGACCGGAGCGACACGCATGGCGACGACTGATTCAGCCGGACAATACGCGTTTGCCCAGGTCGCACCAGGAACGTATTCGCTGACCGTGACAGGCAGCGGCTTTGCCCGGGCGGTTATATCGCCTGTGACGGTTCAAGTTGGGAAGACTTCCACGATCAATGTGCACCTCCAGGTGGGAGCCGCCAACCAGGTAGTTGAGGTGCGGAGTACTCCGGGCGCCGAACTGCAAACCGTCGACGCGACGGTGGGCAACACCGTCCAGGCCCGGGAGATCCTCGCACTGCCTACGCTCGAGCGCAACACCACCAGCCTGCTTCTGTTGCAGCCGCTGGCAATGCCGCAACAGTCCACATCCACCCTGCAGGCGAGCCGTTTCGGCGGCCAAGTGGCGGGAGCGCGGAGCGATCAGAACTCTTTTCTGCTCGATGGTGGCGAGATCACGAACCCGACTGCCGGCAATTCCGATTACTACAAGGCATTCAGCGGTGGGCCGGAGGGTTCGATCCCCACTCCGGTCGAAAGCATCGAGGAATTCAATGTCCAAACCAACAATCCGAGCGGCCCGATCAGTCTCGGAGGCGGGGCACAGGTCGTCCTAGTCACAAAGCGTGGCGGTGACTCCTATCACGGATCGCTCTACGAGTACCACCGTGGAGCAGGCCTGAACGCCAATCGGTGGGATGCAAACCGTCTCGGTCGGCCGCGGCCGAATGTCGTCGACAATCGCTTCGGCGCCAGCCTGGGCGGCCACTTCCTACCGGAGGCATGGAGGACGTATTTTTACGCGCACTTCGAAGGACGCCGCCGGCACGAGGCCATATTCGTGACCCGGTTGGTGCCCACCAGCACGCTGAAGCAGGGCATTCTGCGGTTCAAGGATGGCGCTGGTAACGTCATCAGTTATCCCCTTCAGGCCGGCAATATTGCCCAACTGTGCGGTACGGCGGGCAACGGATCGTGTGACCCGCGCAACCTTGGAATGAGTCCGCTCATTAGCCAGCTGTGGCAGATGGAGCCAGACGGCAACGACATCTCGCAGGGCGATGGCTTGAACACCATCGGTTTCTCAGCCTTTGGCAAATTTCCCATCAGCGACAACTTCGGTCTGCTGCGCTTGGACCATAGCTTCGGCTCGCGCTTCCATTGGACTGGCAGCTATCGGCACTTCACCGAGGCGGCAGGTATTCTGCGTCAAGCGGACATCGGCGGAGTGATCCCCGGCGACACTCGCGGCGTTCCCAGAATCCTCTCCGACATCCCGCGCCAGCCCCGTTTCCTGGTTACCGGCCTGACCGCCAACTTCACACCGAATCTTACGAACGACGTCCACCTGGGCTGGTTGCGCGACTGGTGGCAATGGAATTCGATTCCTCCCTTCCCGCAGGTTCCTGGAACAGCGGCGGCGCTGGTCCCGGGCGGCGATACTGTGAATGCGCTGGTCCCAGTGAACATCGACACGCAAGGAGCGCGCACGCGCCGCTGGAACTCTCACGGAATCGATCTGCGCGACGATGTCAGCTGGTTGCTTGGGAAACACTTCGTCCGCTTTGGCGGTTCGTGGAAGCACACGTGGGCCGATTTCATACGCGACGATGGTCAGCAGAACTCGCAGAAAACTTTGCAATACTTCATGGGCAATACAATCGGAGGACTGACTTTTCCCTCCTCCGTGCGCCCCTCCTCCTGCGCGACCTCGACTTCCACGAACTGCCTGCCGTCAAGCCAGAACGGTAACTGGAACAACCTGTACGCGCAGGTCCTCGGCCTAGTCGATGCCGCTACCATTCTGCGCGCGCGCGACGCAAACCTTGCCCTTCTGCCTCAAGGCGCCGACCTGAGCAACACAGTCCGGTACGAGCAGGCGACAATCTACGTCCAGGACACTTGGCGCTTGCGCCCGACCTTGACCCTGACCTACGGACTGGCCTGGGCGGCCAGCGTGCCTTCCGTCGCGGACAACGGCAAGTTGATGATGACCGTGTCAGCTGCTGATGGAAAGCTGGTTTTCCCGCGCAGCTACCTGGAACAGCGCCGCCTAGCCGCGTTGGCGGGCCAGGTCTTTAACCCGCCGGTCGGCTTCAGCCCGATTGGCAAGGTTAACCGCAAGTACCCGTGGCCCTTCGTAGCCCGCAATTTTGAGCCAAGCGCGGCGCTGGCTTGGCAGCCTAACTATGATTCCGGTCTGCTAGGAGCGCTGATGGGCCGGGGCAAAACGGTGCTGCGCGGCGGCTACTGGCACTTTTTTGATCGCCTGAACGGAGTGCAGGCGGTTATCGACACCCTCCAGGCCGTCGGCATTGGGCAGCCTCTGCTGTGCTTGGGGCCATCTCTAAATGCGGCCAGCAATCCCGATTGCGGCGGCAACGGCGGGACAGACCCGTCTAGCGGCTTCCGGGTCGGCCTGGACGGCACCGCCATCAGGCTGCCACCGATTGATTCGGCACTGATGCCTCCGGTCGTGCCGGGCAACTTGCGCGTCCCCAACGCAAATATTGCGATCGTCCCCAACTCGTTCGTGCAGGACCCGCAGTGGACGCCGGGTTCGCACAATTCCTTCGATTTCACCATCCAGCGCGAGCTTCCGGGGAACAGCCGCCTGGAAGTCGGGTACGTCGGCCACACGGCGCGCAATATCTACCAGGGCATTGACCTCAACCAGGTGCCCTTCTTCATGACCGCAGGTGGCCAGAGCTTCGCGCAGGCTTTCGACAGAGTGGCGCAGCAGATTAACGCGCAAGCCTCCACCACGCCGCAGCCGTTCTTCGAAACCATGTTGGCGGGAAGCACAACTTTGTGCGCTCCCGCGTTCACCAGTTGCACCGCCGGTGTCCGTAGTCGGTTCTCCGGTGACATCACCAACCAGCGCCTTCGAAACGTGTTCAACGGCATCCAGTCGCAGTTCGTGACCGGCCCGGCTACAAACGCCGCCACCCAGTTCACGGGCGGCTTCTTCTATTGGTCCAGTCTCGCTCTTTCCAACTATCATGCGGCGTTCGCTTCCTACCGCATCCGCGCATACCAAGGGTTGACGCTGGATGCAAATGTCACCTACTCGCACAGTCTTGACAACGTTGGAGTGAATCAGGACAGCGACCAGGCATTCACCAACAGCTACGATCCGCACTACGACTACGGAACCTCGGCGTTTGACCATAAGTTCGTCGTAACCGCGCTCGGCGCATGGGACGTTCCGTTGCGCGCCCAACGCCCCTGGCTGAACCGCATCTTGAATGGATGGCAACTGGCGCCGATTGTCAGCAGCGCAAGTGGGTTTCCGCTGCGCGTGTTGGATGGGTCCGGTCAGGAATTTGGTCAGACCTCGTTGGGCGCGACTTCTGAGGCCGTGCGGATCGGTTCCGGAGGCTCTGCCGCCGGGGTTCACCACGTTGCGCCCGCGAGTGGCGCCGGCTCCAGCGCAAGCGGGTCGGGGACAGGCCTGAATATCTTCGCCGATCCGCAAGCCGTTTTTAACCAGTTCCGTCCCATTCAGGTCAGCACAGACCGCACTTCGCGTGGCGGCACGCTGCGCGGACTCAAATCGTGGAATTTGGACCTGAGTGTGGCCAAGAAGACCGCCCTTACCGAGCGGACGAAGCTAACGTTCTCGGCAGAGTTCTTTAATATCTTCAACCACGTGAATTTCCTTGACCCCGCAAGCAGCCTGCAGAGCCCGCAAACGTTTGGGGTGATTACGACCCAGGCGAACGATCCTCGCCAGATCCAACTCGGCCTGCGTTTCGACTTCTGAACTCGGGCCAAAGCAAACGCAGGCAATACTCTGGCGTGAAGGCGAAGATTCCGGTCGAAGTCTAAGCCGCGAGCCCCTTGTGCCTACGCAGACGACAACACTTGATGTTTCCTCGCCTGGTCGACCTTTCTCTTAACGTGCCCTGTGCAAACTCAAGATCTGGCTGCCGCTTTTCCTCATCGAACCGGGATTCGTCCGAGAATTGGCACCATAGATAGGCCCCTTTATTGGGGAGCCGCTCTCTCGCTATAGCTTTGAGCAGACTGAAACGCCACAGATCCACCTGCTGCGGGATTGGAGACTTGCTCAGCTGCTAACTTCAGCCGACTCTCGGAATCGACAAGGAATGTCCCGGAGACCACAACGTGTTCACCAACCGCCAGTCCTTTGACAATCTCCATCCGATCGCCGAAACTGCGGCCGGCTTCGACGGCACGGGGCTCGAAGAAACCCTTGCCGCGATCGACAAAGACGGTTTTGCGTAGCCCGGAATCAATAACTGCGTCGGCCGGGACGGTGATGACGGGTTGGAGTCTAACCGGAAGTTCCACGTTCACAAACATGTCTGGCCGGAGCTCATAGCCGGGATTGTCTGTTTCCAGCCGCAGTTTCAGAGTTTGGGAGTTTGCATCAAATTGCGGCAGGACATCGCTAATCGTGGCCTGAAACCTTCTTCCAGCCCTGGGAAGCAGGACGCTAACCTTGGTGCCAGGATGAAAATAACTGCCTTCACTTTCGGCGATATCGGCGAGAATCCAAACGTGGCTGATATCAGCAATCCGGAACAATTCTGTCCCGCGCTCAAACCGCAGACCGGAAAAGACGCTGCGCGCTTGCATTAGGCCGGTGACCGGCGATCGCAATTCGATATCCTTAGCAATCTCGCGGGTACGTGCGACCTCCCGGATTTGAATTTGCCCCATTCCCAGGAATTCCAGATTCTCCTCGGCCGCCCGCATCTGGGCTTGCGTCAGTTTCAGTTGGTCTTCGCTTTCACTTTCCTTGAATCGGTCCATCGTATTCAAGGCATAGAGATAAGTCTGTTGGGCTGTGAGGAACTCCCGGTTGTAAAACGTAGCCAGCACCACATCCCGATGGACGATGTTGCCGGTCACGATCGGCCCGGCGCGCCGAACCAAACCGTCGGCGGCCGCCGCCAGCCGAAAAACTCGGGTCTCATCGACGGCTACCTTCCCCAACACGCGAATGGGACGCGATAGCGGTGCCTTAACGACCTCTTCCGTCCTTATGCCGACAATCTGCTGTCCCGCTGCAGAGATTTGTACCGTGCCAGCAGGCACAGACGAATCCGTGCCCGAGGCCTCCGGCCTCTGGTCGGCGTAGACCGGTTCCAGTTGCATCCCACAATCGGGTGCGAGCCCCGGCTTGTCGGACTTGTAGGCAGGGTGCATGGGGTCGACATAATAAAGAACTCTGCGTTTTCCGCTCGCTGCCTGCTTGCCAGCATCCCGCGCGTCATACCATTTCCCTGCCAAAAACGATGCAATGACGAATGCGAGTACCAATATGCTCCTAATAAATTTCTTCATCGAAGCCCCCACTCTCGCTCGAAGGTTATCTTCCTGAATCGCCCCCGGCGCTTCTCAAGGAAACGCCAGGGGTGAACTGCTTGGCTCGGTTGATGCTGTTATGGCATCAAACGACGACCAGGGCGTGCATCATGTCGTGCTCTTCGTGCTCCAGGATGTGGCAGTGCCAAACGTACTCAGCGCCCTTGATGCCGTACATAGCCTGGAGTCGCGGACTCGGAGGAGCGCCAGCGGGCATGTCGAACTTCATATTTACCGTAATCACCTCACCTGGGTTCACCCTTACGGTTTCTTTATAGCCGATCTCGTTCGGGTCGGGTGGACGAGCCGTGCCCGGAATTGGGGCGAGCTTGCCATGGAGTGGGTTACCTGAGGAATCGAACTTCCACGCCGCCCGGCCCACGATCTGAACGTTGACCAGGTGGAAGTGCATGGGGTGCACGTCGCCCGTAAGGTTGAAGATCTGCCATTGCTGGGTCTCGCCCACGCTGGCAGTATCCACCGGAGTGTCCAGATAGTTCGATACAGCGGGCGCACCGAGCCTCTGACGGAGACGGCCGTAGCTGTCAAAATCCTCGTTCAGTGTCTTGACCTTCGCCTTACCGGCGGGCTTCGGAGCCGGGGGCTGGGTGTTTGCAAAAGTAATAGGTAGAGCGTTTTGCAAGGCAGCCACCGTCTCAGCGAAGCTCAGCTCCGTTATTCCGCCGGAGGTTCCGACCACGAACTTCATGAGAATGCGTGTATCCGGACCGTGACCCGGCCTTGTGGAAGGAGCACCACCGATGGAGGTGAGATCAAAATCACCCACATAGTAGTCGTTGCGGATATCGCCGCCCGGGAACGGCGCAGGCGCATCATTGTAGAGAATCAGGTTACTGCCTTCGAAGCCCCTGAGGTCGATGATGAAGTCGGCTCGTTCCGCCGGGGCCAGCAACAAGTTGTAGCGGTTCACGTTGCCCACGGTCGGGTCGCCGGTAGCTGAACCGAGGAGTTTCCAGCCAACCACGTTGTTACTGTTGCGGTTGCTGCCATCCTTGCTCAACACCGCCGGAGCCGGCAGGAACCCCGCCTCGTTGCCGATCTGGACGAACGCCGGGCCTGGCGCATTTGTGGGTGCCAGCAGAGGGTTACCGTTGACGTCGATCTCTCCGGTAGGCGCCAGCGTAATGCCGTCAACAGACTTATCCGCCACATATAGCTGCAAGTTGTAGAACCGGGCTTGAGAGCCGTTCAGTAGCCGGAAGCGGAATCTCCTCGGAGGCAGCGGGCCCAGTTGGGGATAGGGTGCGCCGTTCACAAGGATCGTGTCCATGAATGCCTCCGCGACCGTGGATATAGGCGGCGGAGTTCCACCGTTTAGCTCCCACCTGGCCGTGCCACTGCCGCCGGCCGGTGGAAGCGACATCGAAGGAAGGTTTTCTGCCGAGGCGCCTTCATAAACGTGCGGATACCACAGGCTGCCACGTTTTGCGCCTGCGGGCACCACTGAGGCATAGCCGGGATCCTCGCCTCCTGGGCCGTCCCAAAAGGTCTTGTCTTGGATGACTAATGGGATCCCGAGCGGATAGCCATCGAATTCAGGAAGGATCCCGGAGCTGATCAACCCGGCCTCGGCATCATCCGTGATCAGGTACGCAGCAGCTATGCCGGCATAAGCATTGGTCCGCGTGAGACCGTAAGCGTGGTCGTGATACCAGAGCAGTCGGGCGCTGAGGTCGTTGGGATAATTGTAGATCGCCGATCCTGGGCCGGCGCTATTGATGAAGCTGGAGCCGTGGACAAACCCACCCGGGTTGTTCGCATTCGAAAACCAATGAAATGGACCGCCATCGTTGTCCCACGTGACTAAGCCGCCATGGATGTGAACGGCAATCCTGTCCTGGCGTCCACCAACCTCAGCGGACATGATGGGATCGACGAGGGTTGGGTCAACTGGCAGAATGTGCGCGGGAGGCAACAGGTTGGTGACCTTTAGGTTCACTGGCGTTTTGCGGGTGGCTACGATCGCGCCCCCGAGATACGTGCCTTTGTACGGTATTGTGGCATCCGCGTATCCCCAGAGAGTGGTCGGAGGAAGGTTAGGATGCAGTTGCTGGGTAAACTGCCTTGCAACGATTTGGTAGTTGTCAGTGCCTGTGTTGGGGGTCAGGTTCGACAGCACCTGGATGTAGTTCCCGAGGTTGTTGGCCCCGCCAGGCCCAAGCCCAGGCAGGGTTACCACATATTTGGTGATGTTTGTCGGGCTTTGATCGAAGGGCCATGCTCTACCACGGAGCACGAGCACTCCGGCCCCGGTGATGGCGGTCGTTTTCAAGAAAGTTCTTCTGGTCGACACGGTGTGTGCCTCCTTTTGGCTGTAAGGATTCCTGGGATGGGCCGGTGTACCCTGGGGAACGGACTTGCTGCTGTCGGCGGGGAGGCGAGACTCGACGAAATTGCGCGCCAACTTACGACAGGCAAAGAACCAATCGCACTAGGGGTTTACAGGGTGCGGTCGCGCACTAGGGAAAGGGGTGCGCTTGGTCTCTTCGCCGCAAGTCAAATTGTCGCGTTGGAAGGTATCGAATCTTGAACGTCGGTTCAGTGATTTCGATCACCGCAAGCTGTGATCAAGAGCACAAATATCACCGGACTCGGTGACGCTGATCACAGACATTTTGTGCGCGCTTTAGTGCAATGCCTGCGCGCCCCCTTCACTCTTAAAGTCTCAACCAAAGGAAGGAATCGAATTCCGCTTAAAACTCTTAGCGCTTACAGGAAGGTCGGTTCGTTGTGAGACCGACACCTACGATGCTCGCGTTGTAGGCTGTCGATAGGCCTGCGGAAGTATCGCGGTTTAAGGCGAGGTTCTAGCTGACCGGCGAAGGCCCCTAGCGACAGGGAACTCAAAGAGAAACCCCATCGCCCCTGCCCTCCCGGTCAGCACGGCGAACGCTATTACTAGCTTGCGGTGTGGGGAATAGCCCTGTCGAGCCACACGATGTGACACCGAAGTGCCATGGATTCGTTTGCTCGCGTGGACATGAATCAGAACCTAGCTGCTAGGCTCGCCCTCAAATCGGGCGTTGCGGAGGGCTCCCGGGCGGCATGAGATTGTGGGAGCGCAAACGCAATCCGACCAGATAGATGTAATGCACACCGGAAATAATGGTGAAAGCAAAAACCGCGCGCAGGCAGGCTTTTCGGGTCAACTCAATCCATTGCGCGTGATCAATCTCATAAAGCAACACCAAAAACACGGCCGCGACCTGAAAAAAAGTATTGGCCTTACCGAAAATGCTCGGGCTGAAGTTGCGCAGGCCGGCAATTGCGTAGAGCACCGCGCCAACTCCCAGGATCGAGATATCGCGGCTGAACACCAGCACTGTGAACTTCCAGGGAATCTTGTGCAGAATGGAAAGCACCAGGAACATAGTGGTCAGCAAAAGCTTGTCCGCGATGGGATCGAGATATTGCCCGAGCAAGGACTGCTGATGAAGCTTGCGCGCCAGCAGCCCGTCGAGCCCATCACTGAGCCCGGCCAGAACGAACAGCGTCAGCGCCCAGTGGTAGTGCCGGTCCACCAGGTTGATGATGACGAAGGGCACGAACAGCATGCGCAGCAGCGTGAGCTGATTCGGAGCGGTTAGCAGCTGCGAGATTTTCACCGCTCGGCGCCCCCGGAAGCGGCAGCTGCGCGGGCCAGTGCCTCAGCCGGCTCAAGCCCGGTTCGGTTCGTGAAACGCTGGGAAAGCGAAGGAATGTTACCTTCGGGCAGGTCCAGCTCGAGACGCTCAACCCGGTGCATGGGAAAGAACAGAGTCGCGGCGGCGACATTTTCTCCCCCCACCACCAGGTTGGTGGCATCCTCGAACGAACCCAGCTCCAGACCCTGGAAGCTGACGCCGGCAGGATCGAGCGCAAGCACGGCGCCCCAAAATTTCTCGCGCGGATTGTTGAGGGTGACCAGCACGATGGCTCCGGCACGAAACGGACCCGCTGCAGTATGTCCGGAACCCGACCTTGAGATGTGCTGGGTAGACTGGCCTGACTTGCCGACAGGAGGCGTCCGACGTTTCTTCACATTAGCGATTGTCTCTGCCGGAAGCGGACTTTGCAACTAGCGGAGCCAAAAACGTCCTTCACTCTCAATTGCGTGATGGGCCGTGCGCCAAACGTTGCCGGAATCACTCGCCGCCCGGTAGAATTGAAGCCACAGCCGCTTGCTTGTAGGCCCGTAGCTCAGTCTGGTTAGAGCGCTTCCTTGACACGGAAGAGGTCGATGGTTCGAGTCCAT
This sequence comes from Terriglobales bacterium, assembly GCA_035272945.1. Lineage (GTDB taxonomy): Bacteria > Acidobacteriota > Terriglobia > Terriglobales > Acidobacteriaceae > Gp1-AA122. The sequence goes on from DATEPX010000138.1 coordinate 12,537, forward strand.
TCGGGCCTACCATCTAACACATTGAATCCGCTCGGATGCGAGCGGCAGGTTCTCCCCGATTTGGCGCAACTCGTCGCCATTGGTCACCCTTCGTGAGAGATTTTCGACTGCCTGCCGCTGGGCTGCGGCGATAGGAATCGTGTAGATTTCGAGCGTGGTTGACATCCTAGAATTCGCACGTGAAATATGGAACCTGCGAAATGCCGCTGTCCATCAAATGCCGACAAATATTACGAGGACAGAATGCAATGAGGTTCTCTGAAAGCCCCCCAGGATCGTTTTGGCTGGCGCGCAGAACGAAAACTCAGTCCCAATGACGCAGGAGGATGGCGGATTGCGGAGTGTCCTCTTATTCGTATCCAGGCGAGTGACACGAATCCTGGTTTGTTGGGTTAAAGGATTTCGCTTAGATCGTGGCTTGTGCTACTTGGATTTTCTTCATGGTCCAGGTTGCAGCTGAACAGACAAGCAATCCAGAGGCGAAAATCAATTTCCTCGTCATTCTTAGCTTCGCATTACGAAGAAAGACGCTTCCCTGCTTGTGTGCCGCTTTCGCAGCTCATAAGGCTTGGCTCACGGTAATGCGAGTCAGCCAAGTCGAGAATTGCGAATCTTCGCGGGGCTCGCCCAAGTGTTGGAATGGCCTTCAAGAAGGGCCCCCTGGACCATGTCTTAGGAATCGCTGGTCGAAGAGGCCGGGGAGCTGGCAATCGCGATGGACGCGAGACTCCGCAGTATGCTATTGCGTGGAAATTGTGAGACTCCGCGCTGGACGTTGTGACACCTGAGGATGAGGACCAATGGACCCAGAACCCAAGCTTGCCAAAATGACCGGTTGGTACGACCCCGGTCAGCTCGCTGAAACTGCTCTCAAGGTTGTAGTCTCGAATCTGTTCGGCACTCGATCCGATTATCGCCTGATCGAAAGTTTCACTGCTAAACAGGAACTGTACGATTACAGTAACAAGACGGACATCTGGATTGACTACGTGGCTGATTTGGGCGATGGGTGGAATTCAACATTTGCCGTCGCTCGAACGATTGCCGAACCGTTGCTATCACTGTCCAGTCCGGTCTCATCCGACACTTACAGAACTGAGCGCGGCCACATCCTCGTGATGGGCGGAGATGAAGTCTATCCGACGGCTGACCGGGACGCGTATCAGGAGAAGCTGGTAGCACCTTACGCGACTGCGCTCGCACACAGTCCGGCACCGGAGCCGCATGTCTATGCTATTCCGGGTAATCATGACTGGTATGACGGACTGGTCAGCTTCAGTCGCTTGTTCTTTCAGAACCGATGGATCGGTGGTTGGCAGACACGGCAAAGACGCAGCTACTTCGCGCTTAAGCTCCCCCACAGCTGGTGGTTGTGGGGCGTTGACTTACAACTGGAGTCCGACATCGATCAGCCGCAGCTCGATTACTTTTGCGAAGTTGCCAAGGAGCGTGTCAACCCGGGAGACCGCATCATCCTCGCAACTGCTGAACCAGACTGGATCTATGGCAACATCTACGACCTCAAACTGCAGAACAACCTCGCATTTCTGGAAGAGCGAGTACTGCGAGATGCGAAAGCAACTCTCCGCGTGGCGCTGGCCGGCGATCTGCATCACTACCGTCGCCATCAAGCAGCTGACGGCAGCGGCAAACAGCTGATCACTGCCGGGGGCGGTGGCGCTTTCCTGCACCCAACCTATGGACCTCCAACGGACACCCTAAAGGTCGGCCGGGAACGAGTAACCGAGTACAGGCTGAAAGAAGAATTTCCAACCCGGCAAACATCCGTGAAACTACTCTTCATGGACCTCTTGTTTCCGTTCCTTAATTGGAAGTTTGGATTTCTGGGCGGAGGGCTGTATCTCGCCATCGCCTGGATTTACCGTACGCCTATGTCGGAGCAGATCAGCCGTCTCAGTTCACATCCCACGCCGGGGGAGCAGTTTTCCGCATTTGTACAGGGATTACTTGCATCACCGGCAGGCTTCTTCTGGATTGTGGCCGTTGTGCTGGGATTCTGGGCTTTCACTGACACACACAAGCGATGGTACCGGCTCTTGGGCGGGGGCGCCCATGCCCTCTCTCACCTGGGTGGCATTGTGCTCAGCAGCTACATCGGATGGCTGGCATCGGAACTCCTTATCCCTGACCACGTCATTGCACGAATGCTGATCGGCGCTGCAGCGACATTTGTGTCTGGTTATTTCGTGAGCGGGTTCTTGATGGGTATCTACCTGTTCGTTTCTCTCCTGGCATTCAGGCGTCATGCGAATGAGGCATTCTCGGCGCTCCACTGGCGGCATTACAAGAACTTCATCCGACTGCACATTGATTCGACTGGAACTCTTGCGATCTACCCTGTCGGCATAAGAAAGGTGCCCTCCGGGAAGAATCGGCTTCCGATTTCCGAAGTTGCCCCGGCCCTGATAGAACCGCCTGTATACGTGCGATAGTGCATCGCGCCGTCTAACTCTGTCGCGGACACTTGAGAGCGACAGCCTGTGAGGCGCTCACTGACCCTCTACGCTCAAGACCATGTCAGTTCCTCTGCTCAGTCGAACTCTGGTGTCTTTTGCGTCGAACACGGATTTATTATTTCCAGACACCTGAGCAGACAAATACAAGTTCGGCAGCGCAACCACTCCTTGGCTTCCCGAGGTCGCTGAGTTGACCCGTCCAGTCGTTTGCCCAGGATCTCCAGCACCGTCCATCAGCCGCGTTGCATCTCGAAGCATCCCGCCACCCATGGAAGCGGGGTTTGCTAATGCTCGCATGGCTTCCACCGTGCGCGCCTGCTGGTCGATGGGCGGTTCCTGTTGCGCTGCGCTCGAATCCGTTTGGGCATGGCCGATAAATTGGAGCGCACGCGCCAGCGAAGTCTTGCTTCCATTGGTCAGAAGCACGTGATCCACGGCGATTTCGATATTGGCTTCTTGTCCGTCTGGCGAACGCAACGTCACTTCTCTGATCAGGCCAACAATTGCCGCTCCGACGGGAACAACTACTTCCCCATCCGCCGACCTTATTTCTTGCCTAGTGGTTGCGATCAGTTCGGCGCTGGGCTTGTTCTTGCGGGCATCAACCGACTTCACCAGTGAGACGTGTACCGGGGTTCGCGCCTTCAGTGCCTCAGCCAGGATCGCTTGGGTTCGGGCCTGTTGGTCCGAGACATCCTTGGGCTGCGACGTCGGTGATAGACCAGAACCACGCGTGTGCAGGAGGGCCGTGAGAACGGGGTTATTTTCCGATTCGCTCTCCTGTCCCCGGGTCGAGTCCTGCGCCAGGGAAATCCCGGTCAGCATGACTCCGGCAAGGACGCAAAAAAGAATTCCGTTCTTTCCCGACAGCTCTGTCATAGAACCTGCCAAAAACGTATTACGTTTGATGCCATTCCGCACAACTTCGCTCGCCATTTCACGTTTCTACCTTCCTCCGCTACAAAGGGTAATGGTCCTAAAGTGCTATGTGTTTACTCTTTGTGATCAGATGCCTCGAGTTCTTGCGCCATACCTCTCGTTTAGAAGGGTAAGCAGAGGGCGTCAAAAATACTGGGAATACGGGATTATCGGTGGTTTCCTACAGGAATAACCTGATCTGTTTGCGGCAGGAGCCGGGGCAGCGGCGCCCGAGTGGCTGGCTAGCATCGCGTGCAAACCTGACGTGGCACGAAACTTGTCAGGAAAGATATGGCGGTCGTGACTGGCAAATTGGCATCCCAGGGGGTACTGAGGGGGCCCACTCGTCGCACGTTAAGGTCTTAGGTCATAAGTCACAGGTTGCAGGGGTTGCTCTTCCTGCAACCCGAATCCAAGACCCAATCCTTGTCTTCGGCGGTCACCCATGGCGAGCATCTAAGAGGAGACGGCCGTCCGCTTGCGGCGTTCCTTCACCGTTACAGGATCCAGGAACGTCATCATGCTGCGCAGGCGCGCGCCCACTTGCTCGATCGGGTGTTCCTGCTCGCGCTCGCGGGTGGCTTCAAACCATTCGCGCCCGGATTCGTTCTCCTTGATCCAGTTGCGGGCGTAGGTTCCATCTTGGATTTCCTTGAGGATCTGCCGCATGGTCTGGCGCGTCTCGTCGGTGATGATACGCGGACCGCCGGTGTAGTCGCCGTGCTCGGCGGTGTCGCTTACGGAGTAGCGCATGTAATTGAGACCCCCTCGATACATCAGGTCCACAATCAGCTTCAGCTCGTGCATGCACTCGAAGTACGCGATCTCGGGCTGATAACCGGCCTCGACCAGGGTCTCGAAACCGGCTTTCACCAGGGCGCTCACTCCGCCGCACAGAACGGTTTGTTCGCCAAAAAGATCGGTCTCGGTTTCTTCCGCAAACGTCGTTTCAATGACACCGGCTCGGGTCGTTCCCAGAGCCTTCGCATAGGACAGAGCCAGCTGTTTTGCATTTCCGCTGGCATCCTGGTGGATGGCGAGTAGTGCCGGAGTTCCACCACCTTCGAGAAACACCTCGCGCACACGGTGTCCCGGAGCTTTGGGTGCAATCATCGAAACATCAATGTTGGGAGGAGGATTGATGGTTTTGAAACGGATGTTGAAGCCGTGCGCAAACATCAGAGTTTTTTTCGGCGACAAATGAGGCGCGATGTCGTACTTGTAGACTGCAGGCTGGGCCGTGTCGGGGACAAGGACCATGATGACGTCCGCCCAATCGGCAGCGTCAGAAATAGACAGCACCGTCAAACCAGCTGCCTGTGCTTTTGCGCGCGACTCGCTCGCCGACGGCAAGCCCACCCGCACCTCGACGCCGCTATCTTTCAGGTTAAGCGCGTGGGCGTGGCCCTGCGAGCCGTAGCCGATGATGGCCACCTTCTGCGCGCGAATCAACGCCAGATCAGCAGAGTTGTCGTGATACATCTTCGTCATGGCTATACCTTTCCTGAGAGCAATCTGTTTTTCTAAACCGAGTAGGAAATATCTTCATCGCCTGCCGCGGCGGCTTGTGCCAGTCCGTTGACCGGTGTGACGGGAATCGAGGACTTACTCCCGCGACGCATGGCCACAATACCCGTGCGCACCATTTCCAACACTCCGTAGGGGCGAAGCACGTCGAGCAAGCCGTCAATCTTATCTTCGGCGCCGGTGATTTCTATGGTCAGCGATTCCGGCGAGACATCCACCACGCGCGCGCGAAAAACGCTGGCTAGTTCGAGCACATGCGAGCGCGCCTCGTGCGTGGCCGCCACCTTGATCATCGCCAGGTCGCGCACGATCGCTGCTTCATTGGTGATGTTTTCCACCAGCAGCACGTTCACGAGCTTGTAGAGATTGGCCTCGATGCGGCGAGCCTGGTCGTAGTCGGCGTCTACCGTGATGGTCATGCGCGAAACTTCGGGCTTCTCGGTGCGGCCGACGGTCAGAGAGTCGATGTTGAAGGCGCGGCGGCGAAATAGCGAGGCCACCCGGGTCAGGACACCCGGTTTATTTTCGACGTACACAACAAATGTATTCAGCATGGATGTTTTACTCGTCAGCAGCAGTTTCTACGATCGAGCTAGGGCGACGGATCATTTCGTGCAAAGACGCTCCGGCTGCGACCATCGGATAAACCGTGTCTTCCTGCTCAACCTGGAAGTTAATTAATACTGGCCCGTCATGCTGGCGGGCCGACTGGACCGCAGGCACGACTTGAGACCGTTGCTTCACGTTCATGCTGCGGATGCCATAGGCTTCCGCCAGCTTGGCGAAGTCCGGATTCAACAATGGAGTTGCCTGATAGTTGCGCTCGTAGAAAAATTCCTGCCACTGACGCACCATGCCTAAATAGCCATTGTTAATGATGGCGATGTGGATTTTCAGGCTCTCCTGGACGATGGTGGCCATCTCCGACATCGTCATCTGAAAACCTCCATCGCCGACTATGGCCCACACTTCAGCTTCGGGACGCGCCACCTTGGCTCCGATCGCCGCCGGCAAGGCAAATCCCATCGTACCCAGACCTCCGGAGGTGATTAGGGAGCGCGGCTGCTCATGCTTGTAATACTGGGCTTCCCACATCTGGTGCTGGCCAACGTCAGTGACGACGACCGTGTTGCCATCTCGAGTCTCGCGCCACAGGTCGTTGATGACGTGCGCGGCGTAAAGGTGCCCGCTATCGGGTAGGTTCTGAATGTCGCGCACCGCCGAATCGCCCTTCAATCGGTCGATGTAGTCCAGCCATTCAGTCCGATCCATGGATTCAACTTTAGGCAAAAGCTCGTGCAGAACTTCGCGAAGGTCGCCCACCAGAGCCACATCGACCTTGACGTTCTTGTTGATTTCGGCGGGATCGATTTCGACGTGGATCTTCTTCGCGGAGGGAGCGTAGGTTTTCAGATTGCCGGTGACGCGATCATCGAAACGCATTCCAAGCGCTATCAACAGGTCTGCATCCTGGATGGTGTGATTCACCCAGGCTTCGCCATGCATCCCCATCATCCCGAGATTGAGCGGATGAGAGGCAGGAAATGCTCCTAAACCAAGCAGAGTAAGAGCTATTGGAATTCCCGCGCGCTCCGCCAGATCGCGGACTTCCCGCTCGGCGCCGGAGACCAGAATGCCGTGACCGGCGAGGATTACAGGACGCTTGGAGTTGCGAATCAGTTCCAATGCCTGGGCGTACTCCTCTGGCGCGGGCGACAGATCGGGACGATAACCGGGTAGCTGCGGCTTGGCCGCTTCCCAATCAAATTCACAGGAAGACTGCTGAGCGTCCTTGGTGATGTCTATTAAGACCGGGCCAGGACGACCTGAACGCGCCACGTAGAAGGCTTCCCGCACTGTGCGGGCCACTTCGTCGGCATGCGTCACCAGGTAATTGTGCTTGGTGATGGGGAGAGTGACACCCGTGATGTCAGTTTCCTGGAAAGCGTCGGAACCGATCAGCTTGCTGCCGACTTGGCCGGTGATGCAAACGATGGGAGAGGAATCCAGCATGGCGGTGGCAATGCCGGTCACCATATTTGTGGCGCCGGGGCCTGAGGTGGCCACCGCGACGCCCACACCCCCAGTGGCCCGGGCGTAGCCGTCGGCCATGTGCGTGGCACCCTGCTCATGGCGAACCAAAATGTGGTGGATGCTGCTGTGCTTCAAGGCATCGTATGCGGGCAAAATTGCCCCGCCGGGATAGCCGAACACATGCTTCACGCCCTCGCGCTCCAGGCATTCCCACAGGATTTGTGCTCCGGTCTTCTTCATGTTTCTCACTTCCTAATTAGTGCAGTTTGAATTCAGACGCCCCAGAGATAGTCATCCTGCTCGTGCTCAGCGGGAAATAACCTGGGCTGTTCACTGCCCTTTTCATTGGCCAACTGCGCACCCGGTGCGCGATCGAAAACCCGGCTGTCGGCGGTGCCTGCGCCAGGTGCCGTCTCGGATTGCGCCGCGGCCGCCGACTTGTAGAGGGGCTGTTGGTGCCGCTTGCGAATCAACTCCAATACGTGACGATCTTCGACCGTCTTGACCAGATCGGCCAGCACGATGAAGTCGCGGTAAATCTCGTCGAGTTCGCGAATGCTGAACTGAAAACCCAGCTGTTCGCACCGCAAGGCGAGCGCGTGCCGCCCGGAGTGTTTGCCCAGCACCAAACGGGTGCTCGGAACTCCCACCGACTGCGGTGTCATGATCTCATAAGTCAGGGGGTTCTTGATCATGCCATCCTGGTGAATGCCCGCTTCGTGCGCGAACGCGTTCCGCCCTATGATGGCTTTGTTAGGCTGTACCGCGACTCCAGTGATTTCAGTCAACAACTGGCTGGAAGGAAAGAGTTGTTCCGTGGTGATCGCAGTCTCGTACGGATAGCGATCAGGGCGGACGCGCGTCGCCATTACGACCTCTTCTAGCGAAGCATTTCCGGCGCGCTCACCGATGCCGTTGATCGTACACTCCACCTGCCGGGCGCCCGCCGCCACCGCAGCCAGCGAGTTGGCCGCAGCCAAGCCCAAATCGTTGTGGCAATGGACCGAGATGACCAGGCGCTCTATGCCGCGGACGCGCTGACGTATGGTCTGGATCAGTTCGGCATATTCAAAGGGCACGGTGTAGCCGACGGTATCGGGGATGTTGACCGTGGTGGCGCCCGCTTCGACAACCACTTCGAGCACCTGACACAGGAAATCGGAGTCGGAGCGGGTCGCGTCCTCGGGAGAAAACTCCACGTCTTCGCAAAGCGATTTCGCCAATTTTACGGCGTCGCGGGCCTGCTCCAGGCATTGCCGTCGAGAAATTCTTAGCTTGTGCTGAAGGTGAATGTCGGAGGTTGCGAGGAAAGTATGAATACGAGGATGGGCGGCCTCTCCGAGTGCCTGCCAGGCGCGCTCGATGTCTTCGCGACAACAGCGCGCCAGGGCGGCGATTGTAGGTCGCCGAACTTCGCGCGCCACCGCCTGCACCGCCTGGAAATCGCCTTCGGAAGCGATGGGAAAGCCGGCCTCGATTATGTCCACACCCAGACGGTCGAGCTGACGCGCCATGCGCAGCTTCTCATCCTTATTCATGCTGTAGCCCGGGGCCTGTTCCCCGTCGCGCAGCGTGGTGTCGAAAATTTTGATCCGTTCTCGTTTCGACAAGTCAATTCCTCCCGGCCCGCTCAGGGCCACATCTGGCGTTAAAGCAAAAGGGCCATCATCTTTTGGTGGATGATGGCCCTTTCAGAAACTTGATTTTGGCTACCTCATCCGCCGGATCCTCTGGGTGCAAGCACCAGGCCAAGAATGGCCACGCTAAGGAGGAGTTCCAGCACACGTAAACCCAGCCCGCTGATAATTCGATTCGAATTCGTCAGAATCGTCATGGCCTACCTGTTACAGACCTCTTTTACTAGCAATATGTACTCTAGACAAGCGGAAAGGGGCGCGTCAATCGTTGGAACGCCGGGTTAAAAGCAAATAACGGGTTTGGAGTATCAGGTTTTTCGATGCAGACTCGGGAACCGCGAACCCCGTTATATGGGATTCGCCCTCGGCAGGGTGGCGCCGGGCCCTTTGGACCTGCATAACTCATCTCGCATAGAGGAACCGTCTTTTTAGCCGCTGAGGGCATATGACGAGTCGGACGATGTAGCTCAGTGGCTAAAGCCTGGCCGGCTGGTGGTTTCACAAATGCAGGGCCAAAAGCCCGGCGCCACCCTATGGCGGTAACCGAGCGAGGAATCGAGTCCCAAGTCCTGACTGGCGCGATAGACTGGGAATGAGTTGGAGGCATTCGAGGTGACGGCGCATTGAGCAGGGGCGACCACAGGAGGATCAACTGGCTGGATGTGGTCTGGCTGCTGTTTCTCGGTGGCCTGGCGGTCCTGCCGCCGCTGCGGAACATTCGCAAAGAATTAACCCTGCTGGCCATCGGCATCGTGCAAGTGGTTGAGGGCAGGCTGGTTGAGCGGTTCCCGCGGTGGGGTCGATCCCACGCGGTTCTGCTTAAGCTGGTTTTCTCCACGCTGCTCATTGCCAGCACTGGCGGGCCGGGTATCAATAGCAGCTACTATCCTATTTATTATCTGCCCGTGGTCACGGCGGCCGTCTACTTCGGCCTGCGCATGACGCTTTTGTGGACCTTGCTGGCTTCTGGTCTGTACTGCTCCTTTCTCTATCCCGCACTTCAGGAATACGAGCTTACGACCGATGCCATCACCGAGCTTGTCCTGCGGGTTCTGTTCTTCTTTGTGGCGGCCCTGGTGGTGAACCGATTTGCGGTCGATAACCGCCGCCAGACCAGCCGTTATCAGCAGTTGGCAGCAGAGCTCGCGGAAACCAATCGCCAACTGCGAACCGTCCAGGCGGAAGCACGGCGATCGGAACGGCTGGCCGCTCTTGGCCAGCTCTCGGCGGGATTGGCCCATGAGATTCGTAATCCCTTGGGCGTGATTCGGGGCTCAGCGGAAATGCTGAACCGTAAGCTGGAGGCGTCGAATCCGGTGGCCAGCGAACTGGCGGGCTACATTTCCGCCGAAGTAGATCGAGTCAGCCTGATGGTTGGCCGCTTCCTTGATTTTGCCCGGCCGCTGCATGCCGAGACCAGCCCGCAAGCGGTTCCTGAACTCGTCGATCGCGCGCTCAAGTCGGTGGCCGAGCAATGGCGCGGAGCAGAAGTCAGAGTGGAACACGAGTATCAGAACGACCTGCCGCTCGCACAACTCGATGACAGTCTCTGTGAGCAGGCGTTTGTGAACCTGATCCAGAATGCGTATGAAGCGATGGGGAACGATGGCGGGACGCTTCGCGCGCAGATCTCGAAGGCCACCCGGAACGATCGCCCAGGAGTGGAGATCCGGTTGGCGGACACGGGACCCGGCATACCGGCCGAACTTCGGGAACAAATCTTTAATCCTTTCGTTACAACGAAGAAAACCGGAACCGGTCTCGGGCTGTCCATTGTCTCGAAGATTCTGGATGAGCACCGCGGCTCGATTCGCCTGGAGAGCGCGCCCAATGAAGGTGCTTGTTTCGTGATCTTTCTTCCGGCAGAAGAAAAGCCAGCCGTACAGAAGGAAGGAGCGCTGGCCTCCTGATGACAGCCAAGGCCAACATTTTGATCGTCGAGGATGAAGCCAAGATGCGGCGCATCCTGGAGCTCAACCTCGGAGACGATGGCTTCACGACCCTCTCGGCCGAAGACGCTGAGGCAGGCTTGAAGCTGTTGCAGCAGGGATCCGTGGACTTGGTGGTCACGGATCTAAAGCTTCCCGGCATGAACGGGCTGGAATTTTTGCAGGCAGTTAGGCGATTCAATGCCGCCCTGCCGGTCGTCGTCATGACTGCCTTTGGCACTGTCGAAACTGCGGTAGAAGCCATGAAAGCCGGAGCCAGCGATTATGTGTTGAAGCCGTTTTCGCTCGACGAAATGCGCATGGTGATCCACAAAGAGCTGGATGTCCGGCGTTTGCGCGAAGAGAATCGCTCGCTTCGGGAACGGCTGCAGCAGCAGCGCTATCAGCATCCGAATATCGTCGCGCGCAGCCCAAAGATGCAGAACGTGCTGGCTAAGGTCGAGCGAGTGGCGGCTACGAACTCCACCGTGCTGCTGGGTGGAGAAAGCGGCGTCGGAAAGGACCTGATCGCGCGCGCCATTCACGAGATCTCGCGGCGGTCGTCGGGCCCGTTCATCAAAATCAACAGCACGGCTATTCCGGAGAACCTGCTGGAGAGCGAGTTGTTCGGCTACGAAAAGGGAGCGTTCACAGGAGCCACGACCAGCAAGCCCGGCAAGTTCGAGCTGGCGGACAAGGGCACTTTGTTTTTGGATGAGATCGGCGATGTGCCTCCTGCCACGCAGGTGAAACTGCTTCGCGTTTTGCAAGAACGTGAGTTCGAGCACCTGGGCGGAACGCGAACCTTGAAAGTGGACGTGCGGCTGATTGCGGCAACCAATCGTGATTTGCGTGAAGCGCTCGAGCAGGGGACGTTTCGCGAGGACCTCTATTACCGGCTGAACGTCGTGCCCATTGATCTCCCGACGCTGCGGGAACATAAAGAGGATATTCCGGAGCTGGTGAACTTGTTTCTGGTTCGCTCTTCGGCCGAGTCCGGCAAAGAAATCAGCGCCGTGAGTCCGGAGGCGATGCGAATGCTGATGGATTATTACTGGCCGGGCAATGTCCGGGAACTTCAGAACATCGTTGAACGCGCTTTCGCGTTGGCCAAAGGTCCGGTTCTGGAAGCTGCTGATGTTCACTTTGATCCTCCTCGCGCCCGGCCTCAAAACTCCGGCAATTCTCTTCTACCCGAAGGCATGACGCTCGAGCAGTGGGAGGACGAGATGATCCGCGAGGCCGTGCGCAGGGCGAACGGAAACAAAAGCCAGGCCGCCCGGATGCTGGGGCTGTCGCGGAATGCTCTGCGCTATCGGCTGTCGAAGATAGGCATTACAGACGAGGAGGAGACCTAACACCGTGTGGGCACCTGTCTCCGACCCGTGTCGGGCGAGTCCAAGACCCGCCTCCCGACCATTCTCTGCTGCTGGCTGAAATCCACCACTTTGGCCGAAGGCGGCCACCAACTCGCAGAATTCCCGAATTCCACCCACATTATCCTTTCTGTAACTTACTGAGGCACAGCAACTTGCGACAGGGCTCTAGAACAACGGTTGTGGCATGGCGCCTGCATTGCCCGAGGTGAGGGATGCCTGTGTGCGAGAGGTGTCCACTGGTCGAGGTGGGCCATGAAAAGCAGATTGCTGGCGGGGTTTTCGATTCTGGTAATGGCGTTGTTCAGTGCGTCATATTGCGGCGCTCAGGTCGACCTCTCACCCGGTGTCGGACGTGTCAGCCTGATTCACGGCGATGTCTCGACCGAGCGCGGCGACTCTGGTGACTGGGCAGCAGCGGCGCTGAACCAGCCCATGGTCAGCGGCGACAAGGTTTCTACGGGAGAACGTTCCCGGGCCGAGGTGCAACTCGACTACGCGAACATCCTGCGCCTGGGCGACCATTCGCAGGCGACCATCGCAACGCTTTCCCGAACGCATATACAGATTCAGCTGGGACAGGGGCTCGCCAATTACAGCGTCCTCAAAGGGACGGAAGCAGATGTTGAGATTAATACTCCGAATGTTGCCATCCGTCCCGTCTTGAAAGAGGGCGTTTACCGCATCGAAGTGAACTCTAATGGCGAGACTCAGTTGGTCGTCCGCAAAGGTGAGGCAGAAATTTCCACCCCCCAGGGCAGCACGCGGGTCGAAAAAGGTGAAGCGGTTACCGTGCGCGGCACGGGAGATGAAACCCAGTACAAAGTCGCCGGAGCGCCTTCCAAGGACAGCTGGGACTCCTGGAACAGCGATCGGAACGGATTGATCCGCAACGCGCAGGCCTGGAGCCACACCAACCGCTACTACGTGGGCTCCGAGGATCTGGATGGGTATGGACATTGGATCAACGTGCCCGATTATGGTCCGGTGTGGGCTCCCGTTGTGGCGGTGGATTGGGCCCCCTACCGAGCTGGAAGATGGGTATGGGAACCATATTGGGGTTGGACCTGGGTCTCTTACGAACCTTGGGGCTGGGCTCCTTATCACTACGGCCGCTGGTTCATTTATGGCGCGTCATGGGTATGGTGGCCAGGACCGGTCTACGGCTATCCCTATTACCGGCCGCTGTGGGCGCCGGCGTATGTATCTTTCTTCGGATTCGGGGGCGGAGGCTGGGGAGCTTCCTTTGGCTTTGGCTCACTGGGATGGCTGCCGGTTGGACCGTGCGATCCTTTTTTCCCCTGGTACGGCCGCCACGGCTCACGGTTTAACGTTGTCAACGTCACCAACATCACGAACATTTACAACTACAGGGGCGGCCATCGCTTCGATGGCATCGGGCCGCTTCACGGGGGGAACCGCTATTCCAACCTGCGCCTGGCCGCAACCAACGAACGCTTCCGGCACGCGATCTCGACCGTCCCCTCCGAGCATTTTGGAACCGGGCATGTCAGGCCGACGCCGATGAACGGTGGGGCATTTCGCGATGGGCGCATGATGACCGGCAACCTGCCGATCGTACCGACGCGAGCGACGTTGTCGGCGTCGAATCGCGGTGCGAATCCTTCAACGCTGCATGGCGGCCAGGAGCGCTTTTTTATGAAGTCCCGTCCCAACGCACCGCAGTCTTTCGACCGCCAGGCGGCGCAAGTGGAGCAATCGATTCAGCGCTCAGGCCGCTTTTCGCCGATGCGGCCCGGATCTCAGTCCGCGCCAGCAAATGCTGGAAGGCCGATGCAGGGCGGAATGGATCAAGGCGGAGCAATCAGGAATCCCGGAAGTA